>NZ_LT629762.1:5718341-6091955 GCF_900105155.1 Pseudomonas prosekii
GGCTGCTGCTGATCTTGTCCACCTGGTCCAGCGTCAAGGTATTGCCCGTATACACCGTGTGCCACAAATTGGTCCGCACATAGGGTTCGACCGGCAAACCGTTAATGTCGTAACTGCCTTTCAATCGCGCCCCGACCCGGCCGCTCCACGACGTCAGGTCGCTGGAGGACGCATTACTGTTGCCGGCGTACGGCGTGTCGAGGGTGATGCGCTGATTGATCAACTGCGCCTGCGGTTCGACCACCCAGTTTTCGCCCAGGCCAATCGGGAAACCGCCTTCCACCGACAAGGTCATTGCGCTGCCTTCGGTGGCTTGGCGCAGGCCTTGCGCATCGCGGCTGTAGCCATTGACGCGGCCACCGCTGGCGGTCAAATCGACATGCCAGCCTTGCGGCCCGGTCAGGCTCCAATAAGCGCCGAGGCTCTGGCCTTGCAGGCTGAGGGTGTCGGTATTCGGCTCAGCCATGGCGCGACGGGTCAGTACGCCGCTGCTGTTGCCCTGAAATTGACTGAGGCCGCCGACCAAGCCGACTCGCTGCACATGACCGCTGCCACTTTGCAGGGTCAGCAGCGCCGGGCCTTTGAAGGTGTCGGTGCCGGGCGTCGCAAAACTTGCGGACTGAAAGTCGCTTTGCGCCTGGCGTGAAGTCTGACCGTAGAGTTGGTCCCACACGGCCGGGGCTGCGTCCTCGGTGGTCAGGCGTGAACTGCGCAAATCCGCGTGGACGGCAAAGCGTCCAGGGTAGGTGGCGGCGACGGCGGGCAAGGTCATGCTCGGCACCTCCTGGCGATACCAGGGAGCAGCCTCGTCCTCCGCAGGCTCGGCCGGCACTTCCATGGTCGAACACAGCAGGAGCGAACTCGATACTGTGCAAAAGGTGATTTTGATCTCTTGAGGGGTGAATGAAGTTTTCATGGAGGTCTACCTTGCAAACGCATGCCGTTTCTCGCTCTGGCGTCTCTCCTACCCCGAATGAGGGGCGACCGAATGGAGTGAGGCAAGCCTGCGGCCGCCCGTGTTCGCGGGTGTCTGCAGGTTTGCCCCAGGTGGTATTTCCGGGGGTAGTAAGGTGTAGCTAAGAAGACCGGCGGCGCTGCGTCAAGAAAATGGCCGATAAATGGTCGGGCAATTTTGGTGATCGTAACTGTCTGAAATCCAGTACGTGCTTAAGTGATTGTTTGTACAAAAAATCATCAAGTCGTGGCTGGAAGGGTCGGTTTGGATAGGTTGCTAACGGCCGATTCGTGATGAGTCAGCCGTCAACGCTGGAGGTGGTTTTTTTCGCCTGCTGTCGTTTCTGGCAACTTCGACGCGGGTTAGAGATGCACTTCGACTGCCAGCGGCAGATGGTCGGACAGGTGCGTCCAAGGTCGGTTGCCGAGGATTTGCGGGTTGTGGCTGCTGGCGTTACGCAAGTAGATGCGGTCGAGGCGCAGCAACGGGAAACGCGCCGGGTAGGTTTTCGCCGGACGCCCCTGATGGCGCTCGAAAGCTTCGTGCAGGTAATTGCGCCGGGCGAGGGCGGCGTTGCCTTGCAACTGCCAGTCGTTGAAATCGCCGGCGATGATCACCGGGGCGTCGTCGGGCAGGGATTCGAGCAATTGGCAAAGCAGCTGAAGCTGCAATTGGCGATGGCTTTCGAGCAGGCTCAAGTGCACGCAAATCGCGTGGACTTCGGCATGGCCGGGGACGTCGAGAATGCAGTGCAACAAACCCCGGCGCTCGGGGCCGGTGATCGAGACGTCGAGGTTGCGGAATTCGCGGATCGGGTACTTCGACAGCAGCGCGTTGCCGTGGTGGCCATCGGGGTAGACCGCGTTGCGGCCGTAGGCGAAATCACTCCACATGCTGTCGGCGAGGAATTCGTATTGCGACATCTGCGGCCATTCGTTGTAGCGGTTTGAATGGCGTTCGTGCTCGCCGACCACCTCCTGCAAAAACACCAGATCCGCCGAAGTACTGCGCACCGCTTCGCGCAATTCCGGAAGGATGAAGCGCCGATTGAGCGCGGTAAAACCCTTGTGCGTGTTAACCGTCAACACCCGCAACCGATGAACCGTCGTCGAGTCCATTGGCGCAGTTTCGAGCGTGCGGTGTTCTGAGTGGCTGGTCACGTTGGCTCCTCTGAATCCAGGCTGCATAAATATGCGACTGATACGAAAGCAGGCAGTTCAGCGCGATTGCACATCCCATTGTGTGGTCGGGGCTGAGCTTGCTCGCGATAGCGGTGGGTCAGCCGCCATCATTTTCAACCGGCAGACCGCTATCGCGAGCAAGCTCAGCTCCCACAGGTGATCTGCAGTGGGGCGCAGATTTGGTGCCTGCGCTGAACCCCTGTAGGAGCTGAGCTTGCTCGCGAAAGCGGTGGGTCAGTCACCACAATTTTCATCTGGCAAACCGCCATCGCGAGCAGGCTCACTCCTACAGGTGATTTGTGTTGGACGCGGGATTTTGCGTCAGACGCTGAACCCTTGTAGGAGCTGAGCTTGCTCGCGAAAGCGGTGGGTCAGTCACCACAATTTCATCTGGCAGACCGCCATCGCGAGCAGGCTCACTCCTACAGGTGATTTGTGTTGGACGCGGGATTTTGCGTCAGACGCTGAACCCTTGTAGGAGCTGAGCCTGCTCGCGATAGCGGTGGGTCAGTCACCACAATTTTCATCTGGCAAACCGCCATCGCGAGCAGGCTCACTCCTACAGGTGATTTGTGTTGGACGCGGGATTTTGCGTCCGACGCTGAACCCTTGTAGGAGCTGAGCTTGCTCGCGAAAGCGGTGGGTCAGTCACCACAATTTGCATCTGGCAAACCGCCATCGCGAGCAGGCTCACTCCTACAGGTGATTTTTGTTGGACGCGGGATTTTGCGTCAGACGCTGAACCCTTGTAGGAGCTGAGCTTGCTCGCGAAAGCGGTGGGTCAGTCACCACAATTTTCATCTGGCAAACCGCCTTCGCGAGCAAGCTCAGCTCCTACAGGGGGGGGCGGGGGGCGATGCGGATTGGGTTGCGCGGAGGAATGCATTCCTCAAACAAACACAATCTCATACGGCAATCGAATCCGTTCCAGCAGTGACTTGGGCAGCAGCGGGGCGATGCCGATGGCGGGTTCGCCGTCGAGTTGGCTGGCGTAGGCGTGGGTGGCGTGGCTTTTGCGGGCGATGGTCCAGGTGTCGAGGCGGATCTTGCGCGCTCGGTGCCAGGGGATGTTGGCCTGATCGCGGGTCGGCCAGTGCCAGGCCCAGACCGGCATTTCGTTGAAGGTCACCCCGACTATCGCCGCCGCCCTCGCCGCGGCGCGGCCCACGGCATCGTGGTCGTTGATGCCGTCCTCGCGCCAGGTGCTGAACACCACGTCGCCCGGGCGCAGATAGCGCGCGATGTAATGGGTCAGTTGCTGCTCGCGCTCGGCCAGGGCGTTATCGGTAAAACCGCCGCGAATCCATTTCAAACTGTGCATCGGCAACCCGAGGCGGCGCACCGCTTCGACGCTTTCCTGCGGGCGAAACACACTCAAACGTTTCTCCGACCATTGCTGCGAGCCGGGATGGCTGGCGCTGCCGTCGGTGATCGAGATCAATTGCAGGGGATGGCCTAGGGCCGAGAGTAATTGCAACAAACCGCCGCACATCACCACTTCATCGCCCGGATGCGGCGCAATGATCACGGCGCGGGCGCCTTCGGGAACCAGGGTTTGCGTGTTGATGACCGGAATGTTGTCGAGTTGCGGGGCGTTGTTCCAGATTTGTGCTGGCAGGGGACTTTCGTTGAGGTACACGGTTTTCATGAGTTACGTCCTTGTTCTATATCGCCCTCAATCGCGCACGACGCTTGAATAAACAAGCCCGGCCGACCCGTGAAGGCTGGTGGATGGCAAACGACTGCGCTCCGAACCCTGGATTGCAGCGGACAGAGTATTGCTCATACAACCCGGTTCGTCGCCTCGCTGTTTCATCTGATACGGATTTTTTTATGCCAATTGCACCGTGGTCCGGCAAACAACACTGCGAGCCCGGTTAGCGCAAACCCTCCAGTGCCGCCACCGAACGTGGCTCACGGCTCCACACTTCCAGGAGAAAATCCGCTTCCTGATGCAACACCAGGCGCGGCAAATGCAAATGCTCGTGCAGCAGATCGTGCACCTGCCGCGCGTTCAGCGGACAGCCGTCGATAGGCGGACGCCAGTGGCAGGCGAGCAATTGACCGTCGGCGGTCAATGATTGCTCAGCCGACACAATCAGGCGTTTCAAATCCTCGGCGTCGAGGTAATAGCCAATTTCGCTGATGACAATCAGGTCAAACTTCTCGTCCGGCCAGTCACCGGGCAAACGACTTTGCCGAACTTCTGCGTGTTCAAACACACTCAAACGCGTCTGCGCCAACCCGACCGCAGCCGCCGCCGTGTCGCAGCACAACAGCCGATCGCAGCGGTTCGCCAGCTCGGCGCTCAATTCGCCGTTGGCGCAACCGGGCTCGAAGATTGCCCGATAACGCGGTCGGGGCAGGGCGGCGAGGGTGATGGCGCGCTTGCGTTGCTCGTACCAGCGCTGACGAAAGGCCCACGGGTCGTCGTTGCCGGCAAACAAACCATCGAAATAGCGATCCTCGACACTCATAAAAACACCACCTCGAACGGTTGCAGTAATCGGTCCAGCACATACGGTGCGAGCACCGGCGGCAAGCCGACTTGCGGATCGCCCTCCAATTGGCTGGCGAAGGCATGGATGGCATGGCGTTTGCGCGCGACCAAGTGCGGTTCCAGCAAAATTTTTCGCGCGCGATGCCACGGCACCACACTGTCTTCCGGGGTCGCCCAGTGCCAGGTCCAGACCGGCAGCTCATGCAACGTCGCACCGACGTTTTTCGCCGCCGCCGCACTGGCGCGGCCAACCGCTTCGTGGTCGCAGTGGCCGTCCTCGCTCCATGTGGTGAACACCACGTCGTCGGGGCGTAAATGCCGTTCGATGAACTCGCGCAGCTGGTTTTCCCGCGCCGCCACCTGACTGTCCTGAAAACCGCCGCGCAGCCATTTAAGGCTGTGCAACGGCAGATCGAGGCGACGCAGCGCTTCCGCCGATTCCTGCGGCCGAATAATGCTTAGACGCTCCGCCGGCCAGCGTTCGGAGCCGGGGTGGCTGGCGCTGCCATCGGTGACCGAAATCAGTTGCAACGCCCGCCCGGCCGCCGCGAGCAATTGCAGAAACCCGCCACAACCCAATACTTCGTCATCCGGGTGCGGAGCGATAATCACCGCGCGCGAGCCCGGCGGCACCAGATCCAGGATGTCGATGGCAGGCAATTGCGCCAGTTGCCGCGAGGTTTGCCAGAGCCGCAACGGCGTGCCCTGACCCACGATAGGATTGGCTTTCATAACGTCCAATCCTCGTTGATCACTGCTTGCCCGAGCGCGGCAAGGTCACGTTCGGCGTGGCTTTGGCGAAGGAAAACCGGCAGATCGGCGATCAACTGCGCAAACTGCCGATCCTTGCAATAAGGCCCGGCACCGAGGGCTCGGCCGACGTGTCGGATAACCTGCTCGGCAGAATTTTCCACCACCGCCCGAGCGCGGCGTGCCAGCAGTTCGGCGTTGGCCGTAGGTTGCGCGTCGATCGCCAGGGCGCTGACCCGCAGCACTTCTGCCGCTGCGTGCAACGCACTGTCGACCGCGCCCAAATGCGCCAGCGCATGCGGTTCCGGGCGTTGCGCACAGTGGCGACGCAAACGCTCGGCGATGCTCTGTGCCGCGCCGTACCAACACGCGGCAATGCCGATGCCGCCCTGCCAGAAACCGGGCCGCTGCAAGTAATCGCCGGGGTTGCCGATGGCTTGCGCCTCGGCGCCCTCGAACACCACTTCAACACTGCCGGTGGCAGCCATGCCCAACGCTTGCCAGCCATCGGTGGTGACGATGACGCCGGGTTGATCCAGCGCCACCGCAACCAATTGTTGCTGATCCTGATCATCCCAAGCGGTGAGCAGGGCGTGGCTCAACACCGCCGCGCCGGAACACCAGGCTTTGCGCCCATTGAGCAAAACCATTTGCCCTGAAGGCGTGACGCGAACCTTGGCTTGCGGCGGTTCGGCGGCCCACATGCCCCACGTGCTGGCGGGCGTCGGCGAGCCACCGAGTTGCTGGATGATGGCCAGCGCGTCGGTGTGCCCTTCATACAATTTGCACAGCCCGAGGTCGTGACCGCCGACCTCGGCCAGGCGCTGGAAACGCGCCAGGGTTTGCCCGCTACCGGGCAGTGGAAGCTGATCGAAACCGGCTTCCACTAGCGCCCGCAGGCACCGGCCTAACGCTTGGGTATCAGCGTAGCCGGGCGGTTGTTGGTGCAAGAACGCCTGTAAGTCCATTTCACTCTTCTTCCTCATGCTGCAGTTCGAACAGCAGCAGCGAGCGGCCGGTGACCGAGTATTCGTGACCGAATTCGAAGCGTTCCTGGCCACGAATCGACGGCTGATTGGTGTCGATCATGCAGGTCCAGTGACCGCCATCCGGGACTTCCGGCAAAGTGAAATTGACCACGTCGTGGTGCGCGTTTACCACCAGCAGCAGCGTCGCATCGCCACCCTTGCGGCGAATCCCGGTTTCCTGGGCGCGACCGTCGAGCAGCATGCCGAGGCAGCGACCGTGCGCCTCTTCCCACTGTTCGGTGGACATTTCGTTGCCATCCGGGGCCAGCCAAGTGACATCTTTGACGCCGATGTCCTCGTTGTAATTGCCGACCAGGAAGCGTCCACGACGCAGGATCGGATACGCCAGACGCAGCTTGATCAGGCGTTTGACGAACTTCAGCAACGCCTTGCCGTCAGCGCTCAGATCCCAGTTGACCCAACCGATTTCACTGTCCTGGCAATACGCGTTGTTGTTGCCGTCCTGGGTCCGCGCAAATTCGTCACCGGCCACCAGCATCGGCGTGCCTTGCGACAGCAGCAGCGTGGCGAAGAAGTTACGCATCTGCCGCTGGCGCAGTTCGTTGATTTCCGGGTCGTCGGTCGGGCCTTCGACGCCGTGGTTCCACGACAGATTGTTGTTGCTGCCGTCCTGGTTGTTTTCGTCGTTGGCTTCGTTGTGCTTGTCGTTGTACGACACCAAGTCGTTGAGGGTGAAACCGTCGTGCGCAGTGATGAAGTTCACCGACGCATAAGGGCGCCGACCGCGCTGGTTGAACATCTCGCCGGACGCAGTCATGCGGCTGGCGAAATCAGCGAGTTGACTGTCATCACCCTTCCAGAAGGCGCGCACGGTGTCGCGGAATTTGTCGTTCCACTCGACCCAGCCCGGCGGGAAACCACCGACCTGATAACCACCGGGGCCACAGTCCCAAGGCTCGGCGATCATTTTCACCTGCCGCAGCACTGGGTCTTGGCGGCAAGCGACGAGGAAGCTGTGGCGCTCGTCAAAACCGTCGTGGTAGCGACCGAGAATGGTTGCCAGGTCGAAGCGGAAACCGTCGACGTGCATTTCCGTTGCCCAGTAACGCAGCGAGTCAGTGACCATTTGCAGCACGCACGGGTGGCTCAGGTCGAGGGTGTTGCCGGTGCCGGAATCGTTGATGTAATAGCGCTTGTCATCCGGCATCAGGCGATAGTACGAAGCGTTGTCGATACCGCGCATCGACAGGGTCGGACCCTGCTCGTTGCCCTCGGCAGTGTGGTTGTAGACCACGTCGAGGATCACTTCGAGATTGGCTTCGTGCAGGTGCGCAACCATCTCCTTGAACTCGGCAATTTTGCCGCTGGCCAGGTAGCGCGGGTCCGGGGCGAAGAACGCAATGCTGTTGTAGCCCCAGTAGTTGGTCATGCCTTTTTGCAGCAAATGCTGGTCGTTGACGAACGCGTGAATCGGCAGCAATTCGACGCTCGAAACGCCGAGCTTGCGGACGTGTTCGATCACTTCATCGACCATCAACCCGGCGAAGGTGCCGCGCACATTCTCGGGGACGGCAGGGTGACGCATGCTGATGCCGCGCACGTGAGTCTCATAAATGATCGTCTTGTCCCACGGCACGCTGACGCGATGGTCATTGCCCCAGGTGTGCGCCGGGTCGATGACTTTGCACTTGGGCACGAATGGCGCGCTGTCGCGTTCATCGAAGCTGAGGTCGGCGTCCTTGTGGCCGATGGTGTAACCGAACAACGCTTCCGACCATTTCAGCTCGCCGACCAATTGCTTGGCGTACGGGTCGATCAACAGTTTGTTGTGGTTGAAGCGATGGCCGTTCGCCGGGTCGTAAGGACCGTACACGCGGTAGCCGTAGATCAGCCCCGGATGGGCGTCGGGCAGGTAGCCGTGATAGATCTCGTCGGTGTATTCCGGCAGCTCGATGCGCTCCAGCTCGACTTCACCGGAATCGTCGAAGATGCACAGTTCGACCTTGGTGGCGTTGGCGGAGAACAAGGCGAAGTTAACCCCCAGACCATCCCAGGTGGCGCCGAGCGGGAAGGGCAGGCCTTCACGAATTCGCGACGGCTCGGTGCGAGTTTCTGGCGCGTCTTTTTTTGGACTGGTCATTAAAGTGCTCCTGCAAAAATGGGTATGTAGCGAGTTCTGTCAGTCAGGTAGAGCAACCTGTGGGAGCGAGCCTGCTGGCGAAAGGGCTCGATCAGTCATCACGCATGCGACTGACTAACCGCCTTCGCCAGCAGGCTCGCTCCCACAGGTGCTCAGTGTTTTTTCGGGCGAGCGAGCCCGATATGGCGAGCAAGCCCGCCACAGGTTCAATCAGGATAAAAACTTGCTGCGTCAGGCCGTCGGCGGCTTCTTCGCGGTGCGCGGTTTTTTCTCGGCAGCCTTTTCACCCGGCGGGGTGACTTTCGCTGCAGCCGCTGCCGGTTTGGCTTTGGCTTTGGTTTTAGCCGCGCCAGTCTCACCTTCGGCCTGACCGTTCAGTTTGCTGTCGGTCTTGGCGGTGTCTGCTTTGGCCGCGCCGGTTTTGCCGGCAGCCGTCTTGCCACCGGCAGCCTTGGCGGATTTCTTCGGCGCCAGGGCTTCTGCTTCGGCCAGCTTGCGAGCCATCTCCCAGTGGCGCTCTTCGTGCCCTTCAGGCTTACCTTCGGATTCCCATATTTGATAGGCAAATTCGCGAACGCGTTTATCGTCGGTGCTCATCGCAATGCTCCTGAACTGAACTCAAGTGTGAATAGTTTGGATAAAGAGATTGACCGGGAAATCCCCCAGCGCGGCGCTGATGTTCAGCTCCCTGTGGTTTGTGACTGCTGCGTTTGAAAAAAGTCCCTTCAGGTTTTCTTCCGGAGCGGCGAACGGTAATTTCACCCGCGTATCGCCCCAGCGCAGCGCGTCGATCTGCGGCGTGGCACTGTTTTCCAGCAGCCCGGCGCAGCGAATCGGCACGATCACGATCGCGTATTGGCCCTGATGTTGACGGGCAAACGCCAACACGCGATCCGCTTCGCTGCCGAGCACTTCCAGCGCCTCATAGGTGCCTTGGCCGAACAACTCGGCGTGCTCGGCGCGCCAGTTCAGCGTGCGCGCGATCAGGCCTTGCTTGATGCGCCCGTCCTGCCAGTTGCTCAGCCATGCGCCGAGGTCCGGCGCGGCTTGCAGCGACTGCTGGCGAGCGGGGTAGTCCACTGGGCGGCGGTTGTCGGGATCGACCAGGGTGAAATCCCAATAGTCGTTGCCCTGATACAGGTCCGGCACGCCTGGCACGGTCATGCGCAGCAAGGTTTGCGCCAAGCTATTCAGCGCACCCGGCGCGGCAATCGCTTGCACTGCGTCCGCGAGGGCCGAGCGCAGTGACAAGCCTTCCGAACTCAGCAGTACGCGATTGAGGAACGCTTCAGTGGCTTGCTCATAAGCCTCGTTGTTGGCACTCCAGCTGCTTTGCAACTTGGCTTCGCGCAAGGCTTTCTGCTGCCACTGCCACAGACGTTTGGCGTAGTCCTGCAGCGCCGGTTGATCATCGCTGCGCAAGCCCAACGGCCAACTGCCGAGGATCGCCTGATAGAGAATCAACTCGTCACCGGCCGATGGCGCCAGTTCGTCACTGCGCAGATCCGCAGCCAACGTGCGCCAGTGTTCGACCTGTTCGGCGTACCAGGCGCTGCGTTCACTCAACACCGCCAGGCGCGCGCGGGTATCTTCGCCGCGCTTGTGGTCGTGGGTCGCGGTGGCCAGCAGGTTGTGCGGGAAGGTTTGCAGGCGATTCAGGCACGCTGCATGGAAGTCACTGATCGGCGCGCTGAACTGCTCGGTGCTGAACCCCACGTCGTTGCGCGACAGCAACACCGCCGAGCGATAGAACGCAGTGTCTTCCACCGCTTTCGCCGCTGCCGGCGAAGTCAGTTGCTGGAAACGTACGCACGCATGCTTGAGGATTTTGCGTTGACGGCCCACCGGGCGTTTGCGCCAAGGCTCGCCACCCAGCCAACGGGCGAGACAATCAAGCACCGGCCAATCGGCCTCGCCCAAGGTCTGCCGCGCGCCGTCCATAGCCTGCTGGAAAAACACGTCATCTTCGGCCGAGCGCCCGCGCGGGCTGATGTAAGTGCGGTACACCGGGAAGTGCACGATCAATTCCTGCAACGCGCGGCGGATTGCGCCGAGGGTCAGGTCGCGGGTCATCAGGTCATCGCGCGCCACTTGCAGCAAGGCTTGCGCGACACTTTCGAAGTCGCCGGCCAGCGAACCGTTGAGGATTTGCTGACGCGCCAGTTGCGCTTCGCGAATGAATTCGGCAGGTCGTTCGCTGTGGCGATTCCACAGCTCACCGAGGGTTTGCGCACCGGCCGGGTCATGCTGCAGCAACGACAACTGGTTCATGAATTCGTAACCGGTGGTGCCATCCACCGACCAGTCGCGGTGCAGGGTTTCACCTTCGCCGAGGATCTTCTCGACATAGATCGGCAAGTGCCGCTGCGGCGACAGGCTATCGACCCGACGGCGCAGTTTGCGGCAATAACCGCGCGGGTCAGCGAGGCCGTCGATGTGGTCGATGCGCAAACCGTCCACCAGACCTTCAGCAATGAGTTCGAAGATCTTCGCGTGGGTTTCTTCAAACACCGCCGGACGCTCGACGCGCAAACCACCGAGTTCGTTGACGTCGAAAAAGCGCCGCCAGTTGATGTCATCCGCCGCCGTGCGCCAGCTCGCCAAGCGATAACTCTGGCGTTCGAGCAGGTTGTGCAGGTTCTGGAAACCTTCTGGCGTCAGCGAATCGTAGGCGCCGAGGTGCTGCTCGATGACCCGCGCAATTGCCGGGTCAGCGGCCAGCTCGGTCAGCTCTTTTTGCAGCGGTGCGGCGAGGTTATGCGCATCGGTCTGGTAGCTCAGGGCGGCAAAACGGTCGCTGAGAAACTTCAGCTGCTCGGTTTGTTCAGCGTTGAGTTGCTCGTCAGGTTTGAGCAATTCGCCGTAGTGCATCGGGCAAATCGGGAAGTGATGATCGTAATGCTTGACGTAAAACTCGCCTTTGCTCGCCTCGAATTGCAGCGCCAGGGTGCCGTCCTGCAACGCCACGCCGTAGTCGCTGCCAAGGAACGGCAGGAGCAATTGCCCGGACATGAGCGGGTCCGGCGAATGCCACTGAATGTCGAAGAATTCGCCGTACGGGCTCAGGCGGCCCCACTCCAGCAAGTCCAGCCACCACGGGTTATCGCTGCCGCCGACCGCCATGTGGTTGGATACGATATCGAGGATCAGCCCCATGTTCTGTTCGCGCAGGGCCGCGACCAGACGGCGCAACGCCGCTTCGCCACCGAGTTCCGGATTGACGGTGGTCGGGTCAACCACGTCGTAGCCGTGCATCGAGCCGGCCCGCGCGCTTAACAGCGGCGAGGCGTAGACATGGCTGATGCCGAGGCGGGCGAAGTACGGCACCAGCGGCACCACGTCGTCGAGGGTGAAATCTTTATGAAATTGCAGGCGCAGGGTCGCGCGTAACGGTTGGATTGACGTCTGGTTCATTGATCACGCTCAGCAGCCTGAAGTCGCGCACAGGCGAGCAGTTCTACACGCCGGGCGGCGTCCGGGTTATCGAGGAGGGTTTCGCTGGCACCGGGCAGGCGTCGCGACCAGTTCGGGTGCGAATCGGTGGTGCCGGGCAGGTTGGCTTGCTGTTCGACACCGAGGGCATCTTCGATTGGCAGCAACACCAGCGGCGCGCGCGTATGCCCGAGGAAACGGATCGCAGCGTCGAGCACCTGATCGGACTCGTGGGACTCTTCGCGGAAGTTCTGCGGGTCTTCGCTGAGCACCCGGCGCAGGCCTTCGCGCTCACGCTCACGGTGCTGGCGCCACTCGATTTCACCTTTGGCATCGACCATGCCGAGGCGCGCATTCCAGTCGATATCGTGGCCATGCCACCAGCCATTGATCGTCGGCAAATCGTGGGTGCTGGTGGTGGCCAGCGCGTTGTCCGGCCATTCGAGCGGTGGCTTGAAGTGCGTATTGTCCTGTTCGAACAACAGCACGCGCATGCCGAGAATCGAGCGGGCGATGAGCTTTTCGCGCAAGCCTTCGGCGACAGTGCCAAGGTCTTCGCCGAGGACAATCGCCTGGTGCCGATGCGATTCGAGGGCGAGCAAGCGCAGCAGGTCGTCCACCGGGTAATACAGATACGCGCCATCGGCGGGCGAAGCGTCGTTGGGGATGACCCACAAACGTTGCAGGCCCATCACGTGGTCGATGCGCAGGCCGCCGGCGTGGGCGAAATTGGCGCGGAGCATTTCAATAAACGCGCGGAAGCCGTTGCGCACCAGACCTTCCGGAGAAAACGCGGAAATGCCCCAGCCCTGACCCGTGCGATTGAGAATGTCGGGCGGTGCGCCGACGGTCAGCGAGGCGAGCAATTCGTCCTGGCGGCTCCAGGCCTGACTGCCGCCGCCGTCGGCGCCAACCGCCAGGTCAGCGATCAAGCCAACGCCCATGCCGGCGCTGCGGGCGGCGACTTGCGCACGCTCCAGGCAACGGGCGATCAGCCATTGGCAGAACGCGAAGAAGCCAATGCGCCCGGCATTTTCTTCGGCGAAATCGGCGAGGGCGGCGCTGCGTGGGTCGCGCCATTCTTCCGGCCAGTGGCGCCAGTCGAGTTCTTCATCCTTGGCGGCGCGGGCCTCTTGAATGGCTTCGAAACGGCAGTGGTTTTCCAGCGCTTCGCCACCGGCATGACGGAAACTGCTGAAGTCTTCGTGCAGCGGATGTTCGCCGTGGACGAAGCCTTCATAAAGCGCTTGCAGCAGTCGATGCTTGGCTTCAGCGGCGACCGGCCAATCGATCAGCGGCAGCGCTTCAAGGGCTTGCAGTTGTTCGCCGAGACCGGCCGCTTCAATCGCGTCACGCAGCGCACGTTCGCCAAGGATCGAGCCCGGCGCGGCGTAGAGGCTGTTGAGGAACAGACGGCTGGACGGCGAATACGGGCTGTAGCGATGGGTGTCGCTGCTGAACATCGCGTGCATCGGGCTGATCGCCAGCGCCTCGGCGCCGCGTTCGCCGGCCACGCGTGCCAGCTCTTCGAGGGCTTGGGTGTCGCCGAAACCGCCATCGCCGGGGCGACGCAGCGAATACAGCTGCACGCTCAAACCCCACGTGCGCGGGATCGGGCTGTTGACCGCATCGCCGACGCTGTAGCAACGCTCGGGCGCCACCGCGAGGGTAAAGGTCTGGCCGTCGATGCTGACGTGCTGATAGCCGACCGGGATCAAACCGGGCAGTACCGCATTGACGTCGAGTTTCAGATTGAGTCGGGAGCCGTCTTCGAGGTGAATCTCGCACGGCGTCTCAGGTTCGAAATAACGCGCCAGATCAACCCCGACGCCGACGTCCGCCGTGATCATTGGCGGCAGGTGCCGGGTTTGCTGCACCTCCTGCAATTGCAGGAGGCTCGCGTCAATTTCCTGGGCGCTGCCCGCCGGGTGACCGAGGCCGGTCAAAACGGCGCGCAATACGGCGGGGGCGACTTTCTGTTGGCGTCCGTTGGCGTCGATCCAGTCGACGGCCAGGCCAGCTCGGCTGGCCAGTATTTCCAGTTGCGCATCGCTCATAGGCGCTCTCCTTCAGATAGCCAAATCATGTCGCTAAGGGTTTGCAGCCGTGAGGCTGACGAGCACGCTAAAAGGGGCGAGGCTGCTCTGATCCATCAGGCCGGACGCGGGCGGGTGTTCGAACAGCAGCAACGCATCGGCCTGTGGAGGGTGGACCACGGGCGCGTCGCTGAGGTTCAGGTCAATACGCAGGCGGCTGCCATTGCCCAACTGCCAGCGCGCACTCACCGCACCTTCGCCCAGAACCTCGGTGCCAAGGGCCGTGGCGCCCGGCAGATGGGGAATGATGTGTTGATGGCGCAGTTTCAGCAGCTGCCGATACAAATCGTGCATCGCCTCTTGCGACGGGGCGCCGAGCAAATGCGGCTGCGACGCTTTGAAGGTTTCCGGCGCATTCGGATCGGGGATCTTCTCGCGCTTGTGCGGATCCTTGAAGGCGCTGAACGCGGCGAATTCATTGCGTCGACCTTCGCGCACCAGTTCTGCCAGTTCACCGTGGTGGCTGGTGAAAAACAGGAACGGTTGCTCGGCGGCAAACTCGTCACCCATGAACATCAGCGGAATCATCGGCGACAGCAGCAGCAACGCGGTCGCGGCTTTCAACGCGTCGGTCGGTGCCAATTGGTGCAGGCGTTCGCCGAAAGCACGGTTGCCGATCTGGTCGTGGTTCTGCAGGAACAGCACAAATGAGCTTGGCGGCAGATGGCCGCTAGGCTCGCCGCGCGCTTCGCCATGCCGATTGATATGGCCTTGGAACACGAAGCCTTCGCTCAGGCAACGAGCCAATTGTTCGGTCGGGTTCTCTGCATAGTCTTCGTAATAGGCGTCGGTTTCGCCGGTCAGCAAAACGTGCAGCGCGTTGTGGCCGTCGTCGTTCCACTGCGCGTCGAAACCCTGTTCCAGCAGGCTCGCCTGATTGTGTTCGTTCTCAAGGTTGAGCCACACGTGGCGGCCGGGGCGAGTCTGGTCACGCACGCGTTGCGCCAGTTCCTGAAGGAAGTCCGGGTCTTCGATGGCGTGCACCGCGTCCAGGCGCAAGCCGTCGAAGCGGTATTCCATCAGCCACATCAGCGCGTTTTCGATAAAGAAATCGCGCACTTCGCGGCGGCGGAAGTCGATCGCTGCGCCCCAAGGCGTGTGTTTGTCTTCGCGGAAGAAACCCTTGGCGTAGCGATGCAGGTAATTGCCATCGGGGCCGAAGTGGTTGTAGACGACGTCGAGAATGACCGCCAGGCCATGACCGTGGGCGGTGTCGATCAGGTGTTTCAGTTGCTCGGGCGTACCGTAGGACGCTTGCGGCGCGTAGGGCAGAACGCCGTCGTAACCCCAATTGCGATTGCCGGGGAATTGCGCCAGGGGCATCAGTTCAATCGCGGTGACGCCCAATTCGACGAGGCGCGCCAGGTGCTGCTCGACTTCACTGAAGCCGCCGAGCGTGCCGACGTGCAATTCGTAGATGACCGCTTCATTCCACGGCCGACCTTGCCAAGCGTTGTGTTGCCAATGGTAGGCGAGGTGATCGACCACCACGCTATGGCGGTCGAGGTCACCGGCCTGGGCGCGGGACGCCGGGTCCGGCACGTCGATCTCGCCATCGATGTTGTAGCGGTATTGCGTCCCGGCCGGGCAGCGGGTTTGCAAGACAAACCAGCCGTCGGCGTGGGGCTGCAGGGGTAAAGATTGTCCATCATCCAGTTTGACACTGACGTTCGACGCATCTGGAGCCCACAAGGCAAAACGCGTGTTTTCTGCGTCCAGCATCATTGCGCCGTGGGGCCAGGTGTCAAGGGTCCGTAACGGCATCGTTGAAACCTCTGTTTATTTGTGGCCGGACTTACCCAAGGCTTTAGCCACTAGCTTTTCGTAAAGTTCGGCGTAGGGTTCGACCGCTTTGCTCCAGTTGAACGGGGCGGCCATCGCACGGCAGCGCATGGCGTTAAGCAGGTCGGGGAAAGCAAATACTTTGAAGGCGCGGCCGACCGCTTCGCGGTAGCTCTCGACGGTGGATTCGTCGAACAGGAAACCGGTCACGCCGTTTTCAATGGTGTCGGCCAGGCCGCCAGTGTTACGCGCGACCGGCAACGAGCCGAAACGCTGGGCGTACATCTGGCTCAAGCCGCAAGGCTCGTAACGCGAAGGCATCAGCAGGAAATCGCTGCCGGCGAACATGCGACGGGCGTCGGTTTCGTTGAAGCCGATACGTACGCCAACTTGTCCCGGGAAACGCAGGGCCAGTTCGCGCATGGCTTGTTCTTCTTCAGGTTCGCCACGGCCAATGATGGCAATTTGGCCACCTTGTTCGACA
This sequence comes from Pseudomonas prosekii, assembly GCF_900105155.1. Lineage (NCBI taxonomy): Bacteria > Pseudomonadati > Pseudomonadota > Gammaproteobacteria > Pseudomonadales > Pseudomonadaceae > Pseudomonas > Pseudomonas prosekii. The sequence continues at coordinate 5,734,651 of NZ_LT629762.1, forward strand.
ATAAACTCGGACACCGCTTCGGTGAGGTCCAGGCCTTTCTGATAGACCAGTCGTGAGACCACGGCGAACAGCGGACCTTCGGAATCTTCGAGGCCGAACAGTTCACGCACGTGAGCGGCGTTGACCGCTTTGCCTTCCCAGTCGCCGGCCGAAAACGGGCGGAACAAGTGGGCGTCGGTGGCCGCGTCCCAGCTCTCGTCGATGCCGTTGGGAATCCCGCTGAGCAGGCCTTGCTGGGTCTTGGCGGCAAGGAAACCGTCGAGACCGCAGCCGAAGTCCGGCGTGGTGATTTCCTGAGCGTACGTGGCGCTGACCGTGGTGATGTGGCTCGAATAGGCCATGCCAGCCTTGAGGAACGACATCTTGCCGTAGAACTCCATGCCTTCCTGTTGCAGCGCGTGCATCGGGATGCCCAGCTCCGGGCAGGAACCCAGGCTGGTCACGCCTTGATAGGCGAGGTTATGGATGGTAAACAGCGTCGGTGTACGCTGCCCACGCCAGTGCATGTAGGCAGGGGCGAGGCCCGCTGGCCAGTCATGGGCGTGCACCAGGTCCGGGCACCAGTGGATTTGTGCGAGGTTGGCGGCGATGTCGGCAGCGGCCAGACCGAGGCGGGCGAAGCGAATATGGTTGTCCGGCCAGTCGCGACCGTTGTTGGCGCCGTAGGGCGAGCCTTCGCGCTCGTAGAGTTCAGGGCAGATCAACACGTAAATGACCAGGCCATCAGGCATGTCCATGCGCCCGATCTTGCACGGCGGCAGCGCGGCGTGGCCGCCGAGTTCGCCGATGATGTGGATCGGATTTTCGCTGTGCAGTACTTGCGGATAACCGGGGATGAGCACTCGAACGTCGTGCAGGTGAGCCATGGCGCGAGGCAGCGCCGCAGAGACGTCACCCAAACCACCCGTTTTCACCAGGTCGGCAATTTCCGAGGTGACGAACAGGACTTTCTTTTTGTTGGGGTTCTGACTGGCTACCGGTGTCAGCGTCTTGGTGCCCGGGACGCTGATCGATTGGGTGCTCGGAGCATTGACGGCGCTCGTTTCGCCGACTCTCTGATGAGCACGCTCTCCCTGAATATCTAAAGCCGCACTGATCATATGTAACTCCCGTGTTATTGATCTAATTCTTGGCATGGCACAAACGATGTTGCTGGCCAATTCCTGTGGCCGGGCGCGAAGGCGCTGCGCATTGGTAGCAATGGCTGCCCAATACGCTGGAGCATTATGGGTATTGCGGCTGTTGCAAGGATTGCACCAGTCGGTATGCACCTGTTGTTAAGAGGACTGTGTGCGGCCGTCAAAAGTTTCGACTTTTTTTCTGCTTTGTGACCGAGCGGCTGACGCTTGCGTTTTCCAGTCTAGGCCAGAAGTTAGAGCGTTGGCGGGCAGATGGCAAAATTGTTCGACAATCGGTTTGAGTGGGTACGGGCGTGCATGGTTTTTTTTCTGCGCGCACCGACGAAGGGCGGGGGGATTTTTTTTAGTGGTCGGGAATGTCGCGTGATTTTTCTGGATTTGTGCGCTGACGGGGCGTCTTGCGCACTGGTTTGGTGCGATGGTTTGGCTGTGCTTTTGATTTCGTAGGAGCGAGGCTTGCCCGCGAAGGCACCCTCAAAAACGCCCAGTTCTTCGCGAACGCACCCACCCCCTGTAGGTGTGAGCCTGCTCTCGATGAACGCTAACGCGGTCGTTCAGCCCAAAACCCGCACCGGAGCTCCCGCCGCCCAAGCCTGAATGTCTTCGATCATCTGCGCAAAAAACATCTGATAGTTCTGCCGGCTCACATAGCCCACGTGCGGAGTGGCCAGCACGTTTGCCAGCGTCCGGAACGGGTGATTCGCGGGCAAAGGCTCCTGCTCGAAAACATCCAGCGCGGCGCCGGCCAGGCGGTTTTTCTGCAGGGCTTTGATCAGGGCTGTTTCGTCGACGATGGGACCGCGTGCGGTGTTGACTAGCAGGGCCGTGGGTTGCATCCAGTTGAGGGCTTGGCTGTCGACGATGCCGCGGGTGCGGTCGCTGAGCACCAGGTGGACGCTGAGGATGTCGGCTTGTTCGAACAATTGTTGTTTGCTGACGTAGGTCACGCCGGCTTCACTGGCGCGTTCGGCAGTGAGGTTTTCGCTCCAGGCGATCACGCGCATGCCAAAGACCTGGCCGAATTGTGCAACGCGTTTGCCGATGCTGCCGAGGCCCAGAATGGCCAGGGTTTTGCCGTGCAGGTCGCCGCCCAAGCCTTGTTGCCAAGTGCCGGCGCGCAGGGCGTTGGCTTCGGTGACGAGGTTGCGGGTGGCGGCCATGATCAGCGCCCAGGTCAATTCCGGGGCGGCGTGTTTGTAGCTGTCGGTGCCGCTGACCTGAATGCCCAGGGCGGCGGCGGCTTTGAGGTCGAGGGCGGCATTGCGCATGCCGCCGGTGACGAGCAGTTTGAGTTTCGGCAGGCGGCGCAGCAGGTCTTCGTCGAACCGGGTGCGTTCGCGCATGACGCAGATGACCTCGAAATCGCCCAGGCGTTTGGCCAGGGTAGCGTTGTCGGCAGGGTAGTCGTGGAGGAAGGTGACTGTGCCGATGCTTTCGAGCACCGACCAGTCCACCACGCTGCTCGCCACGTCTTGCCAGTCATCGATTACCGCAATCTGCAGCGCCATCGGCCTTACCTCATCAACGAACAGGGTTGTCTTTGTTCAGCCAGCCGAGCAAGGCCTGGTGGAATTTTGCCGGTTCTTCCATTTGTGGCGCGTGGCCCAGGCCCTGGAATTCGATCAGTGTCGAGTGCGGGATGAGTTTGGCGACTTGTTTGCCAAGCACGTCATATTTGCCGATCTGCGTCTTCACCGCCGGTGGCGCGATGTCTTTGCCGATGGCGGTGGTGTCGGACGTGCCGATCAGCAGCAGGGTTGGCACTTTCAGGTCCTTGAACTCGTAGTAGACCGGTTGGGTGAAGATCATGTCGTAGATCAGCGCCGAGTTCCACGCCACTTGGGTTTTGCCCGGGCCTTTGCTCAGGCCGGCGAGCATGTCGACCCAGCGGTCGTATTCAGGTTTCCAGCGCCCGGCGTAATAGGTGCTGCGTTCGTATTCGCGGATGCCGTCGGCGCTGACTTTCAGTTCGCGTTCGTACCATTGATCAACCGTGCGATACGGCACGCCGACGGCTTTCCAGTCTTCCAGGCCAATCGGGTTGACCAGCGCCAGTTGCTCGACTTGTTCCGGATATTGCAGCGCGTAACGCGTGGCGAGCATGCCGCCGGTTGAGTGGCCGAGGAGGGTGGCTTTCTGGATGCCCAGTGCTTTCAGTAGCTGCTGGGTGTTGGTGGCCAATTGCTGGAAGGTGTACTGGTAACTGTCCGGTTTGCTGGAAGTGCAGAAGCCGATCTGATCCGGTGCGATGACTCGGTAGCCAGCGTCGCTGAGGGCTTTGATCGAGCTGTCCCACGTTGCGCCGCAGAAGTTTTTGCCGTGCATCAACACCACGCTGCGGCCGTTGGCCTTGCCGTTGGCGGCGACGTCCATGTAACCCATTTGCAGGGATTTGCCCTGGGACTCAAAGGCAAAATGCTTGACCGTGTACGGGTAGTCGAAACCTTGCAACTCGGGGCCATACGCCGGGCCTTCGGCGTGCGCCAGAACGGGCAGCGCAGCGGTCAACAGCAGGCTGGGCAGCCAACGGGTAGCGGACATAGTTCAACTCCTTGAGGAAATCGGCCGATGCTGAAACGGCATGATTAGGGCGACATTAAACACTGGCAGTGTGCTTGGGTGATGGTTCAACCCATCCAGCCGAGGGTGGCGAGGGCCAGCACGGCATAACGCGCACCTTTGGCGAGGGTCACAATCAGCAGGAAACGCCCCAGCGGCTCGCGCATGACGCCGGCCACCAGGGTCAGCGGGTCACCGATAATCGGCAGCCAACTAAGCAACAACGACCAATGCCCGTAGCGCCGATAATGTTTGCGAGCTGTTTCAAGATGCTTTGGGCTGACCGGAAACCAGCGCCGTTCGCGGAAGCGTTCGATCCCGCGCCCCAGCCACCAATTGACCAGCGAGCCGAGGACGTTGCCCAGCGTCGCGACCGCCAGCAGCGACCACAGCCAATATTTATCGCTGAGTAACAGGCCGACCAGCAGCGCTTCGGATTGCAACGGCAACAGCGTCGCCGCGCCGAACGCCGCCAGGAACAGCCCGATGTAGGCGCCGAACATCAATGCGCGGGGTAGTCCGCCACCACCACGTCGGCGCCGGTTTTGCTCAGGCCGATGATTTGATAAGCGTCGCTCATGCCGTCCATTTCCATGCCCGGCGAGCCCATCGGCATGCCGGGGGCGGCGACGCCGAGCAGGTCGTCACGTTTGCTCAGCGCCAGCACTTGCTCGGCCGGCACATGACCTTCGACGAACTTGCCGTTGATCAACGCGGTGTGACAGGACGCCAGGCGTGGCGGCACGCCGTGCTGTTGTTTGAAGGTGCTCATGTCGGCTTCAACGTGATCTTCAACTTTGAAGCCGTTGGCTTGCAGATGGCTGATCCACTTTTTGCAGCAACCGCAATTGGCGTCGCGATGGACTTCTATCGGGATCAGATCCGCCGCTTGGGCGAGGGAGGAAATGAGCAGGGTGCTCAGGGCGATCAATCGCAGAGGGGTTCGCATGGCATATCTCGGCTGGAATGGCGGTCAAAAAAACAGGCATTTTGACTACTTTAGCCGCTGCTGCGCGAGGGGAGTGTTTCGAATTAATGCAGATAGGCCAAGTACGTGAGTATCTGTGGCGAGGGGGGGCTTGCCCCCGTTGGGTTGCGAAGCAGCCCCAGCTGTTCCTCCAGTCAGTCCGTGGTCGCAGGTTTGGCGACGGCTTCGCCGCCGAACGGGGGCAAGCCCCCTCGCCACAGGCAAGCCCCCCATCACACGGTGCGTCCCGTCAACTAACCTTGAACCGGCCCATGATTGCGCTTACGCGGCTATTCGCTTCCAGCAGTTGCTGGGTGTTGAGTTCGCTGGCGTGACCGCTTTTCACCAGTTCGTCGACCATGTGGCGGATCTGCACCATGCTGCGGTTGATCTCTTCGGTCACTGCGCTTTGCTGCTCGGCGGCAGTGGCAATCTGGGTGCTGAGGCTGTTGATGTGGCTGACCGAGCCGGCCATTTCATCCAGACCGGAGTTAACCCGCGCCGTTGCATCGGCGGCGGATTGGCAACTGGCCTGAGTGTTTTCCATCGCCGCCACCGACGAGCTCACGCCGAGCGTCAGGCGTTTGAGCATTTCATTGATTTCCGAGGTACTGGCCTGGGTCCGGGCGGCGAGGGCGCGGACTTCATCCGCGACCACGGCAAACCCGCGTCCCTGTTCCCCGGCGCGCGCGGCTTCAATCGCCGCGTTGAGCGCCAGCAAGTTGGTTTGCCCGGCAATCGCGCCGATCACCCCGAGAATCTCGGTAATCCGTTGCGCGTCCTGCTGCATGCTTTCGACTTTATGCGTGGCGCTCGACACTTCATCGATCAACGCGACGACGCTGCTGGACGCCTCGCCCACCACCACTCGCGAGCGATCCGCGTGCTCGTTGGCGCGCTGAGTGAACGCAGCCGTTTCGGCGGCATTCTGCGCAACGCTGTCGGCGGTGGAGCTCATTTCGGTGATCGCGGTGACGGTCTGGTCGGTTTCCGAAGCGTGGCGAACAAGGATCTGGCTGGTGTGCGCCGAGGTCCGCTGCAAGTTGTCCAGGCTCGACGCCATGGCGCCGGTGGCTTGGGTCACTTCGCCGATCATGTTTTGCAGATAAATGATGAAGGCGTTGACCGAGTGCCCGATGGCGCCAAGTTCGTCTTCGGCGCGAATGGTGATGCGCTTGGTCAGGTCGGCATCACCGGCAGACAATGCATCGATATTGGTTTTGAGGATCTTCATCCGGTTGATCAACTGGCGGATCGCGTAGATCTGCAGCAACACCAACAGGATCACCATTGGAATCTGCAACAGCACCAAGGTGTTCATTACATCGTCACGTTGCGCGGTAATCAGCTTGGTTGGCAGGGCGGTGGCGAGGAACCACGGCGTGCCTTCGATCGGGCGCATGAAGAACGTGGCGGCTTCACCGTTGTTGTCGAATTCCACCCGTTGCGCCTGATCGCGGTTTTGCAGGCCAGCCTTGACCTGACTGGCGAAAGGCAAGCTGGCGGCCAGCTCACTGACGTTTTTCAGGACAATCGGACCGTTGATGCGCGAACTGTTGCTGATGATCTTGCCGTCGGCTTCGACGATCAGCATCTCGGCGCCGAGGTCTTTTTCCTTGCGTGCGACCAGGTCGTTGAAGAAGCCCAGGGTCACATCGATGGTCGACACGCCGTAAGCCGCGCCGTTTTTCTGAATGGCCATCGCGCAGTTGGTGCGCGGTTCGGCGCTGGCGTCGTCCTTATAGGCGGCTGCCCACGCGCACTGGCCGCGCGGGGTTTGCATGCCGCCCTTGTACCAGGTCTGGTCGTAATAGTTGGGCGCAGCGTCGCTGTTCCAGAAGGTATTGACCGCCAGTTTGCCGGAGCTGTCGCGGTGCCAGAAGGTGCTGAATTTGTTCCGGCCCGCTTCACGCTGGCCGGGCAATGGCCAGATCCCGCCACCAAACACTTTCAATTCGCCGTACTGGTCAACCAGACCGGGCAGCACCGTGTCGATGGCGGCACTGTCGAGCAGGGGAATGGTCTGGGTGATGCTGCGTTGCTGGGCTTGCACTTTGTTGAGTTCGCCCTGGATTTGCTCGGCGACCTCGGCAATGCGGTTGAGCGCCACTTGCTCTTCGGTGTGGCGCAACTTCGGCGCGACCAACTGGCTGATGCCGACCACCGTCAGCACGCAAAGCAGCAGGATGAACAGGACCAGAAACAGCGTGTAGCGAGCCTGAATGGTACGGAATGCGGGCATGGGAACTGGTCCTTGTGCGGCTTTCTTATTGTTGAGTTTCGGGATTTGGGAATGCGGCTGTCCAAGACTTATCGGCTCAGGTGCGGCGAGCTTTAGGTACGCGCGTACAGAAAAGAAACACAGGCCCAAAAAACTGGCGAAAATCGAGTATCGCCGTTGGTACAAAAGTGCCGGGCGCGCGGAATATGACAATTGCCAAGTCGCCTATACCAAGATTAAAAATTTCATCTAGACCAATGAAACCGGGCGCTTGCCGATTTGTATCGAAAATGTACGTTAATTGTAAAAACCTGAAATATTTGTAGGAGTACAGTGATTTCACGTCGATACTTCGCGGCATTCAACTCGCTTAAACAAGGATTTTTCATGTTCCCGTCGCAAGGACATTCACCGTTTGTTTGGCTGTCAGGAGTACGTTCATGACTATTGGATTGGTCGGCAACTGGACAGCCAAATCAGGCGTGCTGGTTCGCCAGGGCACGGCAAGTTCGAAACCGGTATCGCAAAGCGCGAAGGTGCGGGAGATCCTCACCGCGGTCGGCACCAACCCGATGCAGCTCGACCGGGCGAAGATGGATTCCATCCAGTTGATCAAACAGGTCAAGGGCTTCGATCCGACGAATATCTCGGTCAAGCAGCTCGGCAACATGAGTACCTACCTCAAGCAAAACGGCATCATCGGCGATGTCACCGCGCTGACGCTGCTGAATGCCGGCGACAAGTTTGACAAGTTCGGCATCCCCAATGACCCGGACGCGAAGTTCAACGCGCTGGAGTACTTCGCGACGCAACTGGACTCGATCCAGAACAACAACCTGAAGGGCAACAAGTACGCCAACTACTTGGTGCCTGAGTTCAAGAAAGCCATCTACGTGTTGCAGAACCTGCAGACTTACGGCGAAGGCACCGGCGCGGTGCTGAAGAAGAAGGAGTAACCGTCAGGCCGCTGAACGGCCGACTTCGACAGTTCGTGGCTGCGGCAGGTTGTCTTGCAAGCGTTGCATATGCGGACAGTGCAGATCGAGGCGCCTGGCGTGGGCGCCGCGATGAAACAGGGCAAACCATTGACCCTGCCTCGGCGCCGGCAGCAGGCCGGTAAAGACAAACCGATTGGCGCTCAAACGCTCGAAATCCTCGGAAAAATTTGCTGACAACGCCACTTTGGCACTGATCAGCCACGCCTCGGGCAATTGCACCAGTTGATCCAGCAGGCGTTTGTCGAGGCGCTCGATGACGACATCGATCCTTTGATGATCCTGGGTCATGTGGAGTAAACGCGGCGCACAGGCTGACACGTCGCTGCCGCTGCCGAATAACCTGCTCAAATGCTCCATGAACCCCCGACAACTGTCCGGCAAGGCGATGTCCGGTAATGGCCAACTGCGCTCGTTGATTGGATGCACGCCGATCACGATGCTTTCCGCCGCCAGCGCGCCGTAAGGCGACGGCACGTGGTCCGGGAGCAGTCCGGTGCAGTGAAAGTCCAGTGTCTGGGCCATGCGCTGGGTGAATGGGTGATGCGTGACCTGCTTGATCAGCACGTACTGAGCGCAGAGCGAGCCGGCGCATTCGAGCAATTCGCGTCCCAGCCGCGTCGCAATATTCTGCCCGCGAGCTGCTGGATGCACGACGCTGAGGGCCAATTCAAAGCTGTCAGTGGGCAACTTGTCGCGGCATAACGCGGCGTGCCCGAGAATCTGCGAGCCTTCGACCGCCAACATTGATTGCCAGCGTCCGTCGAGGTTGTGCTGGGTAATCAGCTTCGGCAGATACACATCCGGTTGCACGTAACGATCGCCATAAACCAGCCTGAACAGTTGGCTGACGGCCATGGCATCGGCGGCGCGGTAAGGGCGGAAGATCATGCGCCTGCCTCTGTGACTTGCGCATACACGCGCAAATCCACAACACGCAGTTGCTTGCCGGAGCGGGGGTGCAGGCTGATGTCGCCGGTGGCGCAAGGCATCACCTGGAATTGCAGCAGGCCGTCGTCGCTCAAGGTTTTGATGGCGGGGTACTTGGCCACAAGTGCGTCGTGCAGGGCTCGACTGATTGTCTCGATGGCGCGTGCGTCGTGGTCGGGCACCCAGTTCACGCGCAAATGGTCAATGCAGTCGATTTGCTCAAGGTGCAATTGCCATTGCTCACTGTCCGCGACGGTTTGAATGATCGCGTGAATCTCATCGGTCAACAGCGACATCACCCCCACACGAACTCGCTGGCTCAAGGCGCTGCGTCCTCTCAGAGCAAACTTGCGTCGAGGTGTGGCGGTGGGCTCGACCCAGCAGGCGCGGTCGCCCACCGGATAACGCAGCAGTGGCATCAGCCGACGACTGAGGCTGGTCACCAGCAACAACCCCACGCGGTTGCACGCTTCGATGACTTCACCGGTGTGCTCGTCGACTATTTCCAGCCGCGTGTGGTGATCGAAGACACGATGTTCGCCGAGCTCGCAGTCGCGGTCGCTGCTGCCGATCAATCCAGCGTCGACGCTGGCGTAGCCGATGGAGGCAACCCGCGCATTTGGGAAAACCCTGGCGAAAATGGCCAGTTGGCCGGGGAATACGCTTTCGCCGCCATACAGCAGTGTTTCCACTCCTTCCAGCACCTGTCCGCGCGCGGTCAGGTATGCCGCGAACTTCAGCAGTTGCGCAGGAATGCCCGCCAGCACGTTGATGTTGTGCTCGCCGATAGCCGCGGTGAGGCCCGGCAGATCAGCGTTACCGGTGAACGGAAACTCGCTGATCGGCACCTCGACGTGGGCCAATGAGTCATGGATGAACAGAAAACTCGCGGCCAGATCTCCGGTAAAAAACAGATTGGCGACCCGGTCACCCGTGTTCAATTGCGCAGACAAACTTTGACCAAAGGGTCTCACCAATGCCTGCCATTCATCGCGTGTGTAAACCGCCAGTTTGCCTTTGCTTGTAGTGCCGCCGGTTTTGAACAGCAGCGCACCCTCGACCGGCGCGGTCAGAACCGGCCAGTGCGCGAGGTCATGACTGCCGCTCCAATATTCATTTGGATCGATCATGGGAACTTGCTCAAGTGCCAAACTTTGTGACGGCAAGTGTGCGAAATGCTTGTTGTAAAAATGCGAATGCTCACGGGTGTGGTGCATTAATTGCTCAAGCGAAAAAAGTTCGTTCATTGAAGTTTCTCGTTCCGGTTCAAGCTTCCTGCCAAACGGTTTAGGGGATGTTGAATAATTATTGTTGTAGGCGTCTATCGATAACTAAGGGGGTTTTGCCGCTGTGGCTGTTTCTTGTGAAGTTGCTGGTGGCACAAGTTTCAACTTGCAGGCTTAACAGGCCCGCCGTAACAGCCGCAGCCAAGGCGCTGTCACGTAGCAACTGTTCGCGAAGTTGTTCAGGGTCGGCATCGGCGCGTACCATCAGCCGTTCCACGCCATCAGGCCCATGATCGAGCACGATCTGCACCGGTACGCCCGCGTAGCGCGCCAGTTGTGAAGGGGAAATGAATTCGGTGCCAATCCGCAGCCACTGGCCGTGACGCTCCAGCAGTTCGAAACGCGGCGAACTCAATCCGCAGGGGCAGCTTCCTGGTATCCAGCGGCCGGTGTCGCCGACTTCGTAGCGGCGAACGGTCTGGCTATGGCGGGCGCGCGAGGTGAACAGTAATCGGCCAATTTCCTGGCTCTGCACAGGCACACCCTGCTCAAGATCAACGATTTCCAGATGCTGGGTAGCGCTCAGCAGATGGAACACGCCATCGGCTGTTGCCGCGCAGGCGTGACCCAACGGGCCGGCATCGACCGAGCCGTAGATCGCCGAGCGAATCGTCGTTACGCCACAGCTTTGCATCAATTGGCGGCTGGCCAACCCCGGATGCTCGCCGCCGAGGAAAACCTTGCGAATGCCCGCGTAAGCTCGCAGCGTCGTCTGCTCATCGAGGAACAGTCGATGCAAGGTGCTTGGCATACCAATCAACACGCTGACCCGTTGCTGCACGATCAGCCGGGCGATTTCGCGGAAGTCATCGTCATGCGGGGCGCCCATCGGAAACTGCTTCGCGCCAAGTTGCTCGAGAATGCTCGAAAAACTGGAAAAACCGCCATAGAGACTACCGCTGAAGAACAGGTTCATGACCCGGTCGTGCGCTGGGTCCAACCCGGCCGCAAACAGTCCGTCAGCCGCTGCACGCATCTGCTGATTGAAGTCGCGGTAGGTGAAACCGGCCAGCGCCGGCGTGCCACTGCTGCCCCCCGAGCGGAAATACAACTGTGCAGACGGGTCGATGGGCTGGGCCTGGAACGCCGTTTTGTCCATGATCGCGAAGTCTGTGGTGTCAGCCGCCGCCGGTAGTGCGTCGAGATTTGCATGGCTCGCCAGCACATCGGCAGGCAGGCTCACCGACAAGCGCCGGCTCAGACGCGCCAGCGCATACACGCCGTCATGTGGCTCACCGGCATAACCTTCGTGGATTGATGACGCCGGGGTGATGCGGGTAACGCCAGCATTGACCAACCTGCGAACCAGCGCGGGGGTGTGGGCCGGCGAGCAGATCAGTGCGCAGCTTTGCAGGACCGTACGCCACGGTAGCAGCGCCTCAGCCATCAGCTGCTGTGGCGCCGGCCTGAGCAACAACGAGCGAAACAGCGGCGAGGGCGCGAGCGTGCGATGGTGTTCCCAGATCACTCGCCATCCCGCCTCACTCCAGACTTCCCCGGTTTGCCCGGCAAAACACTGTTCGAGGCGAGTCATGGCGCAGCGTGCGGTGATTTCCGACGCTTCCTGGTCTGTAGGTTTCAACGCTGGCCAATGCGTACTGCGGCGGGCGAAAGCCTCAGCCAGCCGCGAACCCATGTCACGCAGCACCGCCGGGTCATCGCTGTCCACCAGCACCCATTGCGGGCTGGAGCAGGCTTGTTGATCCAGCCGACACACTTCGTCGACCAAGGCATCCAGCGCCTCCGGTTGCGCAGCGTCGGGTGTCAGGTACGCGAAGCTGATTCGGTGCCCCCAATCGATCCAGCGACAACCGGCCGGCAACTGCTGACGGATAGCCTTGAGCGCCGTTTCGCCACCCCATGCGGCCACAGCGTCGGCGCGAGTGAACAGGCGCCCGATGTCCGCGGTTGCCACTGGCAGCACCGCGATGAATTCGCCGAGCCGGCCACTGTTATCGCAGTCGCCAAGTGCCTGGAGCAGGCGTGCGGTCAGGCCGTTGTCGCTGGAGCTGGGGCGCAGCCAGTTAATGTTGCCGGCCAGCAGGCTCTCCAATACTGCGCAGAATGCGAGCATCGGCGCGTTGCCTGGGGTGATATGCACCACCAGCCCCAGCGGATGCCAACTTTCGAAGTGCGAATGGGTGTAGCTGAAACGCCGCAGAGAGCGCGGCTGGACGCCAAGTTCGCGCTCCAGTTTGGCGTTCAGGGCGTCCGGTTGGCAGAAGTCGATCAGGCCCAGGCGTTGATCTTCTTCCAGTCCGAGGTCGAGTTCGCCCGCCTGCAATTGCCGGGCAAAATCTGCGGCAGCGGCGATGACAATGTCGCTGTCGAGCGCTGTCATCAATAGGCGAGGCAGTGCGTCTTGCAGAGATTTCAGGGCGCTATCGAGAGACAGATCGCCCTGTAAATTGCCGTTCATCAAAAACATCTCATGCTCTCCCTAACAGATCAGCAGCGGCCATCGCACAGCTGCGGCCGACGCTGGTGCCGGCGCGGCCGTGCAATTCGAACCAATCGGTGAGCAGGCCGCAGCCGCAGGTCTCGCCAGGGTGCAACGTCGCCAGATCGCTCATGACCACGGAGTGGGCCGGGCTTGAGGAAATGTAGGGTGATACAAAGTTGAGCAAGCCACTTTGGCCATACGGTTGAACGCTGAAATCAGATGGATTGCGCACGAAAACCTTCGAGTAAACCGGGACATGAAAATGATGATGGGCGCATTCGATATAGGGCACGGCGTGCTCGACCGCGCCGTAGCCATCGCGGCAGCGTCCCGGCTCGACGCCTAATTGCTTGGCGATACGTTCGTAGAGGCGAGCCCGGGGGATCTCCAGCGCCGACTGGGTTTTCCAGCCGCCGCCCAGAAACACCAACGACCCGGCGGGCAATTTGAGCGGGGCAATGCCCATCGCTTCCATGCGTTGCAGTACCTGCCAGAGAAACGCCGGAAAACCAAAGATGCGCACGGGCAGGTCTTGTTCGGCGAATTCCTGCAACGCGCGAATAACCCCGAAAGCGTCGAGTTCGTGACCACTGCCGGTGCGGCGCAATGCGTAGGCCAACTGGTTCACCGGCGCATAACGACAGAGGAATTGATCGGTGTAGGAAGTGCCGAGGCGGTTGTCAGCTTCAGGTTCGTAGCTCAGCAGCAGGTAGTTGCATGGCGTGTCCGGCGTCTCCCAGCCGTAGTGCTGAAAAATCCGCGTGACCATCGCTTGGGCTGCGTCGATGCTGCGCGCGTCATAACGCATGCGGCTTTTCTGTCCGCTGGTGCCGGAGGAGGTCAGCTCCAGCGCGTCTTCGCCGGTCGGGCTCAGCAACAGATGCTGTTTGAAGAAGTTGGCAAAGATCGGCGGCAGGCGCGCCCAGTCATCCAGTTGTTCCAGCTCCGTTGAGTCGAGGCCGTTAGTGTTCAGCCACTGTTCATAGGCGGGCGTGTGGTGGCAGTGAAACTGGCTGACTTCGGCCATTGCTCGATCAAACAGCCCCGCGGGTACCGCGTCGAGGTCGTAAGGTTGGGTCAGCGCACACAGCGCGTCGGTGAAGGGTAGGTGAGTCATCAGAAATCCTCGCGAGGTCAGACGGCGGCCGCGACGCGGCACCGCTGCAGGAAAAAGTGCAACGGCACCAGGCACGCCAGCCCGGCGATGGCGGCAAGGCAGGCGAATGACTCAAGGCTGCTACCGCCGCCCAGCGCTGCGATCACCGAGCCTGCAATGCCCATGATGGTGATGGAAATCATCCCGATCATGGCCGACACCAGGCCTTTACTGTCCTTGCTGGAATCCAGTGCCAACCGATACAGCACGGCATTACTCATGCCCAGACCGACGCCATACAGCGTCAGGCAACCGATCAGCCATTCAATCGAGGCGCCATAAGTGCTGATAACCAGCAGCGCGATCAGCCCGGCACACAGGGGCCAGAGCGCATAGCGAATGAGTTGGGTGAGGCCGGTGCCAGCGATCATTCGGTCCAGCAGCAGATTGCCGAGGATCACGCCGCTGAACACCGGGATCTGCCAGAGTCCGTAGTGCAACGTCGATAGACCTTCACCTTCGATCAACAGCAGCGGGGACAGGCCAATCCATGCGATCAGCGGCAGGCTCATCAACCCCAGGGCTATCGACGACAGTACAAATGCCCGGTTGCGCAACAGCATGCCGTAGCGACGCAACGTCCCGCGCAGGTCGAAGGGGGTGATGGATTTGGACGATGCCGGGATGCGCGGCATGAACCCGTAAAAACCCAGCCAGACCGCCAGCGCAGCAATCCCCAGCACCAGAAACAGTTCGCGCCATGAGAGGAACTGCAACAACAGGCTGCCCAGCAGCGGTCCCAGCAATGGTGAAAGCAGAGCGATGTTGCCCAGCCATGCCATGATCCGCACCGCATCGGCTTCGCAGAACAGATCCTGCAACGCCGGATAACTGACCGCGATGACAAACCCCAAGCCCATGCCCTGTATCAGTCGCAGGATGTTGAACGCCTCAATCCCCTGCACCCGATACGTTGCCAGGCACGCCAGCGCAAACAGTGCGCTGCCGAGCAGCAGCAATGGTCGACGGCCGTAGTGATCGGACAGTGGACCCACCAGCCATTGCAAAAGAACACCGCCGATCAAATAAAGGGTGAAGGCATAGGGAACATGCTTTGCGCTGGCCTGAAGTTCATCGGTAACGGTCAGCATGGCGGGCATTATCAAATCGCTCGCCATATAGGTCAGTAGTTCGAATGCCGCGATAAACAGGCAGATACCGAACAACTGAACGCTGTGAATGTTTTTTGATGTTTGCATGAGTTCCAGTCGATACGAAGATTAGGGAGGAGCACTCCTGTCGCTCGGTATCGAGGTTAATCATGCGGCGCCATTGTCCCTAGCCAGAACATCTGACTTAAAGTTTCAAGGGGTTGCGGTATGTTGCGGATGTGCAAATGAATGAAAGTTGCACAGACACCGTTATCAGACTATTTGATAAAGCCTTGTAAGAAAAATGCCCGCGACAGTGCGGGCATTAGTTATGGGTAAATCAAGATGATGGATTTTTCTTACAAGTGATTGTGCCAATTCATTCAGCGATGTTGGTAATACCCCGGCCCGCCACGATCATAGTGGTGGTCACCGTGTCCGCCGCCGTGGGGAAGAATGATACAGCCGCTCAATGAAAGCAGAGCGATCAGGGGAATCAGCAGTGTGATTCGACGGAGCATTTCGAAGTCCTCATGGTTATTGCCGCAATGAAGCCAAATCTCTTCATCGTCTGTAACATGAGACTTCGTTTGCCATCGTTTATCCCCGGCCGAAGGTAGGGGCTTGGCATGCAAACGGATACAAATCAGTACATTTCTACGCTCAGGAATTCGCAATGACCCAGTCGCAACGTTTGAAATACTCGATTCTGATCTCCCTGGTGGTTCTGGCGATCATGTTCGGCCTGTCATATCTGCAAAACGAAGGGATCATCAGCGAGAAAATGTTCCAGTACATCGCCATTGGCGTCGCCGTGATCGTGGTTGTCGTCAATGGCGTGATGCGCCGCAAGGTCAAGCCTTGAGCGACGCATCCGAACCCGGTTCGCTGTGCAGAATCGCAATAGCCTGCGGATGCAGGCTGTAGCTCTTGTCCGGGTGCAGGGTGATGACGCCCTCGCTGCACAGCCGCTTCAATACCTCGCGCACACTCAGGAAGGACAGCGGAATATCCAGATCGAGCAAGTGCGTGTGCACGCCGCGCACACCCAGTTTGCGTTCGCTATCTGCCGCGCTCAGCAGCGCGTCGATGACTTTCAGGCGAATCAGGCTGGTCCTCAGACCAAAGCTCTTTAACAGGATTCTGATCCGTTCGTTTGCGTGCCGTTCGGCCTTCGGTTCGAAGAGTTCGGCGTCTGTGCCGTGGCTCATGGAAACGTTTTTCGACGCACGGCTACCGTCCGTTGGCAGTTGCGAGTTGTACATGCAAAAACTCCTTTTCAGAGCCTGATCAGGAAAAGTGAAGGTGCTCTCAATCTATAAGACGGATGAGCTCGGCAAATCATGAAGATTTTGATGTAGAAAATTTGTCGCAATCTTGTGAGTGCTATGTGAGAGCACGTGAAAACGGGCGTGATGGCTAAATATCCTGTCATTCATTTCGTTCCTACTGCCAGGCACATTCCGTGTACAACTCGGGCTGTGATTTTCCCAGGCTGGGTCCGACGCGCTGCGCGCCATCTGATCGTGAACCCACCCTGGTGTCCTTTTTGCAGATCAGGAGCGAGCGTGATTATTAACAGGCAGTTAACCCGGCTGAGCCTTGCAGGTGCGTTGGTAGCGTTGAGTCTGATGGCCTGCGCACGCAGTCAGCCCGAGGCCGCGGGCGTCGATATTCGGCGCACCAGCTTCGGCGTGCCGCACATTCGCGCCGACGACGAGCGCGGCCTCGGTTACGGCATCGGTTATGCCTACGCGCAAGACAACCTGTGCCTGATGGCCAATGAAATCGTGACCGTCAACGGCGAGCGCTCGCGCTATTTCGGCCCTGATCAATTGACCCTCGAAGAACGTCCGAACCTGGCCAGCGACGTGTTCTTCAATTGGCTGAACACGCCCGAAGCAGTCGCCGGTTTCTGGAAAGCACAAACCCCGCAGGTGCGCGATCTGGTTGACGGCTACGTCGCCGGTTACAACCGTTCGCTGGCCGAGCGTCAGGCGCAGGGTTTGCCGGCGCAATGTCAGGGCGACTGGGTACGTCCGATTGCCGCCGAAGACCTGGTAAAAATCACTCGTCGTCTACTGGTCGAGGGTGGCGTCGGGCAGTTCGCCGAAGCGCTCGCCGGGGCCACACCGCCGGCTGCGGTCGCTGCTGTGGCGACCCCGGCTCAGTCATTCCAGGTGGCTGCCGAACGCCAGCAACGTTTCGCGCTGGACCGTGGCAGCAATGCCGTCGCGATCGGCAGCGAGCGCTCGTTCAATGGTCGCGGCATGTTGCTGGCCAACCCGCACTTTCCCTGGATCGGCGGGATGCGCTTCTATCAGATGCACCTGACCATACCCGGCAAACTCGATGTGATGGGCGCCGCATTACCCGGCCTGCCGATGATCAACATCGGTTTCAACCAGCATCTGGCGTGGACCCACACGGTTGATTCATCCAAGCATTTCACCCTGTATCGCCTGCAACTCGATCCTGAGGATTCGACGCGTTATCTGCTGGATGGCAAATCCTTGCCGCTGGATAAACAGACCTTGACCGTCAACGTCAAACAGCCTGACGGCCAGATCAAACCGATGTCGCATCTGGTCTACAGTTCGGCGTTCGGCCCGGTGGTGCAGTGGCCCGGCAAGCTCGATTGGGACAATAAATTCGCCTACAGCCTGCGCGACGCCAACCTGGAAAATGATCGGGTGCTGCAGCAGTGGTATTCGATGAACAAAGCCACCAGCCTCAAGGAATTGCAGGCCTCGGTGCACAAGATTCAGGGCATTCCCTGGGTCAATACGCTGGCCGCCGACGACCAGGGCCAGACGCTTTACATGAACCTCTCGGTGGTGCCGAACGTCAACGCCGAGAAACTGGCCAAGTGCAGCGATCCGCGCGCCGGTTTGCAATTGATCCTGCTCGACGGCTCCAACAGTGAGTGCGCCTGGGACATCGATCCGAATGCTGCGCAAAAGGGCATTTATGCCGCGGATAAATTGCCGCAGTTGTGGCGCAACGACTATGTACAGCACTCCAACGATTCCGCGTGGCTGGCCAACCCGGCGCAACCACTCACCGGTTTTTCGCCGCTGATCAGCCAGGACAGCCAACCGCTGGGGCTGCGTTCGCGTTTTGCTCTGGATCATCTGGCATCGCTGAGCAAGGCTGGGCCGGTGGCCGCTGCGGATTTGCAGCGCATGGTGATGGATGATCAGGTGTATCAGGCGACGCAAGTGATGCCGGATCTGCTGCAGTTCTGTAGCGCCGGTCTGGGCGCAGACGCCGCAACACTGGCGCCGGTGTGTGCCAGCTTGAAAGCGTGGGACAGTCGGGCAAATCTCGACAGTGGTCTGGGTTTGGTGCATTTCCAGAACGTCATGAGAGCATTGCAGCAACGTCCTGACATCTGGCGCGTGGCGTTCGACCCGAAAGATCCGCAACACACGCCGCACGGTTTGGCTTTCGAGCGGCCGGAAGTGGCCAGCGCCATTCGTCAAGCGATGCAAGCGTCGCTTGAGTTGACGACAAAAATGGGCCTGAAACCTGACAGTCACTGGGGTGACATTCAAGTGGTCAGCAGTAGTGGCCAGCAAACGTCCATCCACGGTGGGCCGGGTACGCTGGGCATTTACAACGCGATCCAGAGTGTTCCGCGCGCCGACGGCAAACTTGAAGTGGTCAGCGGCACCAGCTATCTGCAGGTGGTGACTTTCGATGAAAAAGGCCCGCAGGCTCAAGGATTGCTGGCGTTCTCGTTGTCGAGCGATCCGGCGTCGAAGTATTCACGGGACCAGACGCAGGCGTTCTCGAACAAACAACTGAGTGTGCTGCCATTCACCGAGCAGCAGATCAAGGCTGATCCGCAGTATCAAGTGCAGACGATTCGCGAATCGGATGAGAAAGCCGGGAAGGTAGCCAAGCAGTAACGGACATTCTGCTGGCAGCAACAACGAAGGCCGCACCCCTCACGGGTTGCGGCCTTCAGCCTTTTGGCGTTTGTTGCGGGATCGAATTGAGCACCGGGTTGCCGTTCTCATTGCGCGTCAGGTAAACCGGCAGAACCCGGGGCAGGGTGGCCACAAGGTTGTTCAATTCTTTGATGTTGTAGATGCCGCCGAGGCGGATTGCTGCGGTGCTTTTATCAGCCACCATCACCGGTTTGCTCAGGTACCGATTGATCAGTGGCAATGCGTCGCTGAGTGGCAGGTCATCGAGTACCAGTTTGCCGCTGCGCCATGCCAGGGAGTTGTCGTTAGCGTAGGTCTGGCTGATCTGCGGCATGTAGTCGCCATGCCGATAACGCGCCTGCATCGCCGGCCCCAGATGCAAACCGTCGCCGGCCAGCGCATTGTTGCTGCTGACCAGCACCGAGCCTTCGATCAGATTGACCCTGACTTGATCTTCGTACAGCCAGACGTTGAATTTGGTCCCGGTCACGCGAATCCGGCCTTCACCGGCCTTGACGGTAAATGGGCGAGCCGAGTCGTGGGTGACATTGAAAAAGGCTTCACCTTTTTTCAGTCTCACTCGGCGCTCATTCTTGTAATTGGTGAAGGTCAGTTCGCTGTTCAGGTTCAGCTCGACCTGACTGCCATCGCCCAAGGTCACCTGCCGAACATTGTCGCTGGCTTCAAAATGCTGATACGCGTCAGGCAGCCATCCCAGGTTCCAGCCGGTGTACGCCGCCAGCGGCAAGGCCACGGCGCAGACGGCTGCGGCAATGCCGAAGGTCCGCCATGGTGTCGCAGCTTTGGTGGATGACAACGGTGGCGCGGATGCAGCACGCGGCAGTTCTCCGGCAACATCCCAGATTTCCAGCATCGCGTCGTATTCGAACGCGTGCAGCGGATCGGCAGCGCGCCATTGCTCGAACGCCCGACGCTCGGCGTCAGTGCAGTCGGTGGCGTGCAGACGCATGCACCAATGTGCAGCGGCATCGGTAATGGCGTCGAATTCGGCTTCCGAGTAGGTGTGTTCGGTCATTGACTCATCCTGATTTGCTGCATTCTAACCTCGCGCGCTGCGTGGCGAGAACATCCGTCATGGCATTTACCCATCAAAGTGGAACTTATTTTTCCGCCAAAGGCCCTAAAAAATGGACGTTACGAAGAAGTAACCATAAATGGAGTGAAAAAATGATCAAGAAAACCTTTGCCACCCTGATTGCTGCCGCGACTCTGCTGACTGCCGGTGCCGCCATGGCCGACCGCCCGGGCGCTGGCTGGATCACCATCGAGAAAGCCATTGAAGTGGCGAAAACCAAGGCCGGTTATGTCGAGCTCTATGAGATAAGCGCCGACGACGACGGCTATTGGAAAGGCGAGGGCCGCAAGGCCGACGGCGTGGTGTATGAATTCCGCATCGACGGCGCCTCCGGCAACATCCTGCGCGACCAGAAAGACTAAACCCTGCAGGGCACTGCCAACGCAGTGCCCTGAACCCGCTGCCGGACTTACGGCGTGGTGCTGTGAAGGTGTCTTCCCAGATGGCTGATCAGCCACGCCACCGAATCGGCATTGCCCAGTTGCACCGCCAGTCTCACCCTCGAATTCGCCATGAAAGCTGCACGAGCGTCGTCAAGATCGGTTTTACCGGTCAGCGCGAAGACGTGCGCCAGCGCGCGATCGCTTTCCTCATAACTGGTGTCGCCGAGGTCCTCGATACTCTGGGTCACCGGATTGATCACCGTGAACAGGCGCGTCAGCGGACAGCTTTTGGATAGCGCATTGAGCTGGATGTCCTCCAACGTATCGCGCAGCGCTTTTGCTCGAGGACTCGATGTTTCGATCAGATCGGAAAACGGTCGATAGGCTTCGAGGTAGGCAATGTCTTCGGTCTTGCAGGCAATGTGCGAAAGCTCATGAATCAGCGTGGACGCACGGGCGTGGGCACTGATCGGGAATGCCACATCGGTCATATAGTTGCGGTAGTGATCGAGCTTGGGAAAGAAGAACTTGTTGGCCAAGTAGATCTTTTTCAGCGGATCGGCCGGCACCGCGAACGCGAAGACAAACTCCGAGTCTTCATGAACTCGACCGACCACAAAACGCTTCGACTTCACGTGCCGCAAGCTCGGGTCCAGCAGCGCTCCGAAGATGTCCAACAGCACCTTTTCGATCGCTGCCGTGTGCTCGGGCAGCACCGCGGGTACACCCAGAAAGTTTTGGATGAGCTGATGAACCGGTGTCACTGCTGCGGTTGGGTTTTTCAGCAGTTGCAGATTGCGAAAACTGTTCCAGGCGTAATGAGTCGCCAGATCCAGCCCTTCATTGATCAAGCGCGCCCTGACGGGGAATAGTCGTTGAATGGCGCTCATCCCGTCAGCTTCGACGTTCATCCCTTGGGTTACGATGTCCCATGTCCTCAGCCGCCCGAACAAGTTATAACGCGGCGGTTGTTCAACGGCGTCCAGCACCCATTGCTGCGCAGGATTACGCACCACCAGAGGCCCTTTGGTTTTGCTCGTGGCATTGATGACGGGAATGACCCAGCGCGCAGCCTGCTGATCGAGCGGATAGACCTTGCCCGCGATCGGCGCGTAGCGTTGTTGAGTCACTGGATCGGTGTAGAGCGCCAATTTGCTGTCCAGCGTCAGGGCACTCAAGTCGACTTCGGTGTTTTCGTAACGTTGTAAACGCGTGCGCTCGGGCGCGGTAGTGTCGACTGGCTTCCAGGGCGCAGAGACATCGCCTGGGGAAGTTGGCGCTGGTTCACGACTTTCCATTGAGCCGCGCAGTGTCACCAGTTGCGCGATCCCATGGATGAAACTCCTTACCGCAGGACCCCAGCGGTGCGCCTGCAGTTGCTCCGCCGATGTCTTGATCTCCCGATAACTGCGCCACACGGCGACCGGATAAGCGAGCTTGCCCGAGACGAAGGTCAACGCTTCTGACAGGTCTTCGCCCAATACACGCTTGATGGTTTCCCATTCAATTTGCCCGTCGTTGTTCGACTGACAGCCCAGCAGTCTGGCCAGAAGCAGGGCGTTGTCATTGAACAGTTGCTTGAACAATGACCCGCTGATGGGGCTCGACGCCAAGCCGACCGGCGCACCGGTGGTGGCAGTCAGGCAATTTTTGCACAGCAACCGATCTGATGCCGGCAAGCTGTCGAGGACCCAGCGCTGCAACGCGCCTGCAGTTTTCAGCTCGGCCAGCAAAGCGCTGTGGTTTTCATATTCCCTCAAACTGTGTTCAGCGCTGTAGGGCGCCAAAAGCACCAGCGGCCCTTGCGACGGGTCTTTTCGGCCGATCAGGTAAACCCCCGGCACTTTGATCGCCGACACCAGCGTTGCGCCCATCAGCTCCAGCGGGCGAATGAGCGCATCGGTGCCCGGCACCGCGTCACGAGCGATCGCATCGGGCATGTCCATGACCTGCCGTACTAGCTCAAATCCGCTTTGGCTCAGGCGTTCCTGAAGTTTTTCCGCATGGGCGTAGTGCATCAATTGCCAGGGCAACTGGGCGTTGAACAGTTTTTTAGAGGCGGCGGCGTCGGCATTCGAATCGGCGAATGCGTTGTGCAGTTCGGTGCGCTGATGTTCACCCGGCTTGAGGTTGCGCAGCAGGTTTTTCACGTAGGCCTGATCAATCGCGGCAGGCAACGCAGTGCGAGTCAGCGACAGCGCTTTGAAACTGAGCGTCTCCAACTCTTTCAGGTGAATCAAGGCAAAGGCTGGCAAGGTCTGCGTTCGGGCGGCGGAGGTCGCGCCGGCAATGATTTGAATTTCTATCGTGTCCGGATCAATCGCGTGTCCGTCGGCCACAAGTTGTTTTTGCAGCTCATGATGAGCCGTGCGCTGCAGGGTTCGAACTGCGCAAAGGTAATCCTTGTCGTCTCGCGCATGGTTCAAATACTGCCCGAGCAATTCGCAGTGGAGGATTTGATCTTCGATTGAGGCATTGGCCAGCCACGTCGGAATGGCCTGCCGAGTGATCAGCGATTGGGCGATCTCCGTGGCCCGTGTCAAACCGGTTTTCGGCACCCTCAGCGCGGTCAGGCTTAGCAGGTCGGCGCGTTGTGTGGCCGGCAGATTTTCAGCGAGTACGCGCTCGACCGCAGTTTTATCGAGGCGAACATGCGGTTGTTGCAGGTGTTCGAGAAAATCCCCGTGGATCAGTTGCAGTGGCGCCAGCGTCAATGCGCGACCGGGGAGGCGCTCGTCGCGCTGCAGATTCTCTACCAGCGCCGGGCGATCAAGTTCGCTGAGTAAACGTTTTTCGAGTTCAGCGAGCATCGGTTGCAGCGACGCAAAGCCTTCAAACCCGAGCGCTGGAGTCCAGAGAATGGCGTTGCCGGAATGCTCAGGGTCGAGTCCGCCGCGTTCGGTCAGCACAAAACAACTGGCCAGTTTCAGGTGCTCCTTGGCATTGGCACTCTGCAGTTCCAGCGCAAAAACATCTGGCAAAAAACCATTCAGTGCGGCGCGTTGCAGGCGCACCGGCGTCTCGAGCACGGTCTGGATAATCGCTTGCTGCACCGGGCTGAGCGTGCGCGCCAGGGTTCGCAACTTGAGTTCGCTGCGCAGGGCAGTCGACAAGGTATGGGAAAACTTCGGTTTCAGCAGTTCAAGCGAACTGTGAACGCTGGCTTGTGCTTGCTCGATGGTGGTGACTGTCGGCGCTATCGCCGGATGCTTTTCCAGTTGTTGTTCCAGCGCGTATTCAACGCTGTTCAATAGCGCCAATTGCTGTTTCGCTGAATCGGCGCGGATTGTCGCCGGTTGCGCTTTCCAGCGTTGATCGGCGCGGGTGCTCCAGCGGCCATTGGTTTGCAGGTCGAGCAAGCGACGGTCGAGCATGGCGCGCACATCCAGTGCGCTATCGAGCAACGCATAGGGATCAAGTACCCCGGCGCTGTCGCGAAAACGGCTGAGGGCATAGCCCAGATTCTGCAATTGTTTGCCGATAATGTCGGCGATCAGGTTCTGGAACACCGGACCGCTGACCGGCGCAGCGACGATCGCCCGTTCCTGCGACTCCAGCGTCAAGTAGGTTTCGCGCTCTTCCAGCGACAGAAAGTTGAACAGATTATCGTCGTGACCCTCGCTTTTCATCATGCTCAGCAAGGTGTTTTTGATTTGCCCGAGGTCGCCGCTGGTTTCCACACCTCTTGACTGGGTGTACAGGAACGCGCTGGTTTTGCCCGTGTCGATCAGCAAGGTCGAGGCCAGGGTGACGAAGTGTTTGAGCGGCGCGGTGACACGCACTTTTTCGATTTTCACCGGGTCGCTGGTCACCGGCAAACCGTCGGTGCCGGCCAAACTGACCTCCATCAAACGCAAGTATTCCTCGGTCGTCAGTACGGCTTTCTGGCGTTTGAGCAACAGGTCGACGCAAAACGTATCGCGCAGGCTGTCGGCGAAAAACTCCGCGCGTGACAGCCCGTTGGCCATCGGACTGTTCCAGAAGGTTTCAAGCAGACTGCGCAGATGCGGCGTCAGGCTTTGCGCAATCTGCGTCAACGCGGTTTCCCACGCCTGATTGTCGGCGGCGCTGCTCACACCGCGTGCAGGATGAACGAAGATTCGCGTATCGCCGTCCGGCCATTGATTGTTCAGATAGAAATGCAGCACGGCTTCGTGCAACGACAACGAGGACAAACGGCGTTTGGGATCATGGCTGCCGTCAAAGCTTTCCAACCGGGTTTTGCGCTGGTCGAGCGCCGGGAAACGTTTGCCCAGCGCAGTTTTGAACACGTCATCGAGCATCGAGCGCAGGCTCGGGAATCTCAGCAGTTCGGCCAGCATCGCCGTGATGTTCTGTTGCTGATTGCGCTCGATAACCGTTTCCTGATCCTCGAAGACCGCACCGTCGATGGTTTGCGTGGAAACACTGAGTGTCCGCGCGGCGAGGGCGGTGCGGCGCTGGTCGATTGACAGGTAGCGCAGCAATTCGCGTTTGCCGCTGGTTTCGCCCAACCAGCGCTCCAGAGCGCTGGTGAGATCGGCCATGTCGGCGTATTTGATCAGACCTTTCCATGGCGTGTAGAGGATCACTTCGCCATCGTCGGGTTTGCTCAGCGAGAACGCGCCGGCGAGGGGAATCGGCGTGCCGTTGTCCGGGGTCAGCAACAGTTGTTGGCTGAGCATCCCGGGCGTATGCGCCACGCGGGCGGCATGGGTGGCCAGGTAAACAGCCTTTAGCCATTTGAGATCGCCAGTGGTCAATTGCAGGGCTTTTTCTCGGTCGCCGGGTTGCTTGGCATTGGCCGCCAGTTCGGCCTCGTCAAAAAAATAGGGGAGCGGGGGAGCTGTCATGGTTTTTCCTCAATGTGCCGATCTCGGCGGATGGGATGAGGAAAAACGTTACGGCCGCTGCGCGAGTGCCGTGCGGTACATATTGCTTGAGCCGGAGTTTTTTCCAGGCTTGACAGAAGGCCTGCGCAACAGCGCTTAATCGGCGCACGTTTTTCTCGGTTGCCGCCCAGCCGTTTCAGCCTGTAGCCCGCACTCAATAATAAAACTGGAGCCTCAGATGACCGCAGCACCTGTCACTTCGAACACGCAAACCCTGGATTTCGTTGCACTGGTCGAATTGCTCGAACAGATTTTCATCCGCCACGGCACCTCGGCCGATGTCGCCAAGACCCTGGCCCTGAACTGCGCCGGTGCCGAACGCGATGGCGCCCACAGCCACGGCGTGTTTCGCATTCCCGGTTATGTCTCGACGCTCAACAGCGGTTGGGTCGATGGCCAAGCTGTGCCGGTGGTCGAAGACGTGGCGTCGGGTTTTGTCCGGGTCGATGCGGCCAATGGCTTCGCCCAACCGGCTCTATCCGCCGCGCGTGCGTTGTTGGTGGAAAAGGCCCGCAGCGCCGGAATTGCGGTGTTGGCGATCCGTAACTCGCACCATTTCGCCGCACTGTGGCCGGACGTTGAGCCCTTTGCCTATGAAGGTCTGGTGGCGCTGAGCGTGGTCAACAGCATGACCTGCGTAGTCCCGCACGGCGCCGACCGGCCGCTGTTCGGCACCAACCCGATTGCGTTTGCGGCGCCAAGGGCTGGCGGCGATCCGATTGTTTTCGACTTGGCCACCAGCGCCATCGCCCATGGCGACGTGCAGATTGCCGCGCGCAAGGGCCAGCGTTTGCCGGCAGGTATGGGCGTGGACAGCCTCGGCCAACCGACCGAGGACCCGAAAGCGATTCTCGAGGGCGGCGCGTTGCTGCCATTCGGCGGGCACAAGGGTTCGGCGTTGTCGATGATGGTCGAGTTGCTGGCAGCGGCGTTGACCGGCGGGAATTTTTCCTTCGAGTTCGATTGGTCGAACCATCCGGGGGCGAAGACGCCGTGGACCGGGCAATTGCTGATCGTGATCGACCCGAGCAAAAGTGCCGGACAGGATTTCGCTCAGCGCAGCGAAGAACTGGTGCGGCAGATGCACGGCGTCGGGTTGAAGCGGTTGCCGGGCGATCGGCGTCATCAGCAACGCGCCAAATCGGCCGCCGAGGGCATTACGCTGGACGCCGAAGTGCTCGCCAACCTGCGAGAACTGGCAAACCCATAAGGCCCGCCCACCGCATGCTTTTGTAGCAGCTGCCGAGCCCCGCGAGGCTGCGTCCGACAGCGCCGCCATCGCCAAACCTTGCGAGGGCTGCGCACTCTACGCAGCCTCGCGGGGCTCGGCAGTTGCTACAGGATCGGGTGTAATGTATTTGGGCATAAAAAAGGCGAGCATTGAGCTCGCCTTTTTTAGTGCCGGACGCTGTTAACGGCGACCGAGCAGCAAACCGACCACCAGGCCGAAACCGGCGGAGATAGCCACGGTCTGCCATGGATGGCCACCGATGTAGCTTTCAGTGGCTTCGACCGCAGGCTTGGTGCGCTCGCGAACGCTGGACACCGATTCCAGGGCCAGTTGCAGCTTCTGGGCAACTTGCCCACGCAAGGTGTCGGCTTCTTCGCCAACCAGCGACGCGCTGCTTTTCAGCAGTTTGTCCGATTCTTCGATCAGCGCCTGCAGCTCGCTGAATGCCTGATCCTTGATTTGGTCTGCGGCGGTTTGTACTGGGGTTTTGCGGGCCATTGAGTAACTCCTTGCGGATAAGTGGGCAGTGAACAATGGAGTCTTGGGCAACTGAAAAAGTTGCAGGGAATTTGCGATCTCGTAGGTCGGAGAGCAAATTCGGGGTCAGAAGAATCCCTTCCAAGGTGTAAGATGTCGCCATTTACGCAGCAGGTATTTTCCCATGAGTTTCAATCTGGCCGACAAACCCCTCGCCGAGCGCGCTGCGCTTGAAGATGAAAAGTCTCGTCTTTTCGACCTCTGGCAAAGCAACCTGGGCAAGTCCAAGGGCGAAGCCGCGCGATTGTTTGGTGAGCGCTCCAAGCGCAAAGGCAAGTGGGCCGAATGGGTCCGCGCCGAGCTCGACACGATGTCGCCGCCGGAATTTGCCAACATGGTGCGCAGCGAAGTGAACCGCTTGATGGCTGCTAAATAATTTGCACTGGTGACAGCGCATGGCTTGCCCGCGATGGCGGTCTCAGGTCCGCCATCGCGGGCAAGCCTTGCTCCCACACCGGGCTTTGCTATAGAGGTTTGGCGAAGCTTGCGATGATCGCTTCGCGCACTTTCAGCACCACCGGGTCGAGTTGCGTACTGGTGCGCCAACCCAGTTCAATCGGATAACGCGGCAGGGCCAGCGGGCAGGGCAGCAGCGCCAACCCGCTGAGCGCAGCGATGCTTTCTGCGGCGTGTGCCGGAATGGTTGCCACGGCGTTGCTGCCCTTGAGCAGATACGGCAACCCCGCAAAATGCGTGGTCGACGCGCACACCCGCCGACTCAAACCCAACGCCGCCAAACCCTCATCGGTGATCCCGATAAATCCTCCCGACGACACCAGAATGTGTTCGCGCGCGACAAACTCGTCCAGGCTCAAGCTCTGCTGTCCGTCAGCCAGACTGATCGGGTCCACCAGACACCGATAACCGCCTTCACCGAGCACCTGCCGGCTGAGCAATCGCTCGGTCAGCCCGCCCGCCGTAATCGCCAGGTCGATGCTGCGATCAAGCAGGGCATGGGCGACGATCTGGCTGTGCGTCTGGCGGAAAATCAGGCGCAGCTTCGGCGCGCTCAGCGCAATCTGCTCGATCAGCCGCCGCCCGTAAGCAATCTCGAAATCATCCGACAGGCCCACGGTCACCGAACGACCCTCGTAGTGATGGGCCGCCGGGTCGATCATCGCCAGGCTCTGCCGGCATTTATTCAGCGCATCGCTGACCACTGGTTTCAGCTGATTGGCCCGCAACGTCGGGGCCAAACCGCGCCCGGTGCGCACAAACAATTGATCGCCATACAACTCGCGCAAGCGTCGCAATGCTGCACTGACGGCTGATTGCGTCACGCCCAGACGCAACGCCGCGCGGCTGGCGCTGGACTCTTCGTGCAGCGCCTCGAAGACTTTCAGCAGGTTGAGATCGACGTTGGCGATATTCATAAGGTTCATATCATTCAGCAGTGAACGGGGCTTTATCGATGATCGGGTGACGGCGGACAATCAGCAACACCTTATTGCCCCGGAGTAACCGCGATGCCCAAATCAATCGTTGCCGCCCTGCAAATCGGCGCCTTGCCCGGTGGCAAGGAACACACCCTCGAACAGATCCTGTCGTGGGAAAACGCCATCCGCGAATCCGGCGCGGCGTTGGTGGTGATGCCCGAAGCGTTGCTCGGCGGTTATCCGAAAGGCGAGGGGTTCGGCACGCAGTTGGGTTACCGCTTGCCGGAGGGCCGCGAGGCGTTTGCGCGCTATTTTGCCAACGCCATCGACGTGCCGGGCGCGGAGACCGAAGCATTGGCGGGGCTGTCGGCACGCACCGGGGCCAATCTGGTGATCGGCGTGATCGAGCGTGCAGGCAGCACGCTTTATTGCACTGCGCTGTACTTCGACCCGTCCGCTGGCTTAGTGGCCAAACACCGCAAACTGATGCCGACCGGCACCGAACGGCTGATCTGGGGCAAGGGCGATGGCTCGACCTTGCCGGTGCTCGATACTCAGGTGGGGCGGTTGGCGGCGGCGGTGTGCTGGGAAAACATGATGCCGTTGCTGCGCACCGCGATGTACGCCAAAGGCGTCGAGGTGTGGTGCGCGCCGACCGTGGATGAGCGCGAGATGTGGCAAGTGAGCATGCGCCATATCGCCCATGAAGGCCGCTGTTTTGTGGTCAGCGCGTGCCAGGTGCAGGAGTCGCCGCAAGCGCTGGGCGTGGAGGTGGCCAACTGGCCGGCGGATCGGCCGTTGATTGCTGGCGGCAGCGTGATCGTCGGGCCGATGGGCGATGTGCTGGCCGGGCCGTTACGCGGTGGGCCGGGGTTGTTGACGGCACAGATCGACACAGATGAACTGGTGCGCGCGCGATATGACTTCGACGTGGTCGGGCATTACGCGCGGCCGGATGTGTTCGAGTTGGCGGTGGATCAACGGGCAAAACCTGGGGTGCGGTTTACCGAATAACCCTCGAATACCTCACTCCAGTGGGAGCATGGCTTGTCCGCGATGGCGATCTTGGGTACGCCATCGCGGGCAAGCCATGCTCCCACAGCGATTGGCGGCTGGTTACCAGGTGGCTGCGGAGGATCCCGGCAGACTCAGCTTGCCGGTATCGACAAAGCGCATCGTCCCGAACAACCCGCCCGCCAGTTTGCCGCGCAGCACGTAGGGCAAATTGTCGAGGGTTTGCGTCTGGCTCAGACCGAGGGTCTGGCGCAGCACGGAAAACGCCGAAACGCTCACCGGCACAATCAACACCGCTTCGGAGAAGCGCGCAATCGTCCCCGATTGATCGCTGACGCCGGAGGCCAATGGCCGGCCATTGACCTCCAGGTCCAGCGCTACGCCGTTGTAGTCAATCGCGGTTTCATTGGGGTTTTGCACGCGAATCTTCACCGCGAAACGCACTTCCAGTTCCTGACTTTGCAGCGGTTCGATCCCGACTACGTTGATGTTCAGCGGGTCGCGGTTGGGGAACAGCGCGCAGGCGCTCAACGAGAGCAACAGCAGGGACAGGGTCAAAGCTAAAATTCTGCGCATCGCGAACTCTCGACATGAAAAAAGGACTGAACCGCCAACCAATCAAACCTGGCGGTTCATCTGTGCGACCACGTTCACTGTGAGGCGTTCGCCGCAGACTGTCACGGGGTCATCAGCGCGCTCAGCGGTTGGTGCCAGTTGCGGATTCCGTCGCGTGCGGGTTTTCCATGACTTGCAGGATCGATGCTTCCGGGTCGAAATCATCCTCTTCCAGCTCCATGAACTCCTCCGGCAGGAACATGTTGAGGAGGATTGCGCAGAGCGCGCCCACGGTGATCGGCGATTCGAAAATGTTGTGCAACGCCAGCGGCAATTCGCGCAGCACTTCCGGGACCGCCGCGATGCCCAGGCCCATGCCCAGAGAAATCGACACGATCAGCATATTGCGCCGATGCAGGCCAGCCTCGGCGAGGATCTTGATCCCGGCCACGGCGACGGTGCCGAACATCACCAGTTCGGCGCCGCCGAGCACCGGTTTCGGCATCAATTGCAGCACCGCGCCGATCATCGGGAACAACCCCAGCAGCACCAGCAGCCCGGCAATAAAGAACGCCACGTAACGGCTGGCGACGCCGGTCAGCTGAATCACGCCGTTGTTCTGCGCGAAGGTCACCATCGGCATGCTGTTGAACACTGCCGCCATGGCCGAGTTGAGGCCGTCGGCGAGCAGGCCGGATTTGATCCGGCGAATGTAAATCGGACCTTTGACCGGTTGCCGGGAAATCATCGAGTTGGCCGTCAGGTCACCGGCAGCTTCCAGCGGCGACACCAGGAAAATCACTGCGATTGGCACAAACGCAACCCAATCGAAGTTGAAACCATATTTGAACGGCACCGGCACGCTCATCAGCGGCACGGCGGGCAGGTTGGCGAAATCGACGTCGCCCATCAGCCACGCGACAACGTAGCCCAACGTCAGGCCAATGACGATGGCGCCGAGGCGCAGGAACGGCACGTCGACCCGGTTCAACACCACGATAGTGCCGAGCACCAGCGCCGCCAGCGCCAAGTGATGGCTGGCGCCGAGGTCCGGCACGCCGAAGCCGCCGGCGATGTCGGTCATCGCGACTTTGATCAGCGACAGACCCATCAACGTGATGATGGTGCCGGTGACCACGGGCGTGATCAGCATGCGCAGTTTGCCGATGAACTGGCTCAGCACCACTTCGATAAACGCGGCGAAGAAGCACACGCCGAAGATCGTCGAAAGAATCTCATCGGTGCCGCCGCCCCGCGCCTTGACCATGAACCCGGCGCTGAGGATCACGCTGATAAACGAAAAACTGGTGCCTTGCAGGCAGAGCAAACCGGAACCCACCGGGCCGAAGCGCCGCGCCTGAACGAACGTGCCCAACCCGGAAACAAACAGCGCCATGCTGATCAGGTACGGGATTTCGCTTTGCAGACCCAGCGCGCCGCCCATGATCAGGGTCGGTGTGATGATCCCGACAAAACTCGCCAGCACATGTTGCAGCGCGGCAAACACCGTGGCGGTCAGGTGCGGGCGGTCATTTAGGCCGTAGATGAGGTCGGAACGGGGCTGGGGTTTTGCATGTTCGGATGAGGTCACGAGAAAAGCGCCAGGGGCCAGGTCAGAAAATGGAGGCGCAGGATGCCAGAAAAATCAGATTTTGGTGTGCCTGATGAACGTTCCTGCGCTCAGCGAGGGAACGCAGCCGGGGACGCTCGGCGTCAGATTGGAACGCGGAGCGTCCCTTGAGGCATTCCCAAACCGCGTTCGCCGGGTTCGCGACTGCTTCGCCGCCGAACGGGGGCGAGCCCCCTCGCCACAGGGTGCCTTGGCATTCAGGTGAATGCTGCGAGCAAGTCCTCTTCAAATGCTTTCTGCGCATCCCCCGGCACTTGCGCCCGGTGCCGGGCGAGGTGAAATCCGACGTCGAAACTCATTTCTCCTACGCGCACCGCTCGCAGCAATCCTTTGTCCTCCCAACTGCGCGCAAAGTGGCTGGGCAGATATCCCACGTGTTTGCCGGAAAGAATGAAGGCGAGGGTGCCTTCGACCTGTTCCGAGCGCGCCGAACACAATTTGCCTTGAAACGGCTCATCGCTGCGCAGGAACCGATACGGGTGATCGACCCGATCACAGGCCTGCAACGCCTGATCATCCGGCGCGTCGTTGCTGAACAACGGGTGCCCCGGCGCGCAGTACAAATGCTGGGTTTCGCTGAACAGTTGCTTGTAGTCAAAAGCGCTCTGCACCTGTGAGAAATAACCGATCGCCAGGTCCAGTCGCTGTTGCAACAACAAACGCTCCATTTCACCGGGCATGGCGCTGATCAGCTCGATGCGCACCGACTCGTCGCGCTCGCGAAAACGCCGAATCGCTGCCGCCACCCGCTGCAGCACCGATTGATCAAGCGCCTCCGACAAACCGAGGCGCACCTCACCGATCAAGCGCCCGGCCACGCCGTTCGACTGATGACGGAACGCCTCGATCGATTCAAACAAGCTTCGAATCGCAATCAGCAATTGCTCACCTTTGGGCGTGACTTTAAAGCCGCTTTTGCCGCGACTGCACAAGCGATAACCGAGCCGCGTCTCCAGCCTGGCCATTTGCTGGCTGATGCTCGACTGGCTCAAACCCAGCTCGCCTTGCGCCGCGCTGAAGCCGCCGCATTCGACCACGCTGACAAACAGGCGCAGCAGTTGCAGGTCAAGATCATGCAGTTGGCCGAGCATCACACATTACCTCTGGATAAAGTCAGGTTAACAAACCTGGGATTTTTCCAATGTATCCGACGGCGCACGCTGCAACCACTCCAACGGGTCAGGTATTTGTCATGGCTGCTCTTTCGAAAATGGCTGCTGTTTCCAAGCTGTGTTTCCCCGCACTTCTGCTGGCCATCGCCGCATCGGCGCAGGCTGAGGACAAGGTCGTCAATCTCTACAGTTGGGCCGATTACGTGGCGCCCGAAACCTTGCAGCGGTTCGAGCAGGAAACCGGCATCAAGGTGCGCTACGACACGTTTGATTCATCGGAAGTGCTCGAAACCAAATTGCTCACCGGCGGCAGCGGTTATGACGTCGTGGTGCCGTCGTCCAGTGTGTTGGCCCGCGGTTTGGCGGCCGGCGCGTTGAAGCCAATCGCGCACGAAGGGCTCAAGGGTTACGCCAACCTCGACCCGGATTTGCTGGAGAAACTGGCGGCGGTGGATCCGGGTAATCGTTACGGCGTGCCGTATACCTGGGGCACGTTGGGCTTGGGCATGAACGTCGAAGCGGTCAAGCAGCGCTTGCCGGATGTGCCGCTCAACAACCTCGACCTGCTGTTCAAACCGGACAACGCCAGCAAGCTGAAAGACTGCGGCATCGCCATTCTTGATTCGCCGCAAGAGGTGATCGGCCTGGCGCTGCATTACCTCGGTAAAGATCCCTACAGCACCGACAAGAATGATCTGTCAGCCGCCGAGGCATTGTTGCGTCAGCTACAGCCGAACGTGTTGTACGTCGCCACTGGCCGGCAAATCAGCGATCTGGCCAATGGCAGCGTTTGCCTTGCGCTGACCTACAACGGTGACGCGAGCATGGCGGCTGATCAGGCACGCAAAGCGAATAAACCCTACGAGGTCGCGTACCGAATTCCTACACAAGGCACGCTGGTGTGGCAGGACAACCTGGCAATCCCCAAGGATGCGCCGCACCCGGAGGCTGCGCGCCAGTTCATCGAATTCATGCTGCGCCCCGAATCCGTGGCGGCGCTGACCAACTCGCTGTTTTTCGCCACCGCCAATACCGCCGCCACGCCGCTGGTGGACGAAGCCGTGCGCAACGACCCGGATATCTACCCGTTGGCCGACGTTCGCCAACGTTTGTACGCCGACCGCAGCATGAGCCTAAAGGACATGCGCCAGCGTACCCGCTTGTGGACCACTTTCCGTAGCCGCCAATAATAAGGAACACACCATGGACGTCCCTGTGCAAAACGATCAGGCGTTGACCCGCGACAGTCTCTACGGGACTGCCGCGGAAAGTACCTACGCCGGAATCACCAGTTTCATGCGCCGCCGCTACAGCCGCGATTTGCGCGGCGTGGATGTGGCGGTCAGCGGCGTGCCGTTCGACACCGCCACCAGCAACCGCCCCGGCGCGCGTTTCGGACCGCGCGGGATCCGCGCCGCGTCGACCGGGATTGCCTGGGAGCGCCACTGGCCGTGGGCCTTCGACCCGTTCGAGCATCTGGCGGTGATTGATTACGGCGATTGCGCGTTTGATTACGGCGCACCGCATTCGATCCCCGAAAGCATCGAGGCCCACGCCGAGCACATCCTCAATGCTGGCAGCGCCATGCTCACATTCGGCGGCGATCACTTTGTCACCTATCCGCTGCTCAAGGCCCACGCGCGCAAACATGGCAGTTTGTCGCTGATCCACTTCGACGCGCACAGCGACACGTGGCCGGACGAGGAGGGCAAGCGTGTCGATCACGGCACGATGTTCTGGCATGCGGCGCGCGAAGGGTTGGTCGATCCGGCGCGCTCAGTGCAGATCGGTTTGCGCACGACCAATGACGATCACCTGGGTTTTCAAGTGTTGGACGCGCGGCAGGTGCATCGCCAGGGATGTGAGGCGATTGTCGAAGCGATTCGGGCGCGGGTCGGCGACAACCCGGTGTACCTGACATTTGATATCGATTGCCTCGACCCGGCGTTTGCGCCCGGCACCGGAACCCCGGTGTGTGGCGGGTTGAGTACGGTGCAGGCGCTGGAGATTCTCGGTGGTCTGCGCGGGATCAATCTGGTCGGCATGGACGTAGTGGAAGTGGCGCCGGCCTACGACAATGCGGAAATTACCTCACTGGCGGCGGCGACATTGGCGATGGAGATGCTCTGTTTATACGCGGCGAAACACAAGGTCGACCGGTAGAGCAACGGTGAAAAACTGTAGGCGTGAGCCTGCTCGCCACGGCGTTGAATCAGTCGACATCTGCGTTGAATGTGACAGCGCTTTCGCGGGCAAGCCTCGCTCCTACGGGTTTGCGGTGAACTCAGGAACACCGCAAACCTCGTAGGAGCGAGGCTTGCCCGCGAAGCTTCTTCACGCTACCGGAATCTTCGGCAGATCAAGGGTTTCAACGCCGGTGTAACGCGCAGACGAACCGACAATCATCGCGTGCGGCACGCCCGCTTCGACGCTGCTCGAATCATCCAGCCGCGCCAGATGCGCATCACTCAATTGCACCTCCAGCGCCCCCAGCGTCGCGTCCAGTTGCTCGCGGGTGCGCGAACCCAGAATCGGAATCAGCGCGGTGGTCGACCGCTTGGCTTTCTCACGCAACCACGCGATGGCCACGTGGGTCGGGCTCGATCCAATCTCGGCAGCGACCGCGAGCAACGTATCGAGCAGCGCCGTTTCCCGTGCGCTTTTCTCGGCGTGAATCAACATGCCCAGCTTCGCCGCACGGTTGTCGCCATCGTTATTGCGGTACTTGCCGGTGAGGAAACCGCCACCGAGTGGCGACCATAACGTCGCGGCCAATCCCAGCGCCTCGGCCATTGGCAGCAATTCCCGTTCAGCGGTGCGCTCGGCCAGGCTGTATTCGGTTTGAATCGCGACAATCGGCGCATACCCGCGCACTTCGGCCAACACGTCCGCGCGAGCGATGCGCCAGGCCGGGAAGTTCGACAGCCCGGCGTAGTGAATCTTGCCGGCGCGCACCAAGTCATCGAAGCCGCGGAGGATTTCTTCCATCGGCGTCACGCCATCGCTGATGTGCGCCCAGAACAGGTCAATGTGATCGGTGTTAAGGCGTTTGAGGCTTTCTTCTACCGAGCGGACCATGTTTTTACGGTTGTTGCCGGTGTGGGAAATAGTCGCCACGCGGTCGGTGCCCATGGTGAATTTGGTGGCGATGACCAAGCGATCACGTTCGGCGGCGATGAATTCGCTGAGCATCACTTCGGACTGGCCATTTTGATAACCGTTGGCGGTGTCGATGAAGTTGCCGCCGGCCTCCAGGTAACCGTCGAAGATTCGTTTGGCCTCATCGCGCTCAGCGCCGTGGCCCCAACCAGTGCCGAAGTTGCCGGCGCCCAGCGCCAGTTCCGAAACACGCAAGCCGCTTTTACGGCCGAAAACTTTGTAATGCATGGAAGACTCCAGAAGACAGACGCTGTGGTTGGATATAAATGTTACGCGACATGTATTTAATATGATGCGAGTAATATTCGCCGTCAAGATGCTTTTTTCTTCAGGCGCACATGAGCCGACCATCGGCCAACCTCACAAATCCCTGTAGCAGCTGCCGAAGGCTGCGTTCGACTGCGAAGCAGGCGCCTTAACCAAAACCCAACGACCGCTTCGCGCTCGAACGCAGCCTTCGGCAGCTGCTACATAAATCATCAAAGCGGCGCGTCATTGAGCTTTGAAGTGGCGCGTCATTAAGCGCCGACGTGGCGACTACGGGGCGCGCGTATATACTGCGCGCCATGACTATCGACTCTCCCCTCAGTGCCTGGCAGTACGCCGTCGAGCAGAAGGGCTTCGTCCAGGACGAAGCTCAGGAACACGCCGTCCGGGCGTTGCAAAAATGTCACGACGCCTTGCATCAGGCTTCGCATGAAAGGCGTGCGCCGATTACCGGCGTTTACCTTTGGGGCCCGGTCGGGCGCGGCAAGACGTGGCTGATGGATCAGTTCTACAACACCTTGCGCGTGCCGGCGCGGCGTCAGCATTTCCATCACTTCATGGGCTGGGTGCACCAGCGTTCGTTCCAGCTCACCGGCACCGCTGATCCGCTGAAAGCCCTGGCGCAGGAGCTGGCCAGGGAAGTGCGGGTGCTGTGTTTCGACGAGCTGTTCGTCAATGACATCGGCGACGCGATCATCCTCGGGCGTTTGTTTCAGGTGATGTTCGACGAAGGCGTGGTGGTGGTCTGCACCTCCAATCAGCCGCCGGATCAGTTGTATGCCGATGGCTTCAATCGTGACCGTTTCACCCCGGCCATCGCCGCGATCAAGCAGCATATGCAGGTGGTCGCGGTGGACGGCGGTGAAGATCATCGCCTGCATCCCGGCGCCGCGTTGCAACGTTATTGGGTGGCGGCGGGCGATCAAACTGGCGGTCTGGCTGAGGCGTTCAAGGTGTTGACGGTCGGCCAGTCGGTAAGCAGCGATCCGGTCAAGGTCGGGCATCGCAGCATCAACGTCGTGCAGGCCAGCGCCACGGTGTTGTGGTGTCGTTACGCCGAGCTGTGCGAGCAACCGCTGGCCGCCATGGACTTCATGGCGCTGTGCGACCGCTTCAACGCTATTCTCATGAGTGACGTGCCCAGCCTCAGCGCGCAGAAACGCGAAGGGCGGATTGCGCGTGGTACTGAGGACGGCGTGGAGCGGGTGGCGGCGGGCGATCGCGAGTTGCCGCAATTGTCGGTTCACGATGATGGCGTGCGGCGTTTTATTGCCTTGGTCGACGAGTGCTACTACCGCAAGGTGCCGTTGTATCTTGAGGCCTCGGTGCCGATGGACGCGTTGTACACCGAGGGCTATCTGGAATTCCCGTTCCGTCGCACCCTCAGCCGTTTGCAGGAAATGCAGCTGCAACGTTTTGCCGAGGCTTGAGCACGAGCCTTTGGGCGCGAGAGCGTTTCGATAAGAGAGCCGCGATGATGACTCAACCTCTGTCTCACCATTTGCTGACCATGGCTTATCAGAATGCCTGGGCCAATCACCGTTTGGCCAAGGCCTGGGGCCAGTTGAGCGCGGCGGAACTGGCGGCGCCACGGGTGAGTTTCTTCCCGAGCATTGTCGCTACGCTGAATCACATTTTGACCTGCGACTGGTTTTACGTGGACGCGCTGGAGCGCGAGTTGCGCGGTGACGTGCCGCACCCGGATTGCTACGTGTTTTTCAACGATCAGCAGCCGTTCACGCTCGGCGCCGATCTGCGGTACGAGCAAGCGCAGGTGGATCGCCGGCTCATCGCTTATTGCGAACAATTGCGCGATGCCGACCTCGGGCGATTGGTGACCATCGCCCGGGACACCCCGCAGCACGACAGTCGCTTGCGCATGCTTGCGCACCTGTTCGAACACCAACTACACCATCGCGGACAAGTTCACGCGATGCTCAGTGGCACGACGGTCACGCCGCCGCAACTGGACGAGTTTTTTTGCGTGGGAGAGGCGGGTTTGCGGGCTGAGGACTTCGCGGAACTGGGCTGGACGGAAGAGTTGATCTGGGGGCACTGAGCAAATCGCAGGCATAAAAAAAGGCGTCCATCAGGACGCCCAAGGTGTAAGCCCTGGCGTCGGAGCAAGATCGCCAGAGGTCCATCGGTTCAGGGTTTGTAAGTTTCAGTGACTTGCGCGGTTTGGTCATCCGGGACCCGGAGTTCGCCGCTCTGTCGTTGTTCCGCTTGGGTTTGCGCCGTGTTGACCGGGAAGTTGGCCCAGTAATGCTTCATCCGCTCAGCGCCGCCTTCGGCGAATGCGCTGGTGGAACCGAGGGCTAGAAGACCGGCGAGGATCAGGCTGACTCGTTTCATGGTGTATCTCCCACTAAGAATGACGGGGTGCCTTTCATCCGTGATTCGAGGGCGTGGGCGCAGTATCGGCAGGCCTCATTAAGTCGGGGTTAACGGCGATCGGGATGTAGGAAAAGGATGATTCCCACATTTGGCCTGGTGAACGCAGCTACTGCATCCAACCGCAACCCCTGTAGGAGTGAGCCTGCTCGCGATGCCGTCGGCAGCCTCGACCGAGAAGTTGGGGCCGAATAGCCATCGCGAGCAGGCTCACTCCTACATTGGATTTGCGGCGAGCGCAGCAGCTGCGGTCAACCACAGACCCCTGTGGGAGCGAGCTTGCTCGCGATGGGATTGGCAGCCGCACCGGTGATGTTGGGACTGATATAGCCATCGCGAGCAAGCTCGCTCCCACATTTGGCCTGTGGTGACCGCGGCTACTGCAGCCAACCGCGATCCCTGTGGGAGTGATCCTGCTCGCGATGCCGTCAGCAGCCTCGACCGAGAAGTTGGGGCTGAAATAGCCATCGCGAGCAGGCTCACTCCACATTGGTTTTGCGGCGAGCGCAGCAGCTGCGGTCAACCACAGACCCCTGTAGGGGTGAGCTTGCTCGCGATGGCATTGGCAGCCGCACCGGTGATGTTGGGGCTGATATGGCCATCGCGAGCAAGCTCGCTCCCACATTTGGTCTGTGGTGACCGCGGCCATTGCAGCCAACCGCAATCCCTGTAGGAGTGAGCCTGCTCGCGATGGCGTCGGCAGGCGCGACGGAGGTGTTGGGGCTGAAATAGCCATCGCGAGCAGGCTCACTCCTACATTGGATTTGCGGCGAGCGCAGCAGCTGCGGTCAACCACAACCCCTGTGGGAGCGAGCTTGCTCGCGATGGCATTGGCAGCCGCACCGATGATGTTGGGGCTGATATGGCCATCGCGAGCAAGCTCGCTCCCACATTTGGCCTGTGGTGACCGCGGCTACTGCATCCAACCGCAATCCCACAACCGGCAGATTGTGGCGAGGGTTCAGAGTTTCCAGTCCAGGCTCAGCGTTACGGTCCTTGGGTCGCCCCAGTACACGCCGTTATAAAAGCCGACGTTGTCGTAATACCTTTCGTCGAACAGGTTATCGACGTTGAGCGAGGCCGACAGGTGGCGGTCGAACTCGTAGCGCGACATCAGCTTGACCACGGTGTAGGCGCCCTGGCGGATTTTCGCGTTTTCGGTGATCAGGTCGCCGTCGGCATCGCGGCCGATCGGGCGGTTGGATTGGCCCCAGATATCGCTCTGCCAATTCACTGCGCCGCCCACGGTCATCGCGTGCCAGTCGCCCGGCAGGCGATACGCGGTGGAGATACGCAACATGTTCAAGGGCTGCGTGGTGTTGGCCCGCTGCTTTTCACCGTTCGCGGCGTGGGTGTAGGTGTAGCCGGCGGTCATGTTCCAGTCGGTCATTACCTCGCCGGATACTTCCACTTCAAAACCCTGGACCTTCTGGCCCTTGCCCCCGGACTTGTAGAACTCCTCACCAGTCGCTGGATCCGGTGGCACCGAGTCATCCAGTTCGGCGACGTTGTCCTGCTTGCTCCAAAACACTGCCGTGGCGACGTTCAAGCGTTCGTCCAACAAACTGCCCTTGAGCCCGACTTCATAGTTGCTGCCGATAACCGGTCCGAGGTATTTGCGATTGGCGTCGCGGTTGTCCTGAGGCTTGAAAATGTCGGTGTAGCTGACATACGCGGTGTATTCCGGCGTCAAGTCGTAGAGCAAACCCGCGTACGGCGTCCAGATATCGTTCTGCTGCTGAGTGGTAGTTTCGACGCCGGTCAATTGCAGGTTTTTGTCGTAACGGTAGCTGTGGCTGGCGGTTTTCCAACTGCCGTAACGGCTGCCGAGCACCGCGTGAAATTTGTCGGTCAGGCTCAGCCGGGTCGCCACGTAACCGGCCTTTTGCCGGGTGCTGTCGGTGGAGCCGGTGCGAGCGGTGACGGTGTCCGGGAATTTGGCGATATCGCCCATGTATTTCCAGTCAGCGATATTGCCGTAGCCCTTCGGCACGCCGCCCCCGACGGTGTACGGGTTGTCCGAACTACGCTCCGCTTCGCCATAACCGAACATCATTTCGTGCTCGCGCCCGAACAACGAGTAAGGCCCGGCGACGTTGAAGTCGTAGGCTTTCATTTTCTGTTCGCCGACCATGTGCCCGCTGTAGGCACTCATGCCGCTGCGGTCGTCATTCGGGAAACCGGCGCCGCCGTAGTAGACCTTGCCGTCGGTATCGCTTTCGCGGTGGGTGTAGGCCGCTTTCAACTGCCAGCCGCCGCCCAGTTGCTGATCGAGGTTGGCGAACGCGGTTTTGTCCTTCAGCGGCCAGGAACTCCACGGCGTTGCCATGTTGGTCGAGCGGCCGAGGTTGGCTTTGCCGCCCGACGAGTTCCAGTACGGCACGGTGCCCCACGAGGTGCCCTGAACCTGTTTGTCCTGATAGTCGTAACCGACCGCCAGCACTGTGTCATCGGTCAGATCAGCTTCAAGCACGCCGTAACCGACTTCGCGTTGCATCTGGTAATGATCGCGGAACGATTGGCTGTCGCGATACGCCAGCACGCTGCGCCCGCGCAAGCGACCGTCGAATGCCAGCGGCCCGCCGACGTCGACGTAGCTGTAGTAATCGTCATAACTGCCGCCGCTGACCCCGGTCTGCGCTTGCCATTGCGCGGTCGGGCGCTTGCGCACCATGTTGATCGTGGCGGACGGGTCGCCGGCGCCGGTGGTCAACCCGGTAGCGCCGCGAACCACTTCGATGCGGTCGTAGATGATGGTGTCGGAGTCGGATTTCATCCGCCCGAAGGTGTTGAGCATGCCGTCAATCTGGAAGTTGTTGATGGTGTAGCCGCGCGACGAATAGCTGACGCGGTCCGAGTCGTTGTGCTGGACCACCACGCCGGTGGTCTGGCTCATGGCTTCGGTCAGCGTGCCGAGCTTGAAGTCGTCCATTTGCTGGCGCGTGACCACG
This sequence comes from Pseudomonas prosekii, assembly GCF_900105155.1. NCBI lineage: Bacteria > Pseudomonadati > Pseudomonadota > Gammaproteobacteria > Pseudomonadales > Pseudomonadaceae > Pseudomonas > Pseudomonas prosekii. Next base: position 5,775,949 of record NZ_LT629762.1, read on the forward strand.
GACACCGATTGCGGGGTTTCCTTGATCGACAGGTTGAGCCGCGTCGCGGTGCTCATGGCGCCGGTGGTGTAGGACTCGGTGTGTTCGGTGGTGGTGCCCAGACCTTCGGCGGTGACGTTGGTCGCGGTGAGCTCCAAAGCGCTGGCGGCCGGGTCTTTGTCGGGTTCGGTTTCGGCCAGCAGGTCGGGGCTCAGGGCTGCGCTGCACAGGCCGAGGGTCAAGGTCATGGAACGGGTGATAGGCGCGAACATCGCGGCCGACTCCTTGTCTTCGAGGGAAAAATTCCGTTTGCTCAAAGACGAAGGCGGGCGGGGGGATTTAGGCTAAAACGAGAATTATTATCATCTTTAGGAAAGGACTGTAGGAGCGAAGCTTGCTCGCGAAGGGGTCGGCACATTCAACAATGATGTTGCGTGACAGACCGCTATCGCGAGCAAGCTCAGCTCCTACAAGGGTCGGCACATTCAACATTGATGTTGCGTGACAGACCGCTATCGCGAGCAAGCTCAGCTCCTACAAGGGCGGCGGGGTTATTGCTTGACCACCGTTGGCTCGGGGAGCACGGGGTTTTTCGGTTTGATCAGGCTGAAGTCGATCAGCGGGCGCTGTTTGCTTTCGTACGGGTTGCCGATCATCAGCGGGCGCGGGGTGAAGCTGTCGCTGACCAGGCTTTTGCTGCGATCCAGTTCGTCGAAACTCAGCCCGGCCAGGTCGGCCCAGGTGTGGATCAAGTGCGAGCTGCTGTAAGGGCGGCTCAGGTCGGCGGCAAAATTCCAGTCGTGACTTTCGCGCCATTTCGGCGAGGCCCATGCCATGAACGGAATGGTGTACATCGGCGCCGTCGGCTTGTTTTCGTTACGCCCGAGGGTCTTGTGGCCCGGGGAGTCGAAAACGTCTTCGCCGTGGTCGGAGAGGTACAACAGGAAGCCGTTCGGATCGGACTTGGCGTAATCCTTGATCAGGCTCGACACCACGAAGTCGTTGTACAGCACCGCGTTGTCGTAGCTGTTGTAGGTTGGCAATTCGTCGTCATGCACGCCGGGTGGCACGCCGTTGCGGTCCTTGAACTTGTCGAAGGTTGGCGGATAACGGTACTGGTAGCTCATGTGCGTACCGAGCAAATGCACGACGATCAGCTTGCGCGGCGCCGCGTCACCCAAGGCCTTGTTGAACGGCGCAATCACATCGCCATCGTATTGCGCGGCGTTCTGGTTGCGGTTGTTGTTCAGGTACACCTGCTCGTCAGCCTGTTCGGAGAACGTGGTGAGCATGGTGTTGCGCTTGGTCATGGTCTGCTGGTTGGTGATCCAGAAGGTTTTGTAGCCGGCCTGTTTCATCATGCTGACCAGCGACGGCGTCGACAGGTACAGGTCCGGGTTCTCTTCGTCGGCGAAGGTCAACACCTGTTGCAGCGCCTCGATGGTGTAGGGGCGCGGGGTGATGACGTTGTTGAAGATCGCCAGTTGATCCTTGAGCTTGTCCAGTTCCGGGGTGGTTTGGCGGTCGTAACCGTAGAGGCTCATGCGCTGACGGTTGGTCGACTCGCCGATGACCAGCACCAGCGTCTGCGGCTTGTCGGCATCGGCACTCTGGAGGTTTTTCAGCGGCGCGATCTTGCTCGCGCTGTGCAGCATGTCCTGCATGCCGGCCAGGGTGTCGAGGTAACGGTGATAGGCCACGGCCATCTGCCATGGCACGGCCGGCTCGATGCGTGTTTCGAATTTCTCGAAACCGCCGGCGAGGCTGCCGGTGCGCGCGGTTTGCTTGATCAGCGGGTAACCGACCACGGCGATGATGATCGCGGTGGCGGCGACCAGCGCCTGACCGCGCGGCAGGTACACCGGGCGCAAGCGGGTCCACAGGAAGTAGGCGAACAGGGTATGGGCGAGGAACGCCGCAACCATCCACCAGGCAAAGTATTGAGTCATGTACTCGCCAGCTTCAGAGATGTTCGACTCGAACATGATGAAGATGACGCTCTGGGAAAACTCCTGCTGATAGATGAAGAAGTAGCCCAGGCTGGCCATCGAGCAGGCCCACAACACAACGCCGATCAGCGCCGACAACAGGCGCGTGCGCTTGGGGAACAGCAACATCGGCGCGAGCCACACGGCACTCATCACGAAAGCCTGGCGGAACCCGGTGAAACCGGAGGTGCCAGTCAGCTGGATCAGCAGTTGGGTAATACCCGAGAAGTACCAGAAGAACACGAACAGCCAGAGAAATCCGGCCCAATCAAATCCTGTCGCAGACGTTTTGCTGCGTTTGAACACTGCCATTCAGAACTCCCACCGGTATTGTTTAAGCTCCGGCGTCATCAAGCGAACCCACGAAATACCACTGTCCGGGAACCGAACAGCCACAAGGATCGGGAGTATCGCTAGGGGAGTGTGAAAAGTTTGTGAGTTTTGTTCAGGAACGCGACAGGTAGTCCTGCAGCCAATGGCTTTTCATTGACTGCAGGCCTCTGTGGCGAGGGGGTTTACCCCCGTTGGGCCAGCGAAGCGCCCTGTGTTTCTGGACAAGAATGGGACTGCTGCGCAGTCCAGCGGGGGCAATCCCCCTCGCCACAGGGTCGCCGGCGGAACTGGGAGGTCAGGCGTTCAACGCGGGCATGGCGTGCCCGGCCAACTGTGCCTGCTGTTGCAACAATTGCCGTAGCTGCACCACCTGGTTTTTCAAGGCGTCGCGCTCGTCTTTCAATTGGCGCAGTTCATCACGACGGATCGTGACGTAGAGAGTTTGTGGGGGACGTGCGGTAACGATTGTGTCCATTGCTCACCTCGCAAATGGCCTGCATCAACTGTGATTGTGTCGTTCTTGCGAGCGACTCCTTCACTATCGGCCGCGATTTTGATTTCTTTTGCCCGTGAATGGAACTTTTTTATTTTTCACGGTCGGTGTGTCTTTAAGACGATTGCCGACGTTATGTGTCTGGAATCGGGCACAATGCCCGGAAACTTCATCCCGGCGCTCTGGACTAACCCACATTAGTCGCGTTGGGCTATAACCTTTGACACACTTTATTTGTAGTAAGGAGCATCAGCACATGCAACTCGGGATTATTGGACTGGGCCGCATGGGCGGTAACATTGCGCGGCGCCTGATGCTCAATGGGCATACCACCGTTGTTTACGACCGCAATACCGCCTTCGTCGAAAACCTCGCCAAAGAGGGTTCCACCGGCGTCGCCGACCTGCCTGCACTGGTCGCCGGCCTGGCCAAGCCACGAGCCATCTGGGTCATGCTGCCGGCCGGTGCACCGACCGAAGACACCATCGACACCCTGAGCAACCTGCTCGAGGCGGGCGACACCATCATCGATGGCGGCAACACCTACTATAAGGACGACATTCGCCGGGCTAAAACCCTCGCGGACAAAGGCCTGCACTACATCGACGTCGGCACCTCCGGCGGCGTCTGGGGCCTGGAGCGCGGCTACTGCATGATGATCGGCGGCGACGCCGAGACCGTCACGCGCCTCGATCCATTGTTCGAAAGCCTGGCGCCGGGCCTGGGTGATATCCCGCGCACCAAGGACCGCAAGTCCGATGACGACCGTGCCGAGCGTGGCTACATCCACGCCGGCCCAGCCGGTTCGGGTCACTTCGTGAAGATGATCCACAACGGCATCGAGTACGGCATGATGCAGGCCTTCGCCGAAGGCTTCGACATTCTCAAGACCAAATCCAGCACTCATCTGCCGGAAGACCAGCGCTTCGACCTCAACGTCGGCGACATCGCCGAAGTCTGGCGCCGTGGCAGCGTGGTCTCCTCGTGGCTCCTCGACCTGACGGCCGACGCCTTGGCCACCGATCCCAAGCTCGACGGCTATTCCGGCGAAGTGGCCGACAGCGGTGAAGGTCGCTGGACCATCGAAGCTGCGATGGAGCAAGCCGTGCCGGTACCGGTGCTGTCGAACTCGCTGTTCTCGCGCTACCGTTCGCGCGGTCAGGGCACCTTCGGCGACAAAATTCTCTCGGCCCAGCGCTTCGGCTTCGGCGGCCACGTGGAGACTCCGAAAAAATGACCCATACGATCCGCAATAAATCCAAAGCAGAACCCGCACCACCGACCACGCTGTTCCTGTTCGGTGCCCATGGTGACCTGGTCAAGCGCTTGCTGATGCCGGCGCTGTACAACCTGAGCCGCGACGGCCTGCTTGGCGATGGATTGCGGATCATCGGCGTTGACCACAACGCCATCAGCGATGAAGCCTTCGCGCAAAAACTCGAAGACTTCATCCGCACCGAAGCGGCGAGCAAAGTCGGCAAGGGCGATCAGCTGCTTGATCCGGCCTTGTGGGCCAAGCTTGCAAAAGGCATCAGCTACGTCCAGGGCGACTTCCTGGACGACAGCACTTATCAAGCCCTGGCGGCGAAAATCGCCGCCAGCGGCACCGGCAATGCGGTGTTCTATCTGGCCACCGCGCCACGTTTCTTCAGCGAGGTGGTGAACCGCCTCGGCAGCGCCGGTTTGCTGATTGAAACCCCGGATGCGTTCAGAAGGGTGGTGATCGAAAAACCGTTCGGCTCCGACCTGCACACCGCCGAAGCGTTGAACGCCTGCCTGCTCAAGGTCATGTCGGAAAAGCAGATCTACCGGATCGACCACTATCTGGGCAAGGAAACCGTGCAGAACATTCTGGTCAGCCGGTTCTCCAACAGCCTGTTCGAAGCCTTCTGGAACAACCATTACATCGACCACGTGCAAATCACCGCGGCGGAAACCGTCGGCGTTGAAACCCGTGGCAGTTTCTACGAGCACACCGGCGCATTGCGCGACATGGTGCCCAATCACTTGTTCCAACTGCTAGCGATGGTCGCCATGGAACCGCCGGCCGCGTTCGGCGCCGATGCGGTGCGTGGCGAGAAGGCCAAAGTGGTGGGCGCGATCCGTCCCTGGTCCGTCGAAGAAGCACGGGCCAACTCGGTGCGCGGGCAATACGCTGCCGGCCAAGTCGATGGCAAACCGCTGACCGGTTACCGCGAGGAAAACAACGTCGCCCCCGACAGCAGCACTGAAACCTACGTCGCGCTGAAAGTGATGATCGACAACTGGCGTTGGGTCGGCGTGCCGTTCTATCTGCGCACCGGCAAGCGCATGAGCGTGCGCGACACCGAAATCGTCATCTGCTTCAAACCGGCGCCGTACGCACAGTTCCGCGACACCGAAGTCGATGAGTTGCAGCCGACTTACCTGCGCATCCAGATCCAGCCGAACGAGGGCATGTGGTTCGACCTGCTGGCCAAGCGGCCAGGGCCGGCGTTGAAAATGGCCAACATCGAGCTGGGTTTCGCCTACAAGGATTTCTTCGAAATGCAGCCGTCCACCGGCTACGAGACGCTGATCTACGACTGCCTGACCGGCGACCAGACGCTGTTCCAGCGCGCCGACAACATCGAGAACGGCTGGCGCGCCGTACAACCGTTCCTCGACGCCTGGCAGCAGGACGCGCGCGTTGAAACCTACGCCGCCGGCGAGGACGGCCCACAAGCCGCCGAAGACCTGCTGACCCGCGACGGTCGCGTGTGGCATAGCCTCGGATGAGTGACGACGTGAAACATCCCATCCGTTTTCTGCTCAGCGACATGGACGGCACGTTGCTGCTGCCCGATCACAGCCTCAGCCAGCGCACCATCGAAGCGGTCCGCGCCTTGCGTGAGGCCGGCGTGCTGTTCAGCCTGGCCACCGGCCGTCCGCCCAAAGCCATGTTGCAGCAGATCGAAGCCCTGGGCGTCGACCTGCCGACCGCCGCGTTCAATGGCGGGACCATCGTCAAACCCGACGGCACGTTGCTGGTCGCGCATTATTTGCCGGTGACTGCCGCGCTGACTGCACTGGCACTGTTTGCTGATCGCCCGGACATCGAAATCTGGGTGTTCAGCGGCGGCGACTGGCTGCTCAAAGACCCGCACGGCCCGATGGTCCCGCGCGAACAGAGCGGCTTGGGTTATCCGCCAGTAGTGGTCGAGAGCTTTGAGCCGTATCTGCAGAAGATCGACAAGATCGTCGCCACCAGCAACAACGCGCAGTTGTTGATCGAACTGGAAGCGCTGCTGCTGCCGAAAGTCGACGGGCAGGCGCAGGTGTCGCGTTCGCAGCCGATTTATCTGGACGTGACGGCGATGCAAGCCAACAAGGGTGATGCGCTGGCGACCTTGGCCGACTACCTCGGCGTGCCGCTGGAGCAAACGGCGGCGATGGGTGATGGCGGCAACGACCCGGCGATGTTTCATCGTGCCGGGTTGTCGATTGCCATGGGCCAGGCTGAAGAAACGGTCAAACGCCAGGCCGACGTCGTCACCGGCGCCAACACCGAGGACGGCGCCGCGCAAGCAATCGAGCGCTATATCCTGCCCCGCACGTAAAATCACCGCAAAACGATCGCGGCGCGGTCGGGATCAGCCGAAATAGCGGGCGACCACCGCGCGATAACGGCCGTCCAGCGAATAGCCACCGACGACGATTCGCCCGTCCGCCTGCACAGCGAGCGAGGTGGCGGTATCGAGGCTGCGCCCCAGACGCGTGCGCACCCAGCCCATGCCCGTGGCGAAGCTGCGATCCAGCAGTCCGCTCGGCAAATAGCGCGCGAGGATAAAATCCGCTTCGACGCCGCCAATCGTCGCGCCCACCGCCACCACGCGGCCATCCGCTTGCGCCTGCGCGGCGGTCCATTGGCTGCCGCTGTGGCCGATTTCCAGGTGCTGCGCTTGGCCCTCGTTGCAATGATGATCCGGGCGACCGTTGCTGTGGAGCTTGAGCGACAGGCAATGCATCGGGTCCCGGCCGCTGCCGAAACAGTGCAAGTCGCCATTGTCGTGTTGAATGATTTGACTGATTTGCGCGCCACGCTCGCGAGATTTGAAGGTCATGAAACCATCGACGGCGAAGCTGTCATCCAGTCGCCCGTCGGCGTGATAGCGCGCAAGCAAGCCTTCTTCGGGGAAATTGATCGAACCGCCAGCGAGGATCCGCCCATCGCGCTGCACCGTCAGGCTGCCGAGCCAGGTATTCATCAGTAAATGCCTGACCACTACAAAACCACGACCGTTGAATTGGTCGTCGAGGCTGCCGTCGGCATTCAAGCGGATCAGCAGCCCGACGTGATCGGCAAGTTCGAAATGATGATTGGCCAGCAGCAGGATTCGCCCATCGTCTTGAACGTCGACAGCACAGGCTTCGGCGCCCGGAACGCCTGGCGGCAACCAGTCGTCACGCATGCCCAGCGACAGATTGCCGGGCAGGCGCACGACCAATCGGCCATTGTCGCCAAACTCGCGAACCGGTTGGCCATGGGCGTCAAACAGGGCCAGCGCCGGCAGGCTGCGGTGCGCGTTTTCGTAGTGCAAACCGGACAACAGAATCGAGCCGCAGGGCAGGATGTGCACGTTGCTGGCCATGGCCTCGCTGCCCAAGGCAAATTGGCCGACCAGACTGCCGAGATTGCCGAAGGTCAGGTCCGCCGAACCATCGTCCAGCAGCCGCGCCAGGCCAAACCGACTGCCGCCACTGGTGCCGACTTTGGCCGCGACCAGTAACCTGCCACGCGCATCGATGGCGACGCCGTTGGCCATGCTCGACAAACTGCCGGCGAAATACACCTGCGCTTTGCCATTGGCGGCGAAACTGTGATCAAGGTGTCCGGCTTCATTAACGACGGTGGGGCGGGCAATAACAGTTTGGGTGAGCATGCACGCATCTCCTTTCAGTTCCCTCTACCCGGGCGCCGGGAGGGCAACTTTCGCGTGCGAAACATTCAATCCCTGAACAGCCAAACACACAACGGTGATAACTAACCAACGGAGGGTCGTTATGTGCCAGAACAGTGTCTTTTTGAACCAATGAAAAGCGTGCCAAGTAATAACCGATCGCAGCCTTGGCAGTTGCTGCACAAGGCTGCGATCTTTGGACTTTAAATCAGTGCGGCATAGACCACGATTGCAGGGTATAGCCATCTTCGCTCAGCGCGGCGCGGGTCTGTTCCAGCAAGTGTTCAAGTTGCACTGGATCGGAATAAGCGCTGCTTGGAATCTGCGCGTGGCTGATGCGCGTGTTAGTGCGGTCGATGATGCTCAGGCTGAGTTCGCCGTTGCCTTCTTGTGGCGCCCAGGCCACGCATTGAAATGGCTTGAACGCGCGGTCGGCAATCAAAAGAGCTTCGTTGATACGGAGCGGGGCGGTCATGGGATCTTCTCTCTCTATGCCCAATCAAGTGATCCGCCGTCGGTTGGGCTTACCGTTCGGCTGGTTACTTGTACTGATGCACGCACCGGGGGGTTGGGTCACACCCAAAGCAAAGAAAATTCAACTTTCTTTCATATACGCAATGTTGAGAGCTACTTGCAGAGCAGACTGAAAGCTTGGTGAAAGGGCTTAAGTCGTTAGGTAACTAACAAACCCCCCCTCTTATAACTAATTAGTTAACACTCCTATAGTCAAACGATTTAAGGCCCTGTCAATTTCTTGCTAATGTTACAGCCAGGTCCGCCAAACGACTGTTTTTAATAATATTTCCTTTAATTTGGCGCCAAGGAACAGTCATGATCGAAGCGCCTGCCTTAAGACGTCTATTAGTGGTTGATCCTTGTGACGATTGCCATCGTCTTTTACCCGGTTTGCGCTCCGTTGGGTGGGATGTCGATAGCTGTACGCTGGAAAACGCCGCCGCGCGAAGTTGCGATGTCGGCCTCTTGCGATTGCAGCCTTATCATCTGGACCGTCCCGACGCCGTCAAGGAACTGATCAGTCGTAGCGGCACCGAATGGATCGCCGTACTTAATCAGGAAGTCCTGCGTTTGCAGAACGTCGGGGACTTTGTCTGCGAGTGGTTTTTCGATTTTCACACGTTACCGTTCGACGTCTCGCGGGTGCAGGTCACTCTTGGGCGCGCGTTCGGCATGGCGCGTTTGCGCGGGCAGGGCACGATCCACGTCAACCAGCCGGAACATGAATTGCTCGGTGACAGCAAGCCGATTCGCGAGCTGCGCAAGTTGCTGAGCAAATTGGCGCCGACCGAATCGCCAGTGCTGATCCGCGGCGAAAGCGGCACCGGCAAAGAACTGGTCGCGCGCACGCTGCACCGCCAATCCCAGCGCCACAACCGGCCCTTCGTGGCGATCAATTGCGGGGCGATTCCCGAACACCTGATTCAATCCGAACTGTTTGGCCACGAAAAAGGCGCCTTTACCGGCGCCCATCAACGCAAGGTCGGGCGGATCGAAGCGGCCAACGGCGGCACATTGTTCCTCGATGAAATCGGCGATTTGCCGCTGGAGTTGCAAGCCAATCTGCTGCGTTTTCTCCAGGAAAAACACATCGAGCGCGTCGGCGGCAGTCAGCCGATTCCGGTGGATGTGCGCGTATTGGCGGCAACCCACGTCGACCTCGAAGCGGCGATCGAAAAGAAGCGCTTTCGCGAAGATCTGTATTACCGCCTCAACGTCCTGCAAGTCGTCACCGCGCCGTTGCGCGAACGGCACGGCGATCTGTCGATGCTGGCCAACCACTTTTCGCACTTCTACAGCCATGAAACCGGGCGCCGACCGCGCAGTTTCAGCGAAGACGCGCTGATTGCCATGGGCAAACACGACTGGCCCGGCAACGTGCGCGAGTTGGCCAACCGGGTGCGGCGTGGTTTGGTATTGGCTGAAGGACGGCAGATCGAGGCCCGCGACTTGGGGCTGATGAGCCAGCAAAGTATCGCTGCGCCGATGGGGACGCTGGAAGACTACAAAACCCGCGCCGAGCGCCAGGCGTTATGCGATGTGTTGAACCGTCACAGTGACAACTTGAGTGTTGCGGCAAGAGTGCTGGGAGTGTCGCGGCCAACGTTCTACCGGTTGTTGCACAAACACCAGATTCGCTGACACTTTCAACTTGAACAAAAAGCCCCGCATCGCTGCGGGGCTTTTTCGTTATTGCGTTTAGAAGTAGTACGGAAACTTCAGGCTGAACTGAAAGTCGGGCGCATCGTCGGTCATGCCGATCGACAAGTTAGGCACGATCGTCAAGTTGTCGGTCGCCGCAATGGTCATGCCGACGTTGAAGTAACCGGCGTTGGCATCGCTGGAGACCACCGATTGCCAGTCGCCGCCGTCCTGCTTGAGTTTGCTTTTCTTCTGGATCAGGTCAGACACCGAAAACGACATACTCATCTTCTCGTTCAAGGCAAACGCGACGCCGGCGCCGATCTGGAAGCTGTCACCAATCCGCACTTTGCCCGGTGTTTTCTGATTGACCGTGGAACTGATGTCGTCGAACGACTCCTCGAGGTTATGCGTATAGGAGAGGGTGCCGAACAGCACTGCCGGGTCGAAGGTTTTAACCAGCGAGATGCCCGGGGTAATCGACCAGACGCCGTTACCGGTCGGCAAGTCGTCGGGCACAAACAAGTTGGTATTGCTTTGCGCCTGGCGCAGCTTGATCCCGAACGGCTCTTTGCCGGTCGGTGCCTTGACCCGCAAGGTAACCACGGCGTCCGGCGTGTTGACCGATTCGTCGAGGAACTTGTAGGCCACCCCGAAGTTGACGTCGCCCAGGGTCGGATCCTTGGTCACCGTCTCTTCGCTGGTAACCCCGGCGGCACCTTCGTTGGCGCCACCGGACTGGTAAGTCGACTCGCGGTAAACCACTGGCGCGTTGATGTCGAACTGCCAACGGTTGTTGAAGTTGTAGCGACCGGTGAGGTCAAGTGTCCAGGTGTCAGCCTTGATGCGGTCGAGGTTAATGTTGCCCAGGAAGATCGAATCCAGCGCCAGGAAACCGTTAAGGATAAGTTGGCGAGTGTCGTAGCGGGCGTAAGTCACCCCGGTTTCAAAGCTGAACTTGCCGCCGCCGAAGAAGCCGCTGGCTTCGTCATACAAGTTGGACACGCTCTGCGCCGGTTGCGAATCGTCTGCCAGCGATTGCCCGTAAGATGCGCCGCCGCCCCCAGCGGCGCCTCCCGATGCAGCAGCGGCGCCGGTGCCGGTGGCGACGCGCTGATTGCCTTTCATGTCGGCCGGGGACTTGGCCAAGCGTTTAGGCTGTGGTGTCGCCGGTTGATCTTCAACCTGGCGAACCCTTTGTTCGAGTACCGCTAATGCTTTTTGTTGTACTTCGTATCGTTGCTTCAGCTCCAGAAGTTCCTGTTTCAAGGTCTCTATGTCGGGGTCGGTCGCTGCCTGCACCATGACCGCCGGGAAAAGAGTGCTCAAACAAATAACTGCACGCAGTGATACTGATCGATACATGAAATAAGCCGTCCCTTTAAGCCCAATGATCGAGACTCAGCGTAGTTCAATATCCTAGGCTGCGTAGTCCTTTGAGTTGCGTCAGATTGCAATCCAGAGCACCCAGGCTCGCGCCGTTATTGTTAAGTACGACGTTGAGTTGGGTCATGTTGTTGACCGTGTTGCTACTGCCCAGTAACCGGGTGTTTTGCAACAGGCCGCCCTGGGCAATTTGCTGCAGCGCGGTGCCCTGATTGCCGCTGGCCTGAATCGCCATTTGCACGCCACTGGCGTTCGCCGAGACCGACACATTGCCAGCGGCATTGCTGCTGGAAATAGTCTGCCCGCTCACCAGCGCCTGACCCTGCGGGGCGGCGATTGGCGGCGGCGCGCTGGCCTCGGTGACGTTGATCGCCACATCGTTGTAGGCGGTGTTGCTGTCGCCGGCGGCGCGTACGCTTTGCGTTACGCCCTGGCTGGTGGCCAGGCCCGCGCCACCGACGACATTGCCGGTGCCCACGGCGGGCACCGAGGCGGCGTTGGCTCCGGCATTGGCGCCGGCGCCCACTTCCTGAATGGTTGAAACATAGAATTCGGGTTTTACCGTGGCTGCCTGGATCTGCATGGCGGTTGATGCGCCGATCAAGTCCCCGCTGGCGTTGCGCCAGGTACTGTTCATGACAATGCCGAAACTGATAATCCGTCCCGGCATGACATACCGACCACGCAGCTCGGCAAGCTCCTGGTCCTGTATTTCGATGGGTTTAAAACCGTTGGCGTAGCCGGATGCGCTCGCCGCCAGGCACGCGGCAGCCAGCCAGTATGAGGTTTTCATTTGCTGCTCCCGGAGCATCCTGCCCCAAATCATCATTTGGCGATTAAAAGAAGTCGCTCTGTATGAAACCAAAATCCATCAGTTCAGCATCTTTGACCGGGTTGAAGTTATCCATCTTGTTCTTCGCGGTCAGCGGCGCGGGTGGGTCACGCAAAGCATTGGCTTTGTCGTAACCGGGGCCGACGATGGCGAAGACGATGCCGTTCCAACCTTTGACAAAGTCGTCATGGGAGTAGCGCTTGTGACCCAACACCGGGTCGCCGATATAAACGTGTTTCTTGTCGGCACGCTGCATCACCACGAAGTGCTTGTAGCCGCGAACTTCCATCAGTACCACCACCGGGATCGTTACAGCGTCGAGTTTCTCCGGCGGGATCTTGTAGCCACGGGCGCGCATGCCGATGCTTTCTATGTAGCGCTTCATGTCCAGCATGGAAAAACCTTGAGTACGTACAAGGTTCTGGTCAGCGTTGACCAACATGCCTTTGATGATGTGCTCCTCATCGACGTCCAGCCAATAAGCCTGGCGTAACACCGTCGCCAGTGCGGCAGCGCCACAACTGAAGTCGGTTTTCTGTTCGACGATGTCGCTGAACTTGCGCTCACGCACACTCTGTACCTGCTTGTAGACGAGGTTGCCGCCAGGCAGGGCGGCAATCGGCATCTGAGCGGCCTGGGTCAGGCCAGACAGGCAGATAAGTGCGAACAGGGCCGTTCTACGCATGATCGATACGCCTTTGCGGACTGTGGAAAAGCCCCGTTGCCGGGGCTTTCGGTTCGATCGCGATTACAGGCAGGCTCTGCAACCTGCGGCGATGGACAGCGAGTTGCTTTGTTGGTTGCCAACACCCGAGGACACGTTGGCTCCGCCGTTGCCGGAGAAGTTGTTCATCGAGTTCTGCATGATTGCAGTGTTGGTTACAGGGTCTTTCCAGCCATCTGGAGTCAGCACTTGCGAAGTGGTTACACCGGCCAGCCCGAATACGCCTACCGCTACGAAGTCGGAAGTGGAGTCACCGTTGCCGCCACCATGGCCGCCACGGTTGTTGCCCCAGCCGCCGCCATTACCGTTGTTGCCTTCGGTAGTTGCAGTGCCCGAAGCGACGAATCCACCGGCCGCAGCAAAGGTGCTGGACAGGGTATCGGTGCGGGTGTTTTCCACGGCGTTGTTATCAACAGTCAGGCCCGAGGTGCTTTGGTTGGCTGCAGCAGCGGCTGCGGCTACACGACCACCCGAAACAGCGATTGCCAGGTTGTTTTTCTGTTGGTTGAAGTTGCCGGCCGTGACGTTGATCCCGATGTTGCCGGAACCGTTGTTGCCTGCGTTGGAGAGCACGGCCTGGTTGACGTTGGAGTAGTTGGCAACAGTGTTGCCGGTGTTGGTCTGAGTAGCGCTGGAAGCAGCAACGGCCGAACCGAAGATGAAGCTTTCGTCAGCGGTGGCCAGGGCCGCGGCGTTGTCTTGTTGGTTGCCGTCACCCGATGCCACGTTGGCACCCATGTTGCCGTTGGAGCCATTGAGCGAGTCGGCGGCAGCGGCGTTATTCAGCGTGCCCTGGTTGGTTACGGAGTTGCCGTCGTTGTCCTGGGCATCCAGCACGGTGGCCCCGGCACCGGCAGAGATGGACAGGATTTGATCCAGGGTTGGGCCTTGAGGCTGGTTGTTGCCATGCCCGTTGCCGTGCCCATTACCGTGACCATTGTCACGACCGCCTGCTTGAGCGGCGATTGCCATCACTGCGGCGAGCGCGAAAACCAGTGGTTTGAGAGCCGTTGTTGGTTTCATGGTGTTTCTCCGTGCTTATTAGTTGGTTAAGTGTTGGTACTTTCTAATCGCACTGCGGTTTGGGTCAGTCAGCGACCCGGATGCTCAGGGTGTTAGCCATTCGGTTCCCCACCCCGGCGCTCTGGTTCACCTGGATTACCCCTCGGCTGCCGGTGAAGGCCTGGTCGCTGGTAACGACCTGGCGACTGCCGGTTGGGGCCTCAGTTGCTCCTGAGTCTGGTAACAACGCCACGTTCTGTTGTGAAAGGACGCTGTCGTCGATGCTTTGCGGGTTAGCACTGATGCTCACGCGCATCGCGTTGGCCATCTGATTGTTGGCCCCGGCGCTCTGGTTGACGCCGAGCACACCGTTGCCATTGCTGAATGAACTGCCGCCGATGGTCGCCGTCGCGTTCATCGCCGGGTTGGCGGCGGCGTCGAGGCTTTGGCGCACAGTGGTGGTCGCCGAGGCGTTGCTGCCGATGGCGATAGCGCGGGTGTTGGTCTGTTGCAGTTGATCGCCGGCCGCCTGGTTGACGTTGAAGTTGCCTTTGTACTGAGTGCCGGAATCCTGAATGTTGGCGTTGTTGACCACCGGTACATTGGAATCGGCCATGGCACTTGCACTGGCGAGCAGGGTGAGGAAAATCAGCGAACGATTCATCTCACTGGCCTCCCGCCATGCGGGTCAGCGGGGCGAGGCCGGACGTCATCGCGCGATTGATCGTGCCCGAGATCGCGCCGCCGCTGCCGCCACCGTGGCCGGCGCTCATGCCGGGCAAACCGTTGGGATTGGTCACCACGTTCATCCCGGGGACGCCGGAACCGTTCTGGGAAATGATGTTGTTGCTGATCGAAGAACCGCTGGCGATGCTGGCAAAGTCGCCGTCGCTCAATTCGGCACTGCCGATGGTTTGCACCACGCGTTCCGAAGGGTTGGCGTTCACCGTGGTGGGGTAGGGGTCTTTGCCGCCATTGCGGCCGATGGCAATGGGTTGAACGTCACGTTGCAGCACAATGACGCCATTGCCTTCTGCCTGAACGTTGAAACTGAGCACTGAGCTGGCAGCGCATCCGATCAGCAGGCCGGTCAAACCTTTATTGAATGTCCCCACGACGCAATTCCTTCTTTTAGTGGGCTGGCCCTGGTCAGCGTTGTGGAGGAAAGAGCGAAAGCTGTGCCGCTTTTGGATTGTTATTGAATTTCAGTGGGTTAGCTTTGGCGGGAACGGAGAAGCAAGTCGCACTGTTTCAGCGCTGAGACAGCGTTCAGCCGCTGAAACACGCTGAATTGATCAAGAAGCTCTAGATCAACGCTTACCGGCGGGGTGTTTCAGGCGTTTAACAACTGCGATGACAGGATGATGAAGGGCTTTGTTTCGGGGTTTTTCGAGAGGAGGGTGTTTCAGCAATGGACACTTTTCCCCCAGAACAGGGGGAATAGATGGGGCAAACGCCCCAGTTCACGGGTCAGGAGGCCAGCAGACGAGTCACCACTTCGACGGCCAGATCGCGGCGCTCGGCCCAGTTTCCGCGGAGGATTTGAAACGGTTGTCGATGCTGTTCGAGCCATCCGTGGATCGCATCGAAGAATGCCCGGCGCTCGTCCAGCGACGGTTGGCAGCGCTGACCATCGTCCGTCCAGTCGACCTGTTCCGGCGACAGCAGCAAGTGCAAATCGTAATGTCGGCTGAGCAACTGCGCCTCGATCCACGCCGGGCAGCTGCCGAACAAGGTCTGGCTCCAGAGGATGTTGCTCAGCAAGTGCGTGTCGAGAATCAACAGACGCGGCTGCGCAGCGCGGGCCTGATCTTCCCATTGCAACTGGCCACGGGCGATCTCGGGAATGTCGGCGAGGCAAGTGTCGCGCGGGTTTTCTTCGATGAAGCGGCGCACGTATTCATCCACCAGAACACCGCCGAAGCGTGCTTTCAACTCGGCGGCCAACCAGCTCTTGCCGCTGGATTCGGGGCCGGTGAGCACTAGCACTTTCATGCGTGCAACGCCGGATCGGCGCGCCATTCACGCCAGCCTTGCACGGCGATCACGGTGAACAAGGCGTAAAGCGCGGCGGTCAGGTACAGGCCTTTATAGATGAACAGGCCTACGAAGATCGTGTCGAGGACCACCCACATCGGCCAGCATTGCAGGCGTTTCTGCGCCATCCACATTTGCGCGACGAGGCTGAAACCGGTCAGCGCCGCGTCGAGCCACGGTTGCGCGGCGTCGGTCCAGTGCGCCATCGCGGCGCCGAGCAACAGGCTGCCAACCGCGCCGACCGCCAACCCGAGCGCCACCGAGCGATTATCCAGTTGAGTCACTTGGCGGCCATTGTGCGCGGCGCCGGCGCGGGTCCACTGCCACCAGCCGTAGAGTTGCAGCGCGGCGTAGACCACCTGCAGCAGCATGTCCGAATACAGCTTGACCTCGAAAAACACCCAGCTATAAAGCAGCACCATCACCAGCCCGATGGGCCAGCACCAGGGGTTCTGTTTGACCGTCAACCAAACGGCAATCACGCCGAGGACGGCAGCAAACAGTTCAAGCCCGGACATGGTGGTTCCTATGAGGGGAAGTCGCAGAGGGAGCGGATTGTACCCAGATTGTCTGGCCAGGGCTCGCCCGAAGCTTCCAGACACAAACCCTGTAGGAGCGAGCAGGCTCACTCCCACAGGTCAGACGCGGAATTGGTTGAGCAGGGCGTTGAGTTGTTCGCTGAGTTCTTTCAGGTGCACACTCGCCAGGCTCGATTGCTCCGCCGCCAGCGCGGTGCTGTGCGACAGTCCGGCCGCTTGCGTCACGTTCTGGTTGATGTCTTCCACCACATGCGCCTGTTGCAGCGTAGCGCTGGCAATCGATGCATTCAGCCCATTGAGATTGCGCAACGCCTGGCCAATCGCGCTCAGACTCGCACCAGCCAGACCAGCCTGTTCGATGGTCAATTGCGAGGCACGGCTGCTGTCGCCGATCACCTTGACCGCTGCTTCCGAATGATTTTGCAGGCGTTCGATCATCGACTGGATTTCCGCCGTCGACTTCTGCGTGCGCTGCGCCAGCAAGCGCACTTCATCGGCGACCACGGCAAACCCACGCCCTTGCTCACCGGCGCGCGCCGCTTCAATCGCTGCGTTGAGTGCGAGCAAATTGGTTTGTTCGGCAATCGAGCGAATCACCTCCAGCACACTGCCGATCTGGTTGCTTTCGGCGGCCAGCGTGCGAATCACTTCGACCGCTTGATCGATGGTCCCGGAGAGCTTGTCGATCTGCTGCAAACTGCTATCGATATTGACCTGGCCCTGCTGCGCCTGCGACTCGGCGTCACGCATTTCGCTGGCGGCGTGCTCGGCGTTTTTCGCCACATCCTGCACGCCGTAAGTCACTTCATTAATCGCCGTGGCCACCAGTTCCATCTGCTGCGACTGTTGCTGACTGCGCTGCTGCGCCTGCGCCGCGTCGTTGCCGAGGTCGCTGGAGGATTGGCCCAGGGCACTCGCCGATACCTGCAACTGGCTGACCACCAGCCGCAACTTGGCGGTGAAGGCGTTGAAGTGGTGCGCCAGTTGCGTGACTTCGTCCTTGCCGTGGGTGTCGAGGCTGCGGGTCAGGTCGCTTTCGCCGCTGGCGATGTTGGCCATCGCGTTCACGGTTTCCTGCAACGGACGGACGATGCTGCGGGCAATCATGATCACCAGCAACGCCATGATCAGCGCAATCGCCAAACCGATGAACGAGGCTTTCCAGACCTGACCGTAGAACTCGGCTTGCATGTCGTCGATGTACACGCCCGAACCGATCACCCAGCCCCACGGCTCGAAGAGTTTGACGTAGGAGGTTTTTTCCACCGGCGCACTGGCGCCTGGTTTCGGCCAGCGATAATCGACCATGCCGGCGCCCTTGGACTTGGCGATGGCGACCATCTCGTTGAATACCGCGAAGCCATCCGGGTCGCGGATTGCCGAGAGGTTCTGCCCTTCAAGTTTCGGATTGGCCGGGTGCATGACCATCACCGGCACCAGATCGTTGATCCAGAAGTAGTCGTTCTGGTCATAACGCAAGCCGCGCACCACCGTCAGCGCCTGCTTCTGCGCGGCGTCGCGGGTGAGCGTGCCGGCCGTTTCGAGGTCGTGGTAGTAATTCAGAATGCCACTGGCGGTCTGCACCACGTGCTGGGTTTTCTGCGCCTTGGCGTGGTAAAGGTCGGTGTGAATCTGCTTGAGCATCAACGCGCCCAAGGTCAGTAACATCACGATGGCCACAATCAAAATGAGCCACAAGCGTCGGCTGATCGACACACTGCGCAAGCTGTTCATAACGCTGTCACTCCAATTTCTTATTCTTGTCATCAATGATCGCCAGCATCGGCGGCGCTATCCATGCGACACAAGTCCAATTACGCAGCGGCGTTAATCGGGCATCTCTGATAGGATTTCGGCCTCGCACGAGAAAACCTGAATTCAAGTTGATTTTTCACGGAATTTTTACCGTTTCGTGTGGATTCTGTGCGCGCGCAATGACGCTCATCGCAGTGAACGCTTAAAAAATATTAACGGGGCATGCCTTGCGCATCGCTTCTTGGGGGATTGATGGATCTTTGGACGGCCTTTCAGGCACTGATTCTTGGAGTTGTAGAGGGGCTTACGGAGTTTTTGCCCATTTCCAGTACCGGACACCAGATTATCGTCGCGGACTTGCTCAACTTCGGTGGCGAGCGCGCCATCGCTTTCAACATCATTATTCAGTTAGGCGCGATTCTGGCGGTGGTCTGGGAATTTCGCCGGAAAATCCTCGACGTTGTCACCGGTCTGAAGAGCGAGCCAAGTGCGCGGCGTTTCACCGCCAATCTGCTGATCGCCTTCATGCCCGCCGTGGTGTTGGGCGTGCTGTTCTCCGATTTGATCCACGAATACCTGTTTAACCCGATTACCGTTGCGGCGGCGTTGGTGGTGGGCGGGATTGTGATGTTGTGGGCCGAGAAGCGTGAGCATGAAGTGCACGCCGAAACCGTCGACGAGATTACCTGGCAGGACGCGTTGAAAGTCGGTTTCGCGCAATGCCTGGCGATGATCCCGGGGACTTCGCGTTCCGGCTCGACGATCATTGGCGGCCTGCTGTTTGGTCTGTCGCGCAAAACCGCGACCGAGTTCTCGTTCTTCCTGGCGATGCCGACCATGGTCGCGGCGGCGGTGTATTCCGGGTTCAAGTATCGGCACCTGTTCGTGCCGTCGGACCTGCCGGTATTCGCGCTCGGCTTCGTCACCGCGTTTATCTTCGCAATGATTGCGGTCAAGGCCTTGCTCAAGTTCATCGCCAACCACAGCTACGCGGCGTTTGCCTGGTACCGGATTGCGTTTGGTCTGGTGATTCTCGCGACGTGGCAGTTCGGCTGGGTCGATTGGGCTGCCGCAACGCCATGAGTGAAGCAGGTGCGCGGCGTGAATCAGCACGCAAGTCCGCCGGCGCAGTTCAGCGCCCGCGCTTGAAGCTGCTGGTGTTCGCCATCCTCTGCGCACTGCCGCTGTACGGCTCGCTGGCCTTGTGGCTGCGCGTCGCTTCGGTGATCCCGCTGGCCGCGTATGGCGTGGTCAGCGTGGTGGCGTTTTTTCTGTACTGGAGCGACAAACGCAAGGCGCGCGCCGACACTTGGCGCACCCCGGAGAATGTCCTCCACGCGGTGGAACTGGCCGGCGGCTGGCCGGGCGCATTGCTCGCCCAGCAAGTGTTCCGGCACAAGACGCGCAAAGTCTCGTTTCAATTGGTGTTCTGGCTGATCGTGCTGGCGCACCAGGTGTTCTGGATCGACCAGCTCTTCCTCGGCGCCAACCTGCTGGCGATTTCCTGAAGCCCCCGCGCGCCACTTGCGAAACCCGCCCGGTCCCCCTGTAGCAGCTGGCGCAGCCTGCGTTCGGCTGCGCAGCAGTCGCGAAATCTGGCGGCGCGTTGTGTCAGGAGTACAGAGTGCTCAGGTTTGACGACTGCTGCGCAGCCGAACGCAGGCTTCGCCAGCTGCTACAGGACCGCGTTTACGCAGGCTTCGCCAGCTGCTACATGGGGCGGGTTGCTCCAGAAATCCCATTACAGGAGTAACCCAACCTGCGTGCGCTTGGGCAATTTGCTCACTACCAATTGGTGCGAGCGTTGCAGCAAGGCTTGCAGTTCTTCGGCGCCCAGCGGGTAGGGCGGTTGCATGATGATCCATTGCGCCCGGGCCAGGTACGGCGCCGGGTGGATGCCCGGGCGGTCGCAATGGCCGAGAAACAAGTCCTTGTCGACCTTGAATGCCAGGGAGTCGCCGCGCAGGTTTTGCAACGCGAACATCTTGTTGCCAGCAATCGAGAACACCCGCACGCCGCCCCACTTGTAATCCTCGCGAGCGCCGGGCAGCGCCAGGCAAAACTCGGCGACGTCCGCTTCGCTCATGCGTCCAGCCTTCATATCAATCGGTCCCCGCAAGCATTGAATGATTCGATCAAATGGTCGAGCCAAGCGCGCACCGCCGGCATCACCCCGCGCCGATGAGGGTAGACCGCTTGCAGCCAACCGCCCGGCGGTGACCACTGCGGCAACAGCCGAATCAGCGAACCGTTGGCGATTTCTTCCTCGCAATACAACATCGGCAGCACGGTGAAACCCTGGCCGGCGAGGGCGCAGGCCTTGCGCACAATAAAGTCGTCGATCCCCAGCCGCGCTTCCAGCGCCATATCGCAGCTTTTGCCCTGCTGATCGAGCAAGCGGATATGCACCATGCGATCCGGTTCCAGCGCGCCGAGGATCGGCAAACCCTTCAGATCATCCGGATGATTGATCTCGCGTCCCTGCAGAAATGCCGGGCTGGCGACCAACAGCGTTTGCGCCTGACGCAAGCGTCGAGTCACCAGCAACGGATCTTCATCGCCCAGCTCGCGGACGCGCAGAGCGACATCGACGCCTTCGTTGACCAGATCGACGCGGCGATTGAGCAACAAGACTTCGAGCTGCACCTGCGGGTATTTTTCGAGAAAGTCGCTGATCACCGTCGGCAATATTTCATGCGCCAGCCCCACCGGGCACGACACACGCAATCGCCCGCGCGGCTCGCTGGACATGCTCGCTACCGCTTCATCGGCCATTTCCGCTTCCAGCAACATGGCTTGGCAGTGACGCAAATAGCGTTCGCCGACCGCCGTGAGCTTGAGTTGGCGCGTGGTGCGCTGCAGCAAACGCGCGCCGAGGCGTTCTTCCAGTTCGGCAATCCGCCGCGACAGCCGCGACTTGGGAATCCCTAACAAACGCCCGGCCGCGGCGAAACCACCGGCCTCGACGACTTTGGCGAAATAGTAGAGGTCATTCAAATCTTGCATGGTTTGCGCTCGACTGTTCTATCAGTGGGACGAACTATCGCATTGTTGCGGGCTAATCAGCTATTGGATTGATCTGTAGCATCACCGCCATCAGATCGCCCGGTGGCGGTCCTCACTTGGAGATCACTTATGAAACTGTTGCATATCGATTCGAGCATTTTGGGTGACAACTCGGCTTCCCGTCAGTTGAGCGGCGAAGTGGTCAAAGCCTGGCAAGCCGCCGACGCCTCTGCCGTGGTGACTTACCGTGACCTCGCTGCCGACGCCATCAGCCACTTCTCCGCCACCACCTTGGTTGCCGCTGGCACCACCGCCGAACTGCGCAACGCTGCACAACAGCACGAAGCCGAACTGAGCGCATCGACCCTCGCCGAATTCCTCGCCGCCGATGCCGTGGTGATTGCCGCGCCGATGTACAACTTCACCATTCCCACCCAACTCAAAGCCTGGATCGACCGCATCGCCGTCGCTGGTCAGACGTTCCGTTACACCGAAGCCGGTCCGGAAGGCCTGTGCGGTGGCAAGAAACTGGTGATCGTCTCGACGTCGGGCGGCCTGCACGTCGGTCAGGCCAGCGGTGTAGCGCACGAAGATTACTTGAAATTGTTGTTCGGTTTCCTCGGCATCACTGACATCGAATTCGTCCGCGCCCACGGTTTGGCTTACGGCGAAGAAGTGCGCAGCAAAGCCATGAACGATGCGCACACGCAGATCAGCGAGCAACTGTTCGCCGCAGCGTAAAAAATAGATAAAGCCCGAAGCGGCACCTGAAAAACTCTGTATTCTGATTGTGGAAATGATCAGTTACAGAGTTTTTTTGTGTTTGATCATTTTTCATGTTGTGGCCCAGGTTATGCAGACGAGGCGTTACGATCCCGTCGCGCAATGACCTTGACCGCCGCAAACACTGGCACAAGGCCGCGTCCTCCCTGATCGGGAGCACTACGGGCTTTTCAGGCAAGCAAGAAAAGTGGGGCAGCCGATGGTGCGTCTTTGTGCAACGTTACTGATTTGCCTGCTCGGCAGCCTGAATTCAGTGCACGCCGCGCCGGGTTTGCACGCGCACTGGAGCGTCGGTTATCACGAGATAACCTTTCTCGATCCGCTGGATCTGCAACCGATGCGCGCCATCGCTTTCTACCCGTCCAGCGACACGGAGCACACCAGCAAACTCGAGGGGTACACGGTCGAGGCTGGCGAAGATACCCGCGTTGCGATTGGCCGGTTTCCGATGTTGATGTTGTCCCACGGCAACGTCGGCACGCCGCTGGCGCTGCACGATCTCGCGACGTCACTGGCGCGCAAAGGTTTTGTGGTGGTCGCGGTGATTCATCCCGGCGACAACTCCAAAGACCACAGCCGCCTCGGCACCTTAAGCAATCTGTACGGCCGCCCGCTGCAAATCTCCGAAGCGATTACTGCGACGCTCGGCGATGCCGCGTTGGCGCCTTTCGTCAATGCAGATCAGGTCGGGGTGATTGGTTACTCGGCGGGTGGCGAGACCGCGTTGATCCTCTCGGGCGCGACGCCGGACCTCGATCGGCTGCGGCGGTATTGCCAGGAACGCCCGGATGACCGCGATGCCTGCAACACCCAAGGCGAGTTGATTGTCGACCGCGACGATCTGCAACCGGTCGCCGACCCGCGCGTGCATGCCTTGCTGTTGATGGCGCCGCTGAGCCTGAAGTTCGGCCGCCACACTTTGGCGGATGTGCATGTGCCGGTGCTGCTCTACAGCGGCGATGGCGACAAATTGGTGGCTTTCGACAAGAACGCGGCAGCGCTGGCGCGCAAACTGCCGATTGCGCCGGACTTCAAACTACTCGCGGGGGCAGGGCACTTTGTGTTCATGGCGCCGTGTAATGAGGAGCAGATCGCCGCGATGCCGGCGCTGTGTACGGACGCGGACGGCGTTGATCGCGAGGATATTCATCGCAATTTGATCTCGGAAGCGGGGCGGTTTTTCTCGCATGCGCTGGGCAAACCCAGCCGGGCGGGGATGCAGACAGCGGATCAATAACCTGACACAAACCCTTAGGAGCATGGCTTGCCCGCGATGGCGTTCCCGAAATGCCATCGCGGGCAAGCCATGCTCCTACGAAGCCGACTCTGGATGTCAGGTTATTGCGCGGCGTTTCAGCAGCATCGTCAGCCCCAGCCCGGTCACCGACAACATCGCCGCACAGAAGAAAATCCACGAATACCCCAGGTTCAACGCCACCGCGCCCATCAGCGGTCCGGCAATCGCCAACGCCAGATCAAAGAACACCGCATAAGCACTCAACCCGGCGCCTCGGCTCGAATTGGGCACTTGCTTGATCGCTTCGACGCCCAGCGCCGGGTACACCAGCGACAGGCCAAACCCAGTTAGTCCGGCGCCGATCAAGGTGTAAGCCGTGGACGGTGCCAGCCATAACAGCACCAGGCCAACCGTCTCGATGGTCATGCAGGCAATCGCCGAGGTAAATCCGCCAAACCGGCTGATGCAGGAAATGAACAACAACCGCGACAGAATGAAACACACGCCAAACACCGTCAGGCAATACGCCGCACCGTCCCAGCCGCGGTTCAGGTAATACAAAGTGATAAATGTGGTCAGCGTGCCGTAGCCGATCGACGCCAGACTCAGGCTCGCACCGAACGGCGCAATCCGCCCGAACACCGCCCAAAACGGCAGGCGCTCGCCGCGCACCACCGGCACCGATGGTTTGTTGCGAATCAGCAACAGCGCGCCCAACGCCAGCACCGAAAGGACAATCCCCAGGCTTTCAAAACCGTACTCGGCGACCATCACCACGCCCAGCGGCGCACCAATGGCGATGGCGCCATAGGACGCGATGCCGTTCCACGAGATCGACCGCGCGGTGTGCTCGGCGCCGACTTGGCCCATGCACCAACTGATGGTGCCGACGCCAATCAAGCCTTGGGCGATCCCCAGCAACAGCCGGCCGGCGATCAGGATCAACAGACTCAGCAGCGGAAAGCTTTGCAGCAAGGTCGAAAGCAAAGTCAGCAGGCCGCTCAACACAATTCCCGACAAGCCATACACAATCGCCCGTTTGGTGCCGATGCTGTCCGACATGCGCCCGGCCATCGGGCGGCTGAGCAGGGTGGCCAAGTACTGCACGCCGATGGTCAAGCCGGCAATGATCGCGCTGAAACCCAGTTGTTCGTGGACATACCCCGGCAACACCGCAATCGGCAGACCGATGCAGAGAAACGCAATAAAGGTATAGAAAACGATGGAAACGATCTGCAGGGTGATCGCCATGGAGCTTTGCGGGGGCAGTTGCTGCGCAGACATGTGGGCTCTTTCGCGGGCGGCGGTGGGAGACCTGCATCATGGCGTGGGCGCTTGGGAAAAGGAAGCAGGCTAACTATATCCTCCGTACAGATCGTTCCCACGCTCTGCTTCGGAACGATCGGCGCAAAAAAAAGCCCCGTCACATGGACAGGGCTCTTACTTGCAGCTTGCAGCTTGAAACTAATCGCTGCCCTTAGAACACAACGCCCTGGCTACGCAGGTAATCGTCGTACGTACCGCTGAAGTCGATCACGCCGCTAGGGCTGAGTTCGATAATGCGCGTGGCCAGCGACGATACAAACTCACGGTCATGGCTGACGAAGATCAGCGTGCCCGGGTAGTTCTCCAGCGCCAGGTTCAGCGCCTCGATGGATTCCATGTCCAAGTGGTTGGTCGGTTCGTCCATGATCAGCACGTTCGGCTTTTGCAGGATCAGCTTGCCGAACAGCATGCGTCCTTGCTCACCACCGGAAATCACTTTGACCGACTTGAGGATCTCGTCGTTGGAGAACAGCATGCGGCCGAGGGTGCCGCGAACCATTTGCTCGCCGCCCTGGGTCCACTGGCCCATCCAGTCGAACAGGTTGCAGTCGTCTTCGAAATCGTGCGCGTGGTCCTGAGCGTAGTAACCCAGTTCCGCCGCATCGGTCCACTTCACGGTGCCGGCATCCGGGGTCAGTTCGTTGACCAAAGTGCGCAGCAGGGTGGTTTTGCCGATACCGTTCGGGCCGATGATCGCAACGCGCTCGCCAGCTTCAACCTGGAAGCTGAAGTCCTTGAACAGCGTCTTGCCGTCGAAGCCTTTGGCCATGCGCTCGACGATGACCGCCTGGCGGTGCAGTTTTTTGTTCTGCTCGAAACGAATGAACGGGCTGACGCGGCTCGAAGGCTTGACCTCGGCCAGCTGGATCTTGTCGATCGCCTTGGCACGGGAGGTTGCTTGCTTGGCTTTCGAGGCGTTGGCCGAGAAGCGGCTGACGAACGATTGCAGCTCGGAAATCTGCGCTTTCTTCTTGGCGTTGTCCGACAGCAATTGCTCGCGGGACTGGGTCGCCACGGTCATGTACTCGTCGTAGTTGCCTGGGAACAGACGCAATTCGCCGTAATCCAGGTCAGCCATGTGCGTGCACACGCTGTTCAGGAAGTGACGGTCGTGAGAGATGATGATCATCAGGCTGGACCGCTGGGTCAGGATGTTTTCCAGCCAGCGAATAGTGTTGATGTCCAAGTGGTTGGTCGGTTCGTCGAGCAACAGCACTTCAGGATCGGAGAACAGCGCCTGCGCCAGCAATACACGCAGTTTCCAGCCTGGGGAAACTTCGCTCATCGGGCCGAAGTGCTGCTCGATGCCGATACCCAGGCCCAGCAACAATTCGCCGGCGCGGGATTCGGCGGTGTAGCCGTCCATCTCGGCGAACTCGGTTTCCAGCTCGGCGACGGCCATGCCGTCTTCTTCGGTCATTTCCGGCAGCGAGTAGATGCGATCGCGCTCAGCCTTGACCTTCCACAGCTCTTCGTGACCCATGATCACGGTGTCGATCACGGTGAATTCTTCGTAGGCGAACTGGTCCTGGCGCAATTTACCCAGACGCACGTTCGGCTCGAGCATGACCTGGCCGCCGGACGGCTCGAGGTCGTTACCGAGGATTTTCATGAAGGTCGACTTGCCGCAACCGTTGGCGCCGATCAGGCCATAACGGTTGCCCGCGGCGAACTTGACCGAAACGTTCTCGAATAACGGCTTGGCGCCGAACTGCATCGTGATGTTAGCTGTAGAAATCAAAGGTTTTTCCTGCGAAGCATTCAGAGTAGCTAGGGGTGCGGCAGTACCGATTCAGTACCCGGTTCCGGGATTCAGGCCACGGGAAATACATCCCGGTCAGAAGCGGAAGGTCCATCTGGCAATAAGTGGACAGCAGCAATGGAGCGCTTGGCCCGAGTCAAAGTGCGCTGAGGCGGGATCGTTCCCGTCATCAACCAAGGGGGGCGCGTAATGTTTGGCGGCGATTGTACTGGTCTGGCTCTTTAAACGATAGGGCGTTGAGGCCGCACGGGCACTTTGGCAGTACCAGCGGACACTTTTTAACAGTTGTTCGTTACTCTTGGTTACAAAGTGTGGCTAAAATGCCATCTCTCATCCCAATGCCATGCTGGCATTCGCTCAAGGACGCGCCTTCGGGACTGCTCTTTCGATCCAGACACTGCGCCACTCCGCTTGGCCGGCACCGCGCAGATTGTTCACCCCTGACGTGTGACGATTGCCGTGAAACTGATTATTGCCGCTATTTATGTTGCCTCCATTGCGTATGTTCACCTGCGCGGTCGCGTACGCCATAAGTTGGGCCGCCAGCTCAGCGATCACTCGACGTTTCTCGCGCCGATCAATTGCTTCCTTTATATGTTCTCGAAAATCTCCAGCCGACCGTACCTCGACCCGGCGCAATTTCCCGACCTCAGTCCGCTGCAAGCTCACTGGCAGGAAATTCGCGAAGAAGGGCAGAACCTGCTGCGCGCCGGTGAAATCAAGCGTTCCGATCAGTACAACGACGTCGGTTTTAATTCGTTTTTCAAAAGTGGTTGGAAGCGTTTCTATCTGAAGTGGTACGGCGACAGCCATCCTTCAGCCGAGAAGCTCTGCCCGCGCACCACCGAACTGGTGAAAAGCATCGGCTCGATCAAAGCTGCGATGTTCGCCGAACTGCCACCGGGCTCGAAACTGGTGCGCCACCGCGACCCGTATGCCGGCTCGTACCGTTACCACTTGGGCCTGGAAACGCCGAACAGCGCTGGTTGCTACATCAACGTCGATGGCGAGAATTACCATTGGCGCGACGGTGAAGCGGTGATCTTCGATGAAACCTTCATTCACTACGCCGAGAACACCACTGACCAGAACCGCATCATTCTGTTTTGCGACGTTGAGCGGCCAATGAAATATCGCTGGGCGGCGGCGTTTAACCGTTGGTTCAGCCGCAATGTCATGTCGGCGGCGGGTGCGCCGAATGATGCGGGCGACAAGACCGGCGGCATTAACCGTCTGTTCGCGAAGATCTACAAGATTCGCCTGCGCGGCAAACAATTGAAGAAACGTAACCGTGCGCGGTATTACTTGGAGAAATGGGCGATTTTCGGCGGGTTGCTGGCGATTTTTGTGTTGATCTGATTGATACGGCGAAGCGGCGAACGCCATCGCGAGCAAGCCCGCTCCGACAGGGATTTACGCACGCCATAGATCCCCTGTGGGAGCGAGCTTGCTCGCGATGAGGCACTCAATTTCACTACAACTTTTAAGGCTTCTGCGCCCCCAACTGCTTCCACATCTTCGCCGTGATCTTCTGCCGATTCGCGTATCCCTTCCACGGATCAGCCTTCAACCCCTGCAAACGCTCAAGCAAATTGGCCACCGTCCATTCCTGCGAGCCTTGAATTTTTGTTAACTCGTCTCGCGTAATCGGTACCGACACCGGCAATCCCGGCCGTGCCCGCACCGAATACGCCGCCACCGTACTGGCCCCGCGCGTGTTGCGCAGGTAATCGACGAAAATCTTGCCGACGCGGTTCTTCGGGCCCATGGTCGCGGTAATCCGTTCCGGCAATTGCTGCGCCATGAACTGAGCGATGGCTTTGGCGAACGCTTTGACCGTATCCCAATCTTCCTTGCGCGCCAGTGGCACGATAACGTGCATGCCTTTGCCGCCGCTGGTTTTGAGAAACGCGTCGAGGCCGATTTCATCCAGCACCGCCAGCGTCAGTTGCGTGGCCTCAACCATGCTTTTCCACGGCAGCGCCGGGTCGGGATCGAGGTCAAGCACGAACAAATCCGGCGTTTCGATCTTGTCGTGCGTGCCGCCCCAGGTGTGCAGCTCGATGGTGCCCATTTGCGCTGCACCGATCAGCGCCTGCACGCTGTCGATTTCCATCAGTCGCGCGTGCCCGAGGTCAATTTTCGGGTCTAGGTGCTTGATGTTGGGGATCGCCAGGCGTTCGGCGTGCTTCTGGAAAAACTGTTCGCCCTCGACGCCTTCCGGCGCGCGCAATAAGGCGACAGGCCGATCTTCCAAAAACGGCAGAATCCATTGGCTGATGCTTTCGTAGAACTGCGCCAGTTGCAGCTTTTGCGTGCCGCTTTCTTTATCAATCACCCGCTCAGGATGGGTGATTTTTACTCCAGCGACATTCGCGTCTTTGCTGGCGGTTTTCTTTTCGCTCACGGGTTTGTTCGCCTTCGGTGACTGTGGCAATTCACGAACAATTTCCTTCGCCGGTTTGTCCGTGCGCATGGCGATAAACGCCGCTTGGCGCACCAAGCCCTCGCGGGTCCACTCGGCAAACTCGACCTCGCACACCAGCGTCGGCTCGACCCAATGCACGCCTTTGGCTTGTGCCGTGGTCAGTGGTTTGCCCAGCGGCGAAGATTTACGTTGAAGCTCCTGCAATTGCCCATGAAACAACTTGAGATCGGCCTGATTAAAGCCAGTGCCGACGCGCCCGGCATACACCAAGCCTTTATCGTCGTAAACGCCCAGCAACAGCGCGCCAAAACCGCTGCGCGAACCTTGTGGCGCGGTGTAGCCAATGATCACGAATTCCTGGCGCAAACGGCATTTGAGCTTGATCCAGTCCGGACTGCGCTTGGACACATACAGGCTGCCGGCACGTTTGCCGATCACGCCTTCGAGCGACAACGCGGAGGCACTCTCGACAATGTCCTGATGCTTGGCGGTGAAAGCTTCGGAGAACCGCATTAACTGCCGAGACTTGCGCCCGAGGGCTTTTTTCAACGCGGCTCGCCGATCCTCGACGGGCAACTCACGCTGATCGACGCCTTGCAGGAATGGCGCGTCGAACACGTAATAAATGATGTCGACCGAGCGACCAATTTCGAAAGCATTCTGCAACGCCTGAAAATCCGGGAAGCCTTTGTCGTTCAGCACTACCATTTCGCCATCGAGCCAGCTGCCATCGAGCTTCATATCGGCCAAGGCCTTGGCATGCAGCGGCAATTTGGCAGTCCAGTCGTTGCCGTTACGGGTCAGCAATCGGACTTCGCCGTCGTCGATACGCGCTAGGATGCGATAACCGTCGAACTTGATTTCGTACAGCCATTCACCCGGCGGGGCCTTTTCCATCAGCGTAGCGAGCTGCGGGGTGAATTTCTCCGGGAGAGCGACGGGTTTGGTAGTTTTTGGTTTTTTCGCGGACTTGCTGGTCTTGCTCGTCTTACTGCTTTTGGCCTTGGCTTTTTTGTCGCCAACTGTGGCGTCGCTTATGACGCTTTTTGGCAACTCGGCGACCACGTCATATTCATCAATGGGGCGCGCTTGCTGATCCTTCTCCTTGATGAGCAGCCATTGCTGCTTGTCGCTGCTGCCACGCAAGTGCGTACGAACCAACGCCCAATCGCCCGAGAGCTTTTCGCCGATCAGGGTGAATTTCAACTTGCCAGCCTTGTACGTCTCCTGCGGATCGCCTATTGGTTGCCAGACTCCGTGATCCCAGACAATCACATCCCCAGCGCCATACTGGCCTTCGGGAATGCTGCCCTCGAACGTGCCATAACTGATCGGATGATCCTCGACGTGCACTGCCAGACGCTTTTGCGTCGGGTCAAGGCTCGGTCCCTTGGGCACCGCCCAACTTTTCAGCGTGCCGTCCAGCTCCAGGCGAAAGTCGTAGTGCAGGTTGCGTGCATCATGTTTTTGAATCACGAAACGCAACGCCGAGGCGGCTTTTTTGCCGCGTTTCGCCGGCGCCGATTCAGGCGGCTCGGACGTCACCTCAAAGTTGCGTTTACGCGTGTATTCACTCACCGGTTTAGCCATGGCCGACTACCTTGTGCTGCGAGCTCGGCGGCCGTCAGCCGCGAGAACTCTTCGTGGCTTTTTTCGCCGGGGCCGCTTTGGCCGCGGTTTTACGTGGTTTGGCTGCAGGCTTGCTCGGCGCCTTGCCGCCCAGGCTGCGTTTCAGCAATTCGGTCAAATCGATGACATCAGCGGTTTTGCGTTCCTCCTCGCCAGTCGCACTCTCGACATCCTCAATCTTGCCTTCGTTGGCCTTGCGCTCAACCAGCGCCATGATCTTGTCTTCAAAACTGTCGCGGTAATCCTCGGGTTTCCAATCGGCACTCATGTCCTCGACCAGGCGCTTGGCCATCTCCAACTCGCCCTTGGCCAGCTCGGGTTTGGTCACCTCGCTACCAAGCTCCAGTTCATCCAGACCGCGCACTTCCGCCGGCCAGCGGAGCATTACCAGAACCATCGCCGACTCCAGCGGCATCAACGCCGCCAAGTGCTGGCGGGTATGCAGTACAACGTGGGCGAGGGCGACTTTTTTGGTTTTACTCAAGGTTTCACGCAGCAGGGCGTAGACCTTGCCACCGCGTTTGTCCGGCGCCAAGTAGTAGGGTGTGTCGATGTTTTGCAGAGGGATCTGCTCACTGTCAACAAAGGCAAAGATATCAATGGTCTGCGTCGAAACCGGGTGTGCTGAACGAATTTCTTCCTCGCTGAGCACCACGTAACGGCCCTTTTCGTAGGCCACGCCTTTGACGATGTTTTCCTTGGTGACTTCCTTGCCGGTGACTTTATTCACGCGCTTATAGCCCACCGGGTCCATGCTGCGGCTATCGAGCCAGTCGAAAT
Organism: Pseudomonas prosekii; assembly: GCF_900105155.1. NCBI lineage: Bacteria > Pseudomonadati > Pseudomonadota > Gammaproteobacteria > Pseudomonadales > Pseudomonadaceae > Pseudomonas > Pseudomonas prosekii. Next base: position 5,807,044 of record NZ_LT629762.1, read on the forward strand.
CCACGCCGTGATGGGACGTGGCCGACACCAGTGCCACAGGGATGTGCACCAAGCCGAAACTGATTGCGCCTTTCCATATTGCTCGGGCCATCGTCGTCTACTCGTCAAGTGATGATCAGGTGACCCGCAGCTTCGCGCAAAAGTTTCAGCGGTTTGCGCCCCGGCCCTGCGGGGAGATAAGCGGCACGGTAAACGGGTGTTACATCTGTGACGGAGGTTTCAGTTAACAAATGCGAACCTCGGGCGTAGCGTGGCATCAGAAGATTCTGACCCCGTAGCCCTTAGAGAGGCTCTCCATGAACAGATTAATGCTGGGTTGCGCCCTGTTGGCCTTGAGCGGAGTGCTCGGCCCGATGGCGCAAGCCGATACCTCACGCTCCTCGTTGTTACTCGCGCAGAGCCCGACGGGCGTCAATAACAATCCTTACAACAGCCCAACGCGCCGGGCCAATCCAAACAGCATGCAGGGCACGCAGCCCAATACTCCTGAAACTCGCCAGCCGACGTTCGCTCCGGCGCCGCGTCCTCCGACCCTGCAAAACGGCGGCATCGGTAATGGCTATCCGCAGCAAAGGTCGGTGCCAAGCACACCGCCCAAATTCATTCCAAACCCGCCACTCCGCGACTCGGGCAGCAGCAACCGTTGAACGGCAGGCCTGAGTCCTGTCAGCCATTCGAACGACAAAAGGAATCGTGAATGTTGCGTAAAACCCTTCTGGCCACTTTCTGCGCCAGCGCACTGATCACCGCCGCAGCGCCTGTTTTCGCGGCGTCCACCCAGGAACTCAAAAGCGAGCAGGGCACGCTTGAAGTCACTGCAATCACCAAAGGCCTGGAACATCCGTGGGCCTTGGCATTTTTGCCCGATCGCCAAGGCATGCTGGTGACCGAGCGACCCGGCAATCTGCGAGTGGTTACCGCCGATGGCAAACGCTCGGCGCCGATCAGCGGCGTTCCGACCGTGTGGGCCAAAGGTCAGGGTGGTTTGCTTGATGTGGTGTTGTCGCCGGACTTCAAACAGGACCGCATGGTTTATCTGTCCTACGCCGAAGGGGGTGGCGCGGGTGACAAGGCTGGCACGGCAGTTGGCCGCGGGCGTTTGTCGGAAGACCTGAAAACGCTCAAGGATTTCAAAGTGATTTTCCGCCAGGAGCCGAAGCTTTCGGTCGGCAATCACTTCGGCTCGCGGCTGGTGTTTGACCGCGACGGGTATCTGTTCATTGCGCTGGGTGAAAACAACGACCGGCCAACCGCGCAGGATCTCGACAAGCTCCAGGGCAAAGTCGTGCGGATTTACCCGGACGGCAAAGTGCCGGATGACAATCCGTTTGTAGGTCAGTCCGGCGTGCGCCCGGAGATCTGGTCCTACGGCCATCGCAACCCACAGGGCGCAGCGCTCAATCCATGGAGCGGCACGCTCTGGGAGAACGAGCACGGGCCCAAGGGCGGTGATGAAATCAACGTCGTCGAGCGCGGCAAGAATTACGGCTGGCCGACCGCCACTCACGGCATCAACTATTCCGGCCAACCGATCCCGGAAGCCTCGGGCAAGACTGCCGAAGGCACTGTGCAGCCCCACCATGTGTGGGAAATTTCGCCAGGCATCAGCGGTATGGCGTTCTACGATGCCGACCGCTTCAAACCTTGGCAGCACAACGTGTTCATCGGCGCGCTGGTCAGTCAGGAACTGATCCGGTTGCAGTTTGATGGCGACAAGGTCGTGCATGAGGAGCGGCTGATGGGCGAACTCAAGGAACGCATTCGTGATGTGCGCCAAGGTCCGGACGGCTACCTCTATGTACTGACAGACGAGAAAGACGGGACCTTGTACAAAGTCGGCCTGAAATAGCTGCTGGGTGAAAGGGTCTCACGAGGTTGGCGCAGCGACCGTCCTGCGCCGATCTTTCAGACCTCGCACCACCAGATACAGCAGCGGCCCGATCGAGACGAAAACAACGGTGATCAACAGATAGGGGATCACCGACAGTGCGGATTGTCCACGTTTGCGGGCATCGTGGTACATCCAGATACCGGCCATCGTGGCTAGAAGGTAAAGGTCAATCACCACTTGCGCGGTATCTGGCCGCGACATCAGGCTAATACCGAAGTCGATCAGTGACTGCTCCGCTCGGAGCATGACTGATACGGTGTAGGCCGCGAACGCGATCAGGGCAATCAGGGGGAGGGCGACAGTCTTCATGGTTTCCTTCCTTGGAGAAGATGAGCAGAACCGGTCACCCGGCTAGCTCTGTGGTATCTGCGGCAGCATCGGGCGCAGGAACGTCCGTTCGTAGCTGACGATGAATTTTTTCTCGAGTAGCGACGCGACCAGCGCCGTGCTTTGCGCGTCAGTCATGGCGATGTGGCGGTAACTTTCGTAGTCGGCCAGAGAAGGGAAACTGAACAGGCAGTACGCAATATTGCTGGCGCCTTCGGACGGCAGGAAGTAGCCATGGTGAGTGCCGCCCAGTCGCTCGACGATACCGAGCCAGGCTTGGGCGTATTCTTCGAATTCACTGAGTTGGTAAGGATCGATCACATATCTGACGTGGCAGGTAATCAAATGGCAGCTCCTCGGAATCGCATTGGGCGTACAAGTCCTGGCGCTGGGCTATTCCTGCACAGCCTTTTCGACTTTGCTCGACGCCGCCCATATCCGATAACGAACCTCGACATCCTTGGGGACATATAGAACGATCGGCAACTTACTGTTATAGCGCAGCAGGAAGCCATCGCCGACCACCGGCACAAAGTCTTTTCGGGATTTGCCATCAGGGCAGGCCATCATCGTGCTCATCGGCCCGATAACTTTATCCAGTCGATAAAACGGATAACCCCAACCTTCCAGATTCTTTTCCTCGAGAATTCCGCCCAGACGCTGGCGGTTGCAGTCAACGGTCAGCGTCTTGCCGGCCAGGATTTCGACTTGAAACGCGTCTTCCTGAGTTTGCGGCGCCAGGTGAATGACTTGGCGGGTGTAGCCGCTATCAGGTTTGGGGAAGGGTGCTGTCTCTTCGAGTTTCGCGGCGTGCGCGGCGGAGGATAGCCCGGCGATTATCAGGCCGATTGTCGTATTAATAGTCGAAGAAACCATGTTGCCTCCTTGCGATTGAATGCGGTCAACGGAAACCCAGAGTCGCATTCTTACCGCCGTTCACCGCTAATGCAACCCGCCTCCATGTTTGCAAATTGCAGTGCTCCTGAAGGTGTTTATTGCAAATTGCATGACATTGAATTGCTGGCCTGCTTGCTAAACCGTTGATTTGCCGACGAGGGGCGAAGCAAAAGTTTGGGCATGTTTTATGCTGTAGATGTTCTTAAGCTGACCGGCGATTTGAAGAGTCAGCGTCGGAAGAAAGAGAGCGGTCAGAAAATGGAATGCGTCAACCCGCACGGATGAGCAACGGGTTATTCCAACACCGACCGATAATTATGTTGATTGGCAGTCTCACATTAAGGAGAGGGTCGCCATGTTTTTATCTGCCCTGGAACTACGCAATATCATTGAGAGCAGCTTCCTGCCGAAGCGCTGTCAGTGCAGCTTATCCCCTGATTTGACCATGACTGTAAAAGTGTATGCCGATAAGCAAACCGATCACGTTGATCTTCTGGTAACGGGTATTAACGCCAAGCGTTTGACCGGCTGCCGAGAAATCAATGACTTGATCGCCGAGCTCCGCTCGGATATCCAGCACAGGGCCGAATTTCGACCGCTGCATCTGGATCGCAAAGCGATCTAAGCACTCGTTTCAAGTTCTACCGAGACGCGCCGGGTCTGGACAAACCCCAGACCCAGCGTCAGCTCAACCACAACCGCCAGCAAGATTCCTGGGCCGGCATGGCCATTCAGCCATTCGCCGACACCTAATATTGCCAAGCCCCAGCATCCGACGATGAAACCGTTGCTCAAGGCATTTCGGGAAACTGACGGCGCTTCGTTGCGAACCAGATAAAAGATCACTCCCAGAGCCGCGAACAATACCGCCCCGCGTCGCGCCACCAATCCCGCCGCTGACGAATATTCGACATCCCAGATCGCCAGCAACCGGTCCGGCATCAAGCCCCAAATCAGCGCCAGTGCAAAACACAACACGGCGGTGAACGTCGATAACGTACGAAACGATAACTGCATGGCGAATCCTTGCGGCAGTGAGGGAGGCGCCCAGAGCATAGCGCCGCTGCCCTCGTCTTGAAACCGCAAAAAACCAAATCAGAAACATCTGTCAGTTTTGATAACTGCACGCGTCGGACAATTTCCGATAACTGATTTGAGCAGGCTTGCCCGAGACGCTATCGATGTATTTCATGTCAGCAGTCACCACTTTGCAGTCCAGCCTCGCCGGCTCATTCAAGGCAATCACCTTGCCGACGTGCAGCGGCATGCCGTAATGGTAGGGCTCGGCTTGAGCGTCGGAAGTGTCATTGGCTTGGGCCAGACCGGCGAATGCGGTGCAGGCGAGGGCGGTAGTGAGCAGTAAAGTGCGCGCGTTCATGGAAAGTCTCCGGTGCAGGCTGAAAGTCAGCTCGGCGCAGGAGGCGCCGAACCTGCCGCACTGGGCGTCAGACGGGTCTGAGGGCGTGCGGTCCAGTAAAGGTTTGGACCGCAGCGTTAAGCGATGGTTAAACCGAGCGTATGCCACCGGTCGTGAGGGGAATTCTGACAGGGGTTTCATCTGGGCAAAGAAACTGCGCGAGTTGAGGAGTGTTCCTACAAGGCACGACGCCTTGTCCGCTTTCGGTGGCTGGGCTGGAAGGATGTATCCGCTCCATGAACCCCACATTCCAAGCGGATAGCTGACGGCTGATGCTGTCCTCCCGATTTCCATCAGGAGTCCATCACCATGATGCGTCCCAATGCCAGCGTTGAAAAAGTGTACCTCTACCCAAAGCCGGTAGATTTTCGAAAGTCCATTGATGGCCTAGCTGCGCTAGTCGAACTGGATATCAAGGTCGCGGTGTTTGACCCCGTGCTCTTTGTTTTTCTGAATCGCCACCGTAATCGGGTCAAAGTGTTGTACTGGGAGCGTAACGGCTTCTGCCTTTGGCTCAAGCGCCTGGAGTCCGAGCGTTTTAAGACTTCACCCGAAGAGGTGGACGAGGCTATCGTGCTGACCGTCCAAGAACTGAACTGGCTACTGGATGGATTTGATCTCTGGCGCAACCGTCCACACAAGGTTTTAACGCCAAGATTCGTCGCCTGACGGGTATAATCCGGGCATGAATTTGATGCCCGAAGACCTCCCTGACGACCCTGTTCTGCTCAAGCAAATGTTGCTTGAGGCACTCAGTCGTCAGCAGGTAACGGCTGAGGCATACCAGACTCATATCGTCGATCTGAAAGAACAGATCAAGCTGCTGCGCGACCGTTTGTTCGGTCGCAAATCCGAGCAGACCGTTGAACCCAATACCCCTCAACTGGCGTTGTTCAACGAGCCCGAAAGCGAGCCGATGCCTTCAATCGGCGACGCTGACGAAGAAGTTGTTGCTCCGACTTCACGTCGTGGCAAGCGCAAGCCTCTGTCTGCTGATCTGCCGCGCATCGAAGTCATCCACGAACTTCCCGAGCACGAACTGACGTGTGCCTGTGGTTGCCGCAAGCATGTCGTCAGCGAAGAAACTAGCGAGCAGCTGGATATCGTGCCGATGCAAATCCGCGTGATCAAACACATCCGCAAAGTCTACGGGTGTCGTGGTTGTGAAGCGGCGCCGGTCACTGCTGACAAACCGGCTCAGTTGATCGAAAAGAGCATGGCCAGTCCGAGTGTCTTGGCGATGTTGTTGACCACTAAATACGTCGACGGCCTGCCGCTCCACCGATTTGAAACCGTACTTGCCCGTCATGGTGTGGACATCCCTCGCCAAACGTTGGCGCGCTGGGTCATCCAGTGCGGCGAGCACTTGCAACCGTTATTAAATCTGATGCGGGATCGGTTGCTGGAAAGCCCTGTCGTCCACTGTGATGAAACCCGCGTCCAGGTACTTAAAGAACCGGATCGAGACCCAACCAGCCAATCCTGGATGTGGGTGCAAGCCAGCGGGCCGCCGGCTCGAAAAGTCGTGCTGTTTGACTACACCTCCAGCCGTGCGCAGGAAGTGCCGTTGCGCCTGTTGGAAAGTTATCGTGGCTACGTCATGACCGATGATTACGCGGGTTACAACGCCTTGGCATTACAGCCCGGAGTGGAACGTCTGGCGTGCATGGCCCATGTGCGGCGCAAGTTTGTCGATGCTCAAAAGGTACAGCCCAAGGGCAAGGCGGGACGTGCCGATATCGCCCTGACGATGATCAACAAGCTGTACGGCATCGAGCGTGAACTAAAGGGCGTCAGTGACGAGCAACGATTTATCGGCAGACAGGAAAAGAGCCTGCCGATCCTAGCCCAGTTGAAAAGCTGGCTGGATAAAACTCAGTCCCAAGTGACGCCGCAAAGTGTGCTGGGCAAGGCGGTTAACTATCTTGCCAACAATTGGAGCCGGCTGGAGCGTTACGTGGAGGCCGGGTTTTTACCGATCGACAACAATGCGGCGGAACGCGCGATAAAGCCGTTTGTTATCGGTCGCAAGGCGTGGCTGTTCAGCGACACGGCCAAAGGCGCTACTGCCAGTGCTCAGATCTACAGCCTAGTGGAGACCGCCAAGGTCAACGGCCAAGAGCCTTATACGTGGCTACGCCACGTACTGGAGCAGTTACCACATGCGCAGTCGGTGGCAGACTATGAGGCACTGTTGCCGTGGAACTGCTCGCCAGAGATATCACGTTAAACCTGAACCCTAAACGTGGGGTGAGTGGATCGAATCGTATGCTAGGGAAGCCTCGACATCCTTTGGTGTACCGCCAAATCCACCCAGCACGTAATAGACTCGGTACGTTTTTTGGGCCTCCAAAGCCCTGTAAAAATATAAAATCCTACCCCCCGGTACAAAAATAATCCTACCCCCGGTACAGGTCCAAAATGGCTCACATGAGCACAGATAGGGCGTGCTTCTGCATTTCCGTGGCATTGAAATGGCATTTAAATACCACAGAAATAGCGCGCATCTTTTGTGCCACCTGAAATACCTGGTCTTGGCATTTTTGTGCCATTGAAATAACCAAACTTTGACATTTTTGTGCCACTAAAATAGCTAAACATTGGCATTTTTATGCCAGCAAAATGGTAGGTGAGCTATTTATGTGCCACAGGTATAGAAATATGGCGCACCGCGTCTGGGATCAGGTGGTGACTTTGAGTGTGGGGTTCATGGAGCGTTTACGGAAGGATTATTGTTTGGCCTCGCTGCAAAATCAGCGAACAGGTTTGGTCACCTGATGCCATCGCACAGATTTGTGCCATCATTCGCGGCGCGGACTTCTTAGTCTTCGTAGTGCGTTGCAATGGCGGCTGTGTGCTGGACGCCTCCGGGCGAACCGATTTGATGGTGTCGGTTGACCAAGCCTGTACACAGCCGCCTCCCATCGTTTGGTCACGGTGTCAGCGGTTTCCCAAACCAATCATCGAGTGACATCACTATGCAAACGCCTAACCCTTTTCCAGATCGCTATCGCGCAATCAAAAGCAGCGCTACCGACTCAAGCCCCATGGTCATCGACACCCAGGCCGATCCCCACGACCTGATCGAAGCCGCGCTACAGCGCAATCGTGCATCCGCCAATTTGCTGGAAACGCTTCACTGCATGAGCTTCAAAGACGCAGACGTCCAAGACATTCCCCACATAACCCACGCGCTCTATCTGCTGACGCAGGACGGCTGCGACTTGTTGCAAGTGGCGCAGCAGCGGATGTTGGTGTGGAAGGCGCCGGTCTGAAGTCTGAGCAAACAAGCCTGCCCCGTGTTGGGCAGGCTCTGAGTTCTGCGCTTGCAAACTGGCAGAGGTGGGACACTGACCCAGGAATAGCTTCATGCCTTGCTCGTACTGCGCCGCGTCCATGAACTGCTATTCAATCGCATCGATTTCGAAATTTGTTTCTGTAATTGATCAACAAATAACCGTTACTTCATAGTTTGTCTGGGAAGAAAGAAAGCGGGGGACGACTTGCTTTCCACTCTGTCAAGAGTTTCTCTGATTGTTTTATTTGTTGAGTGCTCATTCTCGCTGCGATTTGAGGAAGTTCTTCCTGCGCAAATTCCTTCATACCTCCTCCTCCGTCCATTTCAAGTACCCACGAAATACAAGCATAGGCGGTAACCAGGTCTTCCTTGAAGCCGTATTCTGGCGATTGTCCTGCTAAATAAGATCCATATCCATAAACAGCACTGACGTATCCCGTAAGTGCTGCTTTTTCGTTCCAATATCTAAACGTTTGCCAGTCTTGTTTGCGCCCTTGGATTGCAGCATACGCCAACATACCTTGAGGATTTCCGCCTTCGGCAGATGCTCTCATCCAGCGTTCGACAACATCAGCCCGTTTTGCAGGCGTTAGAAAAAATCCTTTGCCTTCACGATATTCCGCCCCTAGATAATATTGGGATAAGGCGTAACCGCCCTCTGCGGACCGCTCGAACCATTGTTCATCGCCAGTAAGCCGGTACAACAAATACATCGCCTCACTGTCACCCATCTCAGCCTGCTTTGTTGCTGCTTCCAATGCAGATTTACGCCAATCCATTGGCGACTTTTGCTCGCTTGGGCAATTATTCATTTGGACGCAAAGATCGCCGCCGCGTTGAGAAAGTCTAATCATTGCATATAAGTCACCTTGAGAGGCCGATGCTTCATATGCACGTTGGGCCTCTGGTGTCATATATTTTTTATTCCTACGTAATGCTTCGCCCAAATAATACTGCGATTCATGATCGCCACCTTCGGCGGCGATTTTCAAATAAGGCAATGCGGAAATGGATTTGAATTGGTTATATAGTTCCAGGCCGTGAATCTTGGAAAATTCCGCATCGGTTGCCGTGTGTGCATATACCGAAATCGAGAGTAGGCACATGACTACGAAAACAAGATTTTTTAACATGCGCGTTCAACGGCTCAGCTTGAATGGGAAGAAGGAAAGGGGAGGATGTGTGTTTTTCCAGTTCGCTGCCAATTTTTGCGCTGCGTTTAATTGAGATTGGTCCATTTCTTTTTTGATCTTAGATATCACGTATTCGGCATCTTCCTTGGCTCCGCCGCCCCCGTCTAACTCCAGAAACAGCGATAACAACGCATATGATGTTACGTAGTCTGCGGAAAACCCAAACTCGCCATTTTTGCCAGCTAGATAATATCCATAATTAAAGAGGGCCTCCACATATCCTGTACCTGCAGCACGTTCTACCCAAACTCTGGCATTTGCAGCATCTTTTCTCTCTACAAGAATCGCGGCCATTCCACTCATTGCCCTTGGGTAGCCGTTTTGCGCAGAAGCCTTCATCCAATGTTCAACTGCTTCCGCTCTGCTGGAGGGTAGTACAAAAAATCCGCCACCTTCCAGGTATTCAGTGGCCAACAAGTATTGCGACAGTGGGTATCCATTCTCCGCAGATTGTACAAGCCATTGGTTTTTACCCGTAATCTCGTACAGTAAATACATAGATTCGGCGTTACCTTGTCCCGCTTGCTTTATTGCGAGGTACTCAGCCTGTTCAAGCCATTCTTTAGCCGTCTTTTTGCTCTTTGAACAGTTACCCATATTCATACACAGATCTTTGTCCATTCGACCAAGTCTGATCATTGAGTAAATATCGCCTTGCTTTGCGGAGTTCTCGTAGGCCGTTTTTGCGTCGTTATCTATATATTTTTTGTTTTTCCTGATCGCTTCGCCAAGATAATACTGCGCCTCCTTATCGCCGGCGTCGGCAGCAATTTTAAGCTTTGGAATGGCTAACGTTGGTTTGAATTGATTATAAAATACAAGCCCTTGTGTTTTTGCTGCCTGCTGGTCAGGCGTAATCTCTGTCGCTAATGCTGAGACCGATAATGCCGTGAGAAACGTAATAAACCAATTTGCTCTCATTTCACGACCTCACAGCTTATCTGAAAAAAAAGAGAGCGGCGGGTGAGTATCCGCCCATTCTTTTGCAAGCTCTGTCGATTTTACAATTTGTTCGGCCGTCATTTTTGCAGATAGTTCAGGCAGCTTAAAATTCACTAAATCTACCATCCCCCCACCACCATCTAACTCTAGTAGCACAGAGAGTAACGCGTACGAGTTGATAGGGTCGTAGGTAAAACCAAATTCTGATTTTTCTTCACCCAAGTAAGACCCATAGCCAAACACCGCTATAGCATATCCTGCTTCTGCCGCTTTTTTATTCCAATACCTAAACCCTTGGTAATCGTTTTTCTCTGCCAGAATTGCGCCGTATTCAAGCATTGCTTTAGGATAGCCGCCTTCTGCAGACGCTTTCATTAAGCCTTCAATAGCCTCAGCTCTGCGAGATGGCAATAAAAAGTGACCATGCCCTTGGCGATACATTATTCCTAAAAAATACTGCGAAAAAACATAACCATTCTCCGCAGATTTTTCTAACCATTTATCATCGCCGGTAACTCGGTACTTTAAGTACATAGCCTCTGCGCTTCCTTCCGCAGATCGGGCGCTAGCGGTATCCAAAGCCATCTTCCCCCATGCGCCGGGCTCTTTCCGAGTCTTTGAACAATTTTTCATCGCTACGCAGAGATGATTTTTCTCTCCTGCGAGCCGGATCATTGAGTAGATATCGCCTTGCAGAGCCGCTGATTCATATGAGCTCACTGCTTCAGCAGTCATATATTTATTGTTTGTACGAATAGCTTCACCGAGAAAGTACTGCGCCTCTGCATCCCCACCTTCGGCAGCATGTTTCAGATCTGGCAGCGCGGATACGGCTTTGAACTGATTATAGAGTTCCAAACCCCGGACCTTCGCAGACTGCTGCTCGTCGGACGTTTGTGCGCTAGCTTGGAAAGATAGGCCTGCCGAAAGTAAAAGGGCGTAACAAACCGCTCTCAATGATTGTAGTTTCATAGTTTGTCTGGGAAGTATGAAAGCGGTGGGTGTGTTTTTTTCCACTCCACAGACATTTGTGTAGCTTGAGCTATTTGCTCAGATGTGAGCTTAGGTGCTATTTCTGCTAGCAAATCCTTAGCGAATTCCTTTACGCCTCCACCGCCATCTAACTCCAGTAGAGTGGAGATGATTGCGTAGGATTTGACTGGGTCATAGGGAAATCCGATTTCTGACGGGTTTTTTGCGAGATATGATCCATACCCGAATACAGCCTCTGTATATCCAGACTCAGCGGCTTTTTGATACCAGAATCTAACAGCTTCATAATCTTTTTTTGCGGCAATTAATTCTACATAAGCCATCATTCCTGGCGGATATCCACCTTCGGCAGACGCCTTCATCAATTGCTCAACGAGATCTGACCGGCTAGAGGGCAGAAGGAAAAAGCCTTTTCCGTCACGATATCCTGTTCCTAAGTAATACTGCGCAAAGGCATACCCGCTATCGGCCGACTTTTTCAACCACTTGTCGTCCCTGGTGAGTCGAAACATCAAGTACATAGCTTCTGCTTTTCCGTCAGAAGATTCTTGTTCCGCTGCCTCTAATGCAATCTTGCGCCATTCACCAGGATTTTTTTGCCCTGCTGGGCAATTATTCATAGCAACGCAAAGGTCGTTTTTGTTCCAAGAAAGTCTGACCATTGAATATATGTTGCCTTGTAATGCAGACGCTTCGTACGCAGCGCTCGCCTCAGAAGTCATATATTTCGATTTTCTAACAATTGCTTCGCCGAGATAATATTGAGCTTCCTGATCGCCGGCGTCGGCAGCAATTTTAAGCTTTGGAATAGCTAACGTTGTTTTGAATTGATTATAAAATACAAGGCCTTGTGTTTTTGCTACCTGTTGGTCAGGCGTAAGCTCTGTCGCTAATGCCGAGAACGATAATGCCGTGAAAAACGTAATAAACCAAATTGCTCTCATTTCATGGCTTCACAGCTTATCTGGGAAAAAAGAGAGCGGCGGGTGAGTATCTGCCCATTCTTTTGCAAGCTCTGTCGCTTGTGAAATTTGTTCGGCCGTCATTTTTGCAGAGAGTTCAGGCAGCTTAAAATTCACTAAATCTACCATCCCTCCACCACCATCTAACTCTAGTAGTACAGAGAGTAACGCGTACGAGTTGATTGGGTCGTAGGTAAAACCGAATTCTGATTTTTCTTCACCTAAGTAAGAGCCATAGCCAAATACTGCTACCGCATATCCTGCTTCTGCCGCTTTTTTATTCCAATACCTAAACCCTTGGTAATCGTTTTTCTCTGCCAGAATTGCGCCGTATTCAAGCATTGCTTTAGGATAGCCGCCTTCTGCAGACGCTTTCATTAAGCCTTCAATAGCCTCAGCTCTGCGAGATGGCAATAAAAAGTGACCATGCCCTTGGCGATACATTATTCCTAGAAAATATTGCGAAAAAACATAACCATTCTCCGCAGATTTTTCTAACCATTTATCATCGCCGGTAACTCGGTACTTTAAGTACATAGCCTCGGCGCTTCCTTCCGCAGCGCGGGCGCTAGCGGTATCCGACGCCATTTTTCCCCACTCGCCAGGCTCTTTCCGAGTCTTTGGGCAATTTTTCATTACTACGCAGAGATCATTTTTCTCTCCGGCGAGCCGGATCATTGAGTAGATATCGCCTTGCAGAGCCGCTGCTTCGTATGAGCTCACTGCTTCAGCAGTCATATATTTATCGTTTGTACGAATAGCTTCGCCTAGATAGTATTGTGCCTCTGGATCACCCGCATCAGCTGCAATTTTAAGTTTAGGTTTCGCGGAAATCGCTTTGTATTGATTATAAAGTTCGATCCCTCGCGTTTTGGCGGCGAGCTGATCTTGCGATAATTCGGCCTGCGCTCGTGCGGAACAAAAAAATACGCACAGTACAAGGAAAAGCGTAGATGAAGATTTTAAGTATCGCAATGCCGTGCTCCTCATGTTCCGATATATTTCATGGAGCTTACTGGGTTGTAACTATTTTGATGCAGGTCGAGCTTGCACAGTCCGTCCATCCGCTGCCCAAGTTTTCTAACATTTGTTTTATACATCGTTCTGAACGTTTCGCCATCCGTTCTCGTCATCCGTAGAACTGCCTCAGACATAAAAGTATCTAATTTGTATTTGTTTTCACAATAATCCTGGCCTGGATTATTACCTTTGATACCAAACTTATTCATTGATTTGCAGGCGTCTTCAAACTGCTGTTGGGCGAGGGGAAGAGTTTCAGAGCTCGAGCTTTCTGTCGCGATCCAGTTGATTATTCTGCTGATTGCTTGCTGTTGCAGCAAAAACGCTTCATCTCTGTTGTATTCTTGTTTTACGTCTTCAGATGAGCTTTCGCTGGCACTAACTGTAGTTACGGAGAATTCCTCCGGCCTCGAAATAAGAGTCAAGAGAATTGGGCCCAATGCTTCAGGGGTGGCTTCCACAAACCACCTTTTCAGCTCCTCTTGATTTTGATATCGCACAATCGTGTCAGCAATCACGCCCCCCTTGCCACCACTCATCATCGCTTCATACAGACTCATAATGGCATCCACTCCCATCATGTAGACCATGGTGACATCTAGACCGATTGCGCCAAGTGCATTGAGGCTGGATGCCTGCTCAGCCGCCTCCGGCGTAATCCAGCTAATCGCCTTGCCTTTCGCTTTGTACAACTCCCGACGATAAATATTAATCAGCTCTACAACCGCTTCATAACCCACTTCAAATTTGAAACTGCCACTTGCTCCCGGGCCGAGGACGACGGTGGCTTTGAGGTTGAGGATGAATTTACCTTTGTCGAGGGATACACCCGCGTTGCCTTGCAGGCCTGCGCCGTAGGCCGCGCCCAAGGAACCGCTGAGGTTGGCCAGCGTTAGCCATTGGCTGGCGCTGGTGGCTTCTTCCTTGTTGTTGATTCCAGTGGAAGGGCCAGCGCGCAGTGCGGCGAGTTCTTTGGGTGGGGCCCAGTTCAGGGCGCCGGTCAGTTCGATGCCTGCTTGTACGCCGGCAAACAGATTGAAGCTGGCTTTCATGCCATCTTCGATCTGGATGTTGGCCGCGCGGCCCGACATAACTTGCCCGCTCGATTTAGTGTCGACGGCGGTCATTGCCTTGGATTGGTATTGCAGGTCCGGGGTGGGGCTGGTGTCGCCAGCGGTCACTTTGGCGGCAACTTTGTCTTCATGGTCTTTGCGTTCGGCCTTCGCTGCGGCGTCTTCGCGTTGCGCCGGTTTGACGGCACTGAGTGTCGCGCCGTATTTGGTGTTGCCGGTTATAGGCGCAAGTTCGATGCTGCCGGCAAGCATGAGCGATGCGCCGGCGTAGCCCCAGGCGCGGGCGCCGAAGTGGAAGGACATGCGACCCAGGTTCATGACCTGCACCTGAGGATTACCTTCGAGGTAGTAATCCACGGTCACGTCCTTGGCGTTGGCACGCGTTGGCATGTCGACCTTCAGCAGTTCAACTTCACCGCGCGCCAGGTCAAAGCTCAGTGATGCGCTGGCGGATGCCTGGAAACCTTCGGCTGCGGAGTAGGAGGGGCCTTCGGTTTTTACTTCGCCGTGCAATCTTTTCTGCGGCGGCGCCAGGCAGCGAACAAATTGCGCCTGTGGGCTTTTGTCGAAAAGCCGGACTTCGCCACGAACACTCTTTTTGAACACCACTTGCTTGAGGTGCTCGCCCCATTCCTGGCGGGCGCCAGCGTCTTCAAGTTCAGTGACCTTGTAACCTTTACTGCCGAGAAAACTGTAGAACTTCTCGATGCTGAACCAGCCGTTGGCATCAAACCAATCGCCAACCTGATCACCGATTCTTAGTGCGCCCTGACTTTCCAGCCATTGCGCGAATGTCTTTTGTGCACTGTTCTTGGCCGCGCCACCGTCACCATTCTTTGGAATGTTTTCAACTTTCTTAAGGCTTTCCTTAAGCTTGTCGGCGGATTTTTTCAGGTCTTCGGCGACCAGCTTCGGCACTTCTTTAATGTTGAGCAGACTGAACCATTTTAATGGCGCGCCATTCGCGCCCACGGTACTGACTTCTCGCAAAGGGAAGCCATCTTTCACGAGACGGTCAATCGGTTGCGGTTCGAATTGTTCCGGCTCCCACAGCAAGTGGCGTCGAATTTTGTCTGCAGCAACTTTTTGCTTGGCCTTTTCGTGCAATCCCTGTTTGACGACTTGCAGACGATCCCACTCGAGACGTTCAGCCTCGACCAGCCCTGCGGGCGCTTGGGCATTCTGACCGGTCGCTTCAATCCAGTTTTTGTACTTTTCACGCAGCCGTTTGTTGATATCAGACTGACGAGTTTCAGTGTCGAGGTACAACTTGAACTGCTCGACACCAGAAGTGATGTCACCGCCGCTGATCAACGCGTACTCGGGCAGGGCGATGCCGTACTCGGCCACTTTGATGATGGCGTCGGTGTACTCGTGATAAGCAAACGAAGGCGCTTCGCTATTCTTCCAGGCGATGTAAGCGTAGGTGTCACCCTCGCAAGTTCTCATGCAGGTCTGCAGCTCATCGCGCTTTTTCTTGTCTGTTTCCAGCAGCTTGGCGATCTCTTCCCGTGGCACGGGCTTGATGCCATCCGCCTCGATCAACGCTTTGCGTTTTTCCAGATAATTCTGCACCCGAGCGCGGGCTTCGATGGCCTCGGGAGCGAACACGGTGCCGTTTTCGTAACTGAAGCCTTTTGCTTGCGCTGCGGCGATAGCGACCCTCTTCAGGGCTAACCACTCGCTTCGCAACTTGTGCAGAACGCCATAATCATTACGAATGCGGTTTTGCGCATCGATATCCGCTTGAAGTTGATCCATGCGCGAGCGTTGAGGATCGGCTTTCGGCGCCTCAGCTTTGGGCGCGTCTTTCTCTTGAGCGCGTTTCGCCTCTTGCCGACTACGAAGGACCATACCCGGGTCCATTTCGATATTCGGTTCCTGCGCTTCAATTTCTTCCATTCGCTGGCGCTGTTCGCCCTCGAGGAAATTGCTCAGTTTTGGCTCGAGGAAGTAGCTCAACAAGCCACTTTGGTCCAAGCCCTTGAGGCGTTCATCGCGGGATTTGCTCGGTGCAATCTGGTTTTCCAGCGTATGCATGGCCTCTTTCATGGAGGCGGCTGCGCGCTCAGGCAACAACCAGAACTCTTCTTCGTCGGTTGCATAAATCGCTGTGCCATACGTGTTGTCGCAGGGCTTGGGTTGATCCTTGAAGCCTGGTGCGCACGCGGTTTCGAAGGATTTTGCCGGGCCCAGGTCGATAGGCTTGGTCGCCGCCTCGCTCGCGCCTTCAGCCTTTGGCGGCGGTGCCAATGGCGACGGCGGCGTTGCGGCGGGCGTTGCTGCCGCGGAGGTCTGGTCGATGCTGGGCACACTCAAATTCCAACCCGGCATGATCACGTCCGGGTAGCGAATAAAAGGGTTCATCTTGCGTAGTTGCGCAACGTTGGTTTTGTAGCGAACGGCAATTTCGCTGAGGGTTTCATCAAGAACGACGGTGTGATTGGTGATTTCCATAGTGCTTCCGTTCTGTTGTTGCGTCGGGTTCATTGGGAGGTGGCCGATGCGATCTGCATCAACTTCTCAACCTTGATGAACGACTCTTCCCTGGATTGCAGGATGGCTACGGCTTCTGGCCGCGTTTCAAGCAAAGGCCCGTCGACGACGGAGGCGAGCTTGAGTAAATGTTCACCTTCGTAGATGTTGCTCTGCAGCAAAAGGTCCAGGTTCGCGGCAATGTCATTGATACGCTCGTCAGCCGGTTCCCCGAATGCGGCATATTGCTCATCGACCCAATACAACCAACCCAGTCGCGCTTGAATCGTTGCGGCGTTGTCGGGAAGGTTGAATGCCGCGCCGTCGCCCAGCCACTTCAGCGGCGAGTTGGCTGTCCACGACAACCACGCGCCGCGTTCTTTGCCGAAGTGGCTGGGCGCAGGGCTGTAGACCGTTTGCCAAGGCCCGAATAATTGCACCGAGGTTTCGCCCGCGGTGTAGGCCAGCGCGGCCCACAGACTCGGTTTGTGATAGCTCAACAGACTCTGACCGCCAGAGCCGTCATTGGCGCGCAATAACCAGCGCGCATGGGCGAGGGCTTTTTCGGCATCTTCTGCCGTCAGGGCAATGCCTGCGTGGTTTTCTTCGCACAACCGCGTGGCTTCGGCCGCCAGACGACTGCCCCAGGGCGCGGTCAGCCAGACCGGACCTTCGTCGGCGATGTCGGCGAAATCGGTGGTGGTGAACAAGGCCTGGGCGTTCATCGGTTCGCCGATGCGGTACAACCGGGACATCGCCTCCGGTTGCCGATTGCGGTCGATGATAAAACACAGCACCTGGCTGGACGGTTCGCGTGGCAACGACTCGAAGGCGTAACGAGGCGCGGCCAGCAGGGTGTTCATCGCGGTTACATGCATGTGCAATCCTTACGGGTGCAAGCACCGTTGCTCTGTTTGCCGCACAACGGCGTGATCCCTGACTCGTTGAGGCGGCTCGGCAGCGGCGCCTTGCCGGCGACATCCGCATCGGCGACTTTCATCGGTCCTGGCAGCAATGGCGCGGCAGGCGTGCCTGAACCCGGTCCGCCACCAGAGTTGACCTTGACGGTGGCGCCACTGATCGTCACGCCCCCCGCATCTACCTTCACAAAGCTCCCGCCAGCCTTGGCCGTCAGTTCCATGCCTCCCTCGACCACCACCTTTTCCCCGGCGTGATAGTGAATCTCGGTTCCGGCCTCGACAAACTGCGCCGTTCCGACCTTCACATGCTGGGTCACGGCCACGGTCAGGTGATCATCGGCGCGGGTTTCGCTCTTGCGGTCCAAGTGCGTTATGCGGTGTTCTTCAACCTTGAACTCGCTGTAAACATTCGCTTCGACGGTGTCGTGCCGCTCGTTGCCGATGCGGATTTTCTGGTCGTGCTCGATGTTTTCGTCCCAGTCGCGCTGGGCGTGCAGGTAGATCTGCTCCGCGCCTTTCTTGTCTTCGATGCGAAACTCGTTGTAGCCCTTGCCGCCCGGGGAGCTGAGGGTTTTGAAGGTGCTGCGGGTTTTGTTCGCCGGGAGGTCGTAGGGGACGACGTTTTCCTTGTGGTACAGGCAACCGGTGACCAGCGGCTGGTCGGGGTCGCCTTCCATGAATGACACCAGCACTTCCATGCCGACGCGCGGGATGGCGATGCCGCCGTAGGCATTGCCGGCCCAGCCAGTGGCGACGCGCAGCCAGCACGAGGTGGTGTCGTTGGCCTGGCCGTCGCGGTCCCAGTGGAATTGCACTTTGACCCGGCCGTACTGGTCGGTGTGGATTTCTTCGCCGGCCGGGCCGGTGACGATGGCGGTCTGGCTGCCAAGGATTTTCGGTTTCGGGTGTTCGAGGGCTGGGCGGAAATGCGCGTCCCACGGGGTGGCGAGGAAGCGGTTGCGGTAGCCCTGATGGAAATCATCTTTGTTGTGGGTGACGTCGCTGGTGACGTTTTCGCCGAGTACTTGCGGCTGTTTGCCTTCGTGGACCACTTCCAGCAGCAGCCAGAGGTCGTTCCACTCGGCGCGCGGGTGTTCGCTCAGGGCCAGGAAATGGCCGCTGACCAAGGTCGGTTGATCACCTTTGCCTTCGGCGAGTTTGTAGTCGCTGCGGTGGCGCTCGAGGGCGCGGGTCGCCAGCTGCTTGCCGCGCTCGCGGTCGGTGAAGCGGCCGGGGTAGTCGTAGTCTTCGAGTTCCGGTTCGAACTCGGTCTTGGCCGAGCCTTCGGGGAGGATGCGCGGTTTCTCGAAGTCGTAGTCGCGACGGCTGACGCGCGTGGTGCGGGTTTCCAGGCGCAGGTTGAAGCGTTTGATCACCGGTTTTTCGGCGGCCATGCCGGAGTCTTGCTGGTAGCTCACGGGCGCAAGTTTGCGGAAGACCGTCTGGTCATCGCCGAACACCAGTTTGTGGCCGCTGGCCGAGTGCTGGAAGTGGAAGTGAATGCCTTCTTCTTCGCACAGGCGCTGGATGAAATCGAGGTCGGATTCGTCGTACTGCACGCAGTAGTCGCGTTCCGGGTAGATCGCGCCGAGCTGGAAGCTATACGCGTCGGACAAGATGCCGCGTGCTTCGAGGACCTGGCCGATGATCTTCGGCACCGTCAGATGCTGGAAGATTTGCTGGTCGTGGTTGTGTCGCAGATAGGCGAGTTGCGGCACCAGGCTGATGCTGTAGCGAGTCAGCTTTTTGCCGGAGTCGCCTTGCTCGATGCGATAGACCTGGCCGTGGATGATGCCTTCGCCGGTGGCGCCGAAGGTCAGGCTGCCGGGCTTGTGCAGCAGCTCTTCGAGTTTCAGGTCGGGGCGCGCGCTGACCAGTTCGATGTCGAAACAGAACGGTTGGTTGATGGCTTCGCGACCGACGAAACTGAGCACTTGCAGGTCAGCGGAAACACCTTCCAGCGTGAGGGAAATATGGGTTGCGTTCGCGTCCAGCATGCCTTGAATTCCGTCCTTTGAATAAGCTGGGGCGGATGGTGCAGGATTAAGCGGGCTCGTTCAAGGCGCAAATGCCATATCCAGACACGGCCTCGCACATAGGGAAAACCCTGATAGGAACGGTTTGGGCCAATGATTACGCGGTCGGCGTACACATCCCGGAACGATTTCGGCCGTTCTGAAGCATGCTGGCGATTTAGAACTAACGGTCACTTTCAGACTAAAGTCGCCTTCAGCCGATAAAAGCCTTCTGCCATCATTGCTCATCACCCCGTGTGTTCATTTCACTCTGGCCGGATATCGGTCCAGGGCGGAAGCTATTTTCTGGCTTATTGCGCCTTGCGCAAACGCTGCACTGTTGGAGCTTTTTTTCATGCGTCCCCCATTTCCCCTCACCACCGCGCGCCAGTCACTCGGCTTCGGCGCTTTAGTGCTGTGCGCCGGTTTTACCGCGCCGGTTCAGGCCAGCGGTTTTATCGACGACACCACGGCGAAAATCGAATCGCGCACGGTGTATTTCAACCGCGATTTTCGTGATGGGCACACCAGTAACGACCAAGGCGCCTCCAAGCGTGAAGAGTCGGCGCAGGGTTTTATTCTCAATTTGCAATCGGGTTACACCGAAGGCCCAGTAGGTTTGGGCATCGATGCAATCGGCATGTTTGGACTCAAACTGGATTCCAGCGCCGACAGCAGCAACAGTGGTTTGCTGCCATCTAGCGGCGAGAACCCGCGCGGTTCGAAAGACCAATACGCCAAACTTGGCTTGACCGCGAAAGTGCGCATGTCGCAAAGCGTATTTAAGTACGGCGCACTGTTACCCGACGTGCCATTGCTCAAATACAATGACGGCCGATTGCTGCCGACGATGTTCAACGGCGCAATGCTCACCTCAAAAGAAGTCAAAGACCTGACCTTTATGGCGGCGCGGCTGGACCAGTACACCGCGCGGGATTCGACCGATTCCCAAGACATCCGCGTGCACTGCAAGAACAAGCGTTACGCCTGTAACACCACGGCTGACCACTTCGACATGGTTGGTTTCGATTACAAGATCAATGATCGCCTGACCGCGCAATATCACTACGCCGAGCTCGAAGATATCTATCGCCAGCACTTTGTCGGGTTATTGGCCAATCAAGCGTTGGCTGGCGGCGTGCTGAAAGCGGATCTGCGGGTATTGAAAAGTCCCGACAGCGGCGACGCACGCGCGGGCTCTATCGATAACCGCGCGTTGAGCGCAATGTTGGCTTACGCGATCAGTGGCCACACGTTCAGCGCCGGTTGGCAGCGCATGAATGGCGACAATTCGATGCCTTACCTGGATGGCACTAATCCGTATTTGGTCAACTACGTGCAAGTCAACGACTTCGCCGCTGCGCAAGAGCGTTCGTGGCAAGTGCGGTATGACTATGACTTCAAGGCCATCGGGATTAACGGTTTGAGTTTCCTGACCCGCTATGTGAACGGGGATCACATCAAAGTGCTCGGCAGTGAGCAGGAGGGTAAAGAGTGGGAACGCGACAGCGAACTCAAGTACGTGGTGCAGAGCGGGACGTTCAAGGACGTCAGCGTGCGTTTGCGTAACGCGACGTACCGGACCAACTACCAAAAGTTTGCCCGCGACGTGGATGAAACGCGGGTGATCTTCAGTTACAACTTTTCGGTGTTGTGATTCACGCGCCTTTGCAGGAGCTACTTGTTGCAGCTCCTGCGAAGGTCAGGTTTTACAGCCAATGCCAGAACCGGCTCCAGAAGCCGCGATTCAAATCTTCCTTGCAGCCTGCGTATTGCCGCGCATAAAGGTCTGAGCGACCTTTGACAATGCCGGCGGTATTCATCAGCCACGCTTTGCTGGCGTAGGTTTTATTGCGATAGCCGCCCCAGCCTTCGTGGTAGTTGAGGTATTGGCCGTACGCATCGTATTTGTAGACGCCATTGATGGTGGCGGTTTTGTCCATGTACCAGCCAACGAAGTCGATGGCGTCATCGAAATCTTCGCGGTCGGCCCAGTTGCGGCCGGTGCTCTTCTGGTAGTCAGACCAGACCTCATCCTTGGCTTGCGCATAACCCGACGCGGTCGACACCCGGCCCCACGGGATGATCCAGAGCAGGTATTTGCGCGGCGTCTTGGCGTTGTGACGGTAACCGGACTCTTGGTACATGATCGCGAACGGCACTTGGATCGGTACGCCCCAGCGTTTTTGCGTGACTTGTGCGGCGTCGTACCAGTCGCTCTTTTCGCGAAAGATTTCACAGATATCGTTCGGCGAGCGAGGGGGCGAAGTGCCGCAACCGGCCAGCAACGTCGTGAGTAACAAAAGTCCAGCCGTTAGCCTTGCGTTCAAAAGCCCGTCTTCCTGAGATGCGCGGAGAAAGGGCGCTAGTTTACACATAGCGGTGTCAGATCGATGGCATTCGCGGGCAAGCCTCGCTCCTGCAGGGTTGGTGCCGGTCGAAAGAACGGCGTAAATCCCCTAGGAGCGAGGCTTGCCCGCGAAGAGGTCCTCGGCTTTAGCGCAATTCCAACTGATGCCGATACGGCAAATCCGGCCCAGTCTTGCCGCACGTCAGCGCCGCCGCTTGCACGGCAAACTTGAGCATGGCGTCGATCTGCTCACGGCTCAGGCGCTGCACGCCGTCCACCGAGTCCAGTTGCTGTTCGGTCAGCCAGGTAATCAGCGCAGCCTGGAAGGTATCGCCAGCGCCGACGGTATCGGCAATCGTCACTGAACACGCCGGCACTGACCACGAGCCATGCGCCCGACTGAACACGCTCGCGCCTTCGCCGCCACGGGTCAGGAACACCAATTGGCAGCGGTGGGTCAGCCAACTTTCGATCACCCGCTGCGGATCCTGCTCGGGGTACAGCAGGCTCAAATCTTCGTCGCTGACCTTGATCAGGTCGGCCAACTCAACCAGCTCGGCAATCCGCGAGCGCCACAGGTCGATGTTTGGCTCGGGGTTCAAGCGCACGTTCGGGTCGAGGCTGATCAGGCGTTTGCCGCTTTCGCGGCCGACCAGTGCGAGCAGAGTATCGGCAATCGGCTGGACCACCAGCGAGAATGATCCGATGTGCAAACCGCGCACCTGCGGCCCGAGTTCCGGCAGGTGTTCGAGGCGCAATTGCCGATCTGCGCAGCCTTCACCGCGAAAGCTGTAGTGCGGCGAGCCGTTGGCGCCAACCGCGACCATCGCCAGGGTAGTCGGCGCGGCGAAGTCCACCAGGTAATCCGCGCGCACGCCTTCTTCCTGCAACACCTGTTGCAAACGGCGGCCGAGGTAGTCGGTGGACAGCCCGGCAAACAGCGCAGAGTCCACGCCCAAGCGGCGCAAACCCACCGCAACGTTGAACGGCGAACCGCCGGCAATCGCCTTGAAATTCACTTCTGAAGCCAGACCGCTGGCATCGTCTTCGCTGAAGAAATCGAACAGCGCTTCGCCACACACCAGATACATAATTGTTCGCTCTTTAAAGGGTTGCGACATGCTGTTGATAGCGTTCGTAGGCCTGCTGCGCCGCCGCAACGTTGGCGGCAATCGGCAGGGTTTCGCTGGCCGGGTCGAGTTTCACGCAGCGTTCGCACAGTTCGGCCAGCCTGCTTGCGTCGCCGTTTGCCGAAGCGTGGCACCACGCCGCTTGAATCGACGCGCCGAGGGCCGCCGCTTCGCTTTGTTCGGTGCAGATCACCGGGGTGTTCATGATGTCGGCGACGATCTGCCGCCACACCGGGCTCTTGGAGCCGCCGCCGATCAAACAAATGCTGCGGCTTTGTAAGCCATTTTGGCGTAGCAGGTCCAGCCCGTAACGCAATCCGAAAGTCGTGCCTTCGACCGCCGCGCGACACAAATTGGCTTCGGTCAGGTTGGTCATGGTCAGCCCCAGCAGGCTGCCGGTGGCGTGGGGCAGGGCGGGCACGCGTTCGCCATTGAGGAACGGCAACATGCACACGCCGTCCGCGCCAATCGGCGCCTGTTCAACTCGTTCGTTGAAGCGCTCGATGTCCAATTCGAACAACTCGCGAATCACCCCAGTGGCATTGGTCAGGTTCATCGTGCAGATCAACGGCAACCAGCCGCCGCTGGAGGAACAGAACGTCGCGACCGAGGCGTCCGGGCTGACTGTTGGCTGTTCGGAATAGGCATAAACGGTGCCGGAGGAGCCGAGGCTCATGGTGATCGCGCCGGGCTGAATATTGCCGGTGCCGATTGCGCCCATCATGTTGTCGCCGCCGCCGCTGGCGACCAGTGCGTGCGGGTTGATCCCGAGTTGTGCGGCGATACCCGGCAGGATCGCGCCGACCGGCTGGTGGGCGTCGATCAACTCCGGCAGCGCCGCCTCCAGGCGACCGCTGGGGTCGATCTCGCGCAATATCTGCAAGTCCCATTGGCGCGTGCGCACGTTGAAATAACCGGTGCCCGAGGCGTCGCCGTATTCGCTGCAACTGCGGCCAGTCAGCCAATAGTTGAGGTAATCGTGCGGCAGCAGAATCTGCGCGATACGGGCGAAAATGTCCGGGTGTTGTTCTTTGGTCCAGAGCAGTTTCGACACCGTGTAACCGGGCGCGATGACCACGCCGAGGCGTTCGAGCGAACCTGATTCACCGCCGAGATTGGCCAGCAGCCGATCGTTTTCCGGCGTTGACTCGGTGTCACACCAGAGCTTGGCCGGGCGCAAGACCTGGCCTTCGCCGTCGAGCAGGACCAGGCCGTGTTGCTGCCCGGAAACGCCGACGCCGAGGATCTTCTGGCCATCGACATTGGCCGCGAGCAGGGCGCGGCGGGTGGCGAGGGCGAAGGCTTCCAGCCATTGGCTGGTGTCTTGCTCGCGCCGACCGTTGGCGCCGCTGATCAGCGTGTGCGCTGCCGCGCCGAGGCCCAGCACCTGACCGTTGACGGCGTCGAGGATGATCGCTTTGGTGCCTTGAGTGCCGCAGTCGATGCCGAGGAATAGTTGTTGGTTTGCCATGTCATGACCCTGCCGAAGATCGTTCCCACATTCTGCGTGGGAATGCGTCAATGGACGCTCTGCGTTCGCTTCTGGATGGGACGCGGAGCGTCCCGGGCTGCATTCCCACGCAGAGCGTGGGAACGATCATTCGGCCAGCACTCGTTCCAACGTCTGCGTCACACCGACCTCGCGCAAGCTGTTACAACACCATTCAAACGCCGCGACAAACTCCGGTGAATTGGCGATCGCCGTGCCGAAAATCTCTTCGACCGCCAGCAAGCGCTGGGTGATCAACGCATCATCAGCGACCAGTGCCTGACAAAACGTCGCCCGTGGATCAGGAATCGAATAGGTCACGCCGTTCTCATCGACACCTTTCAAATACAGCGCCCAAGCCGCAACCACCAACGCCGCACGCTTGGTTTCCTGGCCATCGGCGATCAAACGATTGACCGTCGGCACGGTGAATTTCGGAAACTTCGACGAGCCGTCCGAACACACGCGCTCCAGTTGATCGGCAATCGCCTGATTGGAAAACCGCGCCACCAGAGTGTTTTTGTACTCGGTCAGGTCAATGCCCGGCACCGGCGCCAGTTGCGGCGTGACGTCGAGATCCATGTAAGCGCGCATGTAGCGCACGAACAGCGGGTCGTTCATGGTTTCGTGGACGAAGCGGTAACCCTTGAGAAAACCCAGATACGTCAGGGCCAAATGACTGCCGTTGAGCAGTTTGATTTTCATCTCTTCATAAGGCGTGACGTCGTCGGTGAACTGCACGCCGACCTTCTCCCACGCCGGGCGGCCGTTGACGAATTTGTCTTCGAGCACCCATTGCACAAACGGCTCGCACACCACCGGCCAAGCGTCGTCGATCGCGTGTTTGTCGTGCAATTGCAGCTTGTGTTCGGTGCTGGTCATCGGCGTGATGCGGTCGACCATCGCGTTGGGGAAACTGACGTTTTGCTCGATCCAGTCACGCAGATCGCCATCGCGCAGGGCGGCGAACGCCAGCAGTGCCTTGCGGGTGACGGCGCCGTTGTGCGGCAGGTTATCGCACGACATCAAGGTGAACGCGGGCGTGCCGGCGGCGCGGCGTTTGGCCAGCGCGGCGCAGAGGAAACCGAACACGGTTTTCGGCGCGTCCGGGTGCGCCAGATCGTGCTGGATTTGCGGCAAGTGCGCCATGAAGTCGCCGTTGCTGTCATCGATGCAATAGCCGCCCTCGGTAATGGTCAGCGAGACGATGCGAATCTGCGGATCGGCGAGTTTGTCGATCAAGGCTTCGGCGCCGTCCTCGGCGAGCAACATGTCGCGAATGGCGCCGATCACCCGTACTTCGGTGTCATCGCTGTCGCCGAGCTCGAACAGGGTGAACAGGTAATCCTGCTCTTTAAGATCGTCGCGAGCGCGGCGGTCTTCGGCGCGCAGGCCGACGCCGCAAATCGCCCAGTCGAGGCCTTCGCCGGTGTTCATCAGTGCATCGGTGTAATACGCCTGATGCGCGCGGTGGAAACCGCCGACGCCGATGTGCGCAATGCCTTGGCGCGTGTCGCCCAGCGCGTAGGCGGGCAGCGCCACTTCGGCAGCGAGGCGGTTGAGATTGTGTTTATTGAGTTTCATCACGGGCTCTCTAAATCAGGCTGCTGCGCGCAGCGGGCGGGTCAGCGCCACGCCGTCGGCATCGAATAAATGGCAGTGTTCGGCGTCCAGGTGCAGGCTCAGGGTTTCGCCGTAGCGGCTGGCGAGGTCGCCGCGCACGCGCATGGTCAACGCTTCGCCGCACGAGGTGACGACGTGGCAGAAAGTGTCGCTGCCCAGTCGTTCGCTGACGTCGGCCGTGACTTGCAGGGTGCAGTCGCCGGTTTGCGCAAGGTTCAAGTGTTCCGGGCGAATCCCCAGCGTTACCGCGCCGCCGACGCTCAGGCTGGCGCCGCTCAATGGCAGAGTGATGCGGGTGCCGGCGTCGAGCAGCACTTCGACGTTCTGGCTTTCGACGCGGATGACTTTGCCCTTGAGGAAGCCCATTTTCGGCGTGCCAAGGAAACCGGCGACAAACAGGTTGGCCGGTTGGTGATAGAGGTCCAGCGGCGAGCCGACTTGCTCGACTTTGCCGCCATTGAGCACCACCACTTTGTCGGCCATGGTCATGGCTTCGACCTGATCGTGGGTCACGTAAATCATCGTCGCTTGCAGTTCTTTATGCAGGCGCAGCAGTTCCAGACGCATTTGCACGCGCAGGGCGGCGTCGAGGTTGGACAGTGGTTCGTCGAACAGGAAGATTTTCGGGTTGCGCACAATCGCCCGGCCAATCGCCACGCGCTGGCGCTGGCCGCCCGACAGTTGTTTCGGTTTGCGCTCCAGCATCGGCCCGAGTTCGAGGATGCGCGCCGCTTCACCGACTTTCTTCTCGACTTCGGCTTTCGGTACGCCGGCCAGATCGAGGGCGAACGACATGTTCTTTTTCACGGTCATGTGCGGATACAGGGCGTAGGTCTGGAACACCATCGCCAGGTCGCGCTTGGCCGGGCTGACCTCGGTGATGTCGCGGCCATCGAGTTCGATAGTGCCGCCGCTGACTTCTTCGAGGCCGGCGATCAGGCGCAGCAGTGTGGATTTGCCACAGCCCGACGGACCGACGAACACCACGAATTCCTTATCGTTCACTTCGAGGTCGATGCCCTTGATGATGGAAAAACCTTCGAAGCCTTTTTGCAGATTCTTGATTTTCAGGTTGGCCATGGTGATGGGCCTCCACTTGTTGTTATTTGGTTGAGCCGCTCGGGCTTTTTTGTAGGAGCCAGGCTTGCCGGCGAAGGCGATTTGACGGACGCCTTCGCCGGCAAGCCTGGCTCCTACAGAGACGATCCATTTATTTCACGGCACCAAACGACAGGCCCCGGACCAGTTGTTTCTGGCTGATCCAGCCGAAGATCAGAATCGGCGCGCAGGCCAGGGTCGAGACCGCTGACAACTTGGCCCAGAACAGGCCTTCGGGGCTTGAATACGAGGCGATCAATGCGGTCAGCGGCGCGGCTTTCGACGAGGTCAGGTTGAGTGACCAGAACGCCTCGTTCCAGCACAGGATCAGCGACAGCAGCACCGTGGAAGCCAGGCCACCCTTGGCGATTGGCAGCAATACCCGAACCATTTCCTGCCACAACGTAGCGCCGTCGAGGCGCGCGGCTTCGAGAATGTCTTTGGGGATGTCTTTGAAGTAGGTGTAAATCATCCAGACCACAATCGGCAGGTTGATCAGCGTGTAGATCACGATCAGCGCAATCCGCGTATCGAGCAGGCCGAAGCTTTTGGCCAGCAGGTAGATCGGCATCAGCACGCCCACCGGCGGCAGCATTTTGGTGGAGAGCATCCACAGCAGCGTGCCTTTGGTGCGTTTGGTTTCGTAGAACGCCATCGAGTAGGCCGCCGGCACCGCGATCAGCAGGCAAAGCGCCGTGGCGCTGAAGGAAATCACCACCGAGTTCCAGGCGAAACTGAAGTAGTCGCTGCGCTCGTTGATGTGCAGGTAGTTTTCCAGCGTCGGCGTGAAGATGAACTGCGGCGGCGTGGCGAAGGCGTCGATTTCGGTTTTGAAACTGGTCAGCACCATCCAGAAGATCGGGAAGAAGATCAGGATCGCGATGGCCCAGGCCAGGGTGCCGAGCAGCAGGCTTTGCAGGCGGCGGGATTGTTGAAGAGTCATGGCGCGGGCCTCAGGCTTTGTCTGTCAGTTTTTTGCCGATCATCCTGACCAGCACGATGGCCGCGACGTTGGCAATCACCACCGCGATCAAGCCGCCAGCGGACGCCATGCCGACATCGAACTGCACCAGCGCCTGGTTGTAGATCAGGTAGGCGAGGTTGGTCGAGGCATAGCCGGGGCCACCATTGGTGGTGGTGAAGATTTCGGCAAACACCGAGAGCAGGAAGATCGTTTCGATCATCACCACCACCGCAATCGGCCGCGCCAGGTGCGGCAGGGTCAGGTGCCAGAAGATCGCGACCGGGCCGGCACCGTCGAGGCGCGCGGCTTCTTTCTGTTCCTGGTCGAGAGACTGCATGGCGGTCATCAGGATCAGGATCGCGAAGGGCAGCCATTGCCAGGACACAATGATGATGATCGACAGCAGCGGGTAATGCGCCAGCCAGTCCACCGGTTGCGCGCCGAAGAGTTTCCAGACGTAGGCGAGAATCCCCGAGACCGGATGAAAAATCAGGTTCTTCCAGATCAGCGCGCCGACGGTGGGCATGATGAAGAACGGCGAAATCAGCATGACCCGGACGATGCCGCGCCCGAGAAACTCGCTGGCCTCCAGCAACGCACTGATCAACACGCCAAACACCACGCTGATCAGCAACACGCTGCCGACCAGCAGCAAGGTATTGCTGGCGCCGGGCAGGAAACCCGAATCGGTGAGGAAGTAGGTGAAGTTTTCCAGCCCGACGAACTCGTTTTCACCGGGGTAGAGCAGGTTGTAGCGGATCATCGAGAAGTACACGGTCATGCCCAGTGGCACGATCATCCACAGCAGCAACAGGGCCACTGAAGGACTGACCAGAAACCAGCCGGGATTGGCCAGCCGGCTTTTACGCACCGGTTGGGGAATGTCCATTTGAGCTTTGGCAGTTGAGATATTCATGGCAAAAGAACCGATTGGGAACAGGCAGATGAGATCAACTGTAGGAGCGAGGCTTGCCCGCGAAAGCGGTATGTCAGACAAGCCGCCTTCGCGGGCAAGCCTCGCTCCTACAGGGGGGGGGCACGGGTTACTTGGGGTAACCGGCGCGCTTCATCTCACGTTCGGTAGTTTGCTGGGCCGCGGTCAGGGCCTGATCGACCGTGGTCTGGCCGATCAACGCTGCCGAGAACAACTTGCCGACCTGCGTGCCGACGGCTTGGAACTCAGGAATGGTCACCAATTGAATGCCGATGTATGGCACAGGTTTCGCGCTCGGTTTGCTCGGATCGGCCACTTTCAGCGATTCCAGCGTGACTTTGGCAAACGGTGCGGCGCTCATGTAAGCCTCGCTGTAGGTCGAGGCGCGCGTGCCTGGCGGCACGTTGGCAATCCCGTCTTTCTCGGCAACCAGCGCGCCGTATTCCTTGGAAGTGGCCCAGGCGCTGAAGGTCTTCGCGGCGTCCTTGGCTTTGGAACTGGTCGGGATCGCCAGTGCCCAGGAATACAACCAGGCTGAGCCTTTGTCGGTGGTTTCATGCGGCGCATAGGTGAAGCCGACGTGCTCGCTGACCTTGCTTTGGCTCTTGTCGGTGACAAACGAGCCGGCGACGCTGGCGTCGACCCAGATCGCGCATTTGCCGCTGTTGAACAGCGCGAGGTTTTCGTTGAAGCCGTTGCTGGATGCGCCTGGAGGGCCGGAATCCTTCATGGTTTTGACGTAGAAGTTCAGCGCGTTTTTCCATTCCGGACCGGTGAATTCCGGTTTCCATTGCTCATCGAACCAGCGCGCGCCGTAGGCGTTGGCGACGGTGGTGATCAACGCCATGTTTTCGCCCCAACCGGCCTTGCCGCGCAGGCAGATGCCGTACTGTTCTTCGTCCTTGTTCGTGAGTTTGCTGGCAAACTCGCTGATTTGCGTCCAGGTCGGATGCTCCGGCATGGTCAGCCCGGCGTCCTTGAACAGGTCGGTGCGGTAATAGGTGATCGAGCTTTCGGCGTAGAACGGCAAGGCGTACAGCGAGCCCTTGACCGACAGACCTTCACGCACCGACGGGAATACATCGTCGAGCGCGTAATCGGCCGGCAAATCCTTCATTGGTTCCAGCCAACCCTTGGCGCCCCAGAGTGCAGCTTCGTACATGCCAATCGTCAACACGTCGAACTGGCCGCCCTGTGTGGCGATGTCGGTGGTCAGGCGCTGGCGCAGGACGTTTTCTTCGAGCACCACCCAATTCAGTTTGATATCCGGATGTGCTGCCTCGAAGGTTTTCGAGAGCTTTTGCATGCGGATCATGTCGCTGTTGTTGACGGTGGCGATGGTCAGGGTCTGAGCGCCGAGGCTGACGCTGCTGAGGGTCATGCAGGTGAGGGCAAGCAGAGCTTTTACAGAAGGTTGCATCGTGCACTCCTTTTCTGTACCCGGCGGGGCCAGAAGGACGGTTATTGTTTTTGTGTCTTCCGAGGCAGGAAGAATGTGCACTGATTACAGCCTTCAATTGAGGATGTGACAAATCATCCATAGCACTGCAATCGATACTTTTTTGCACTGGTGTTTGGGTGGGCGAGCGCAGAGAACGGATATCGGGCGACAGTCCGGCATGAATTCCGTATTGGTTTTTTCACTCGTGGGAGCATGGCTTGCCCGCGATGACGCTCTCGGGAACGCCATCGCGGGCATGCCATGCGCCCACGCTAACCGAGGTTTTGTTCGGTCAGGCGCTGCACCGCCAACCGCCGGTAATGCGACGGTGTCATGCCTTTGAGCTGCTGAAACCGCCGATTGAAATTGGAGATATTGTTGAACCCGGACTCGAAACACACGTCCGTCACCGGTTTATCGCCATCGGCGAGCAGCTCGCAGGACTTGCTGATGCGCAACCGATTGACGAATTCGATAAAACAGCGGCCAGTAGCTTGTTTGAACACGCGGCTGAAATAGGTCGGTTTCATGCCCAAATGTTCCGCCACTTCTTCCAGCGGCAACTCCCGGGCGTAGTGGGCAAAAATGTAATCCACCGCGCGGTTGGTGCGGTCGACGCTGTGCTCGTCGGCCAACTGCGGCGTGGTGGCGCCGGACAACAATTGGTAGTCATCCGAGGCCGCAAGCAACTCCAGCAGAATGAAAAAGTGCCCGAGGCGCGTGACGCCTTGGGTATCAGCGATGCGTTGCATCAGCGTCATTGCCTGGCGAATCGTACGTTTGCAGCGAAACTCGATGCCGTACTGCGCACGCTCAAGCAGCGGTGCCAGGGTCTTTAGTTCGGCGAACACCAAATGGCCGCTGTCGAACAGCTCATCAGTAAAGTTGACCAGCATGTCGCGCTTGGGCACCACTTCGTCTTCGGCGACCTGGCTGATCCAGTTGTGCGGCAGGTTTGGGCCCGTGAGGAACAGCGATTCCGGATAAAAATTGCCGATGTAGTCGCCAATGAACACCTTGCCGGAACTCGCGACGATCAGGTGCAGTTCGTATTCCTTGTGAAAATGCCAGCGCACCAGCGGGCACGGAAAGCCATGCTGGCGATAGATGATGGACAACCCGTTGTGGTCGTCCATCAACTCATAGGAGGGGTCAGTGATGCGGGTAGCTCGGCTCATGGCAGGGCACTTTTATTGTTAACGCTGTTGTTAGTGCGATTGTTATTGCGCCCCGATGATGCCTCTTTCCGACCCGATTACGCCAGCGCCCGCCGCTCAAGCCTGCAGGCTGACAGCCTTCATGCTGTTGGCGACCCAGCAGTACCCGACGATTTCCGATTCGTCAAAAAAGTCGGTGCTGATGATGCTGCATTGGGTGACCCAGTCCCGCGACGAATGGAACCAGTCATTGATGTGCTCCTTGATATCTACCGGACCGCCGAGAAATGAGTAGCTGGTGGCGGTTAATGACCACAGGTATGAGCCAAATCGCGGAGTGTCGAGAGTGGTGACGATATGCTGGCGCAGCTCGGCCACATTGGTCAGCCGGGACCCGCTCCAGCGGTGGGGAACGCTGCTCCAGAAGTAATCCAGATCCAGATCCACCGAGTAGCGAGAGGCAAGCACCACGCGTTTCTTGCTGCTCGCAGCCTTGAGCTCGCCAATGGTTTTCTCGTCATCGTCAGGCGCAATGGTGCGTGCGCCCAAGCGCAGTTTCACCAGGTCGTTGAACTGCTTGAAATCGAAGGGCTGGTCGCCGTCGCGTAGCTGGTGGAAATCCAGAACGATGAATTCATCCGGATTACGCTCCAGAAAGTTGTTGACCGCATCCAGCAGTTCATCCAGTACGCGATGCGATTGGTGACCGTTGTGGTGAAAGTAAAATGTGCCGGCGGGCGAGGCGGGCGTGTAGCCCAGGCGCAAATCGAAGGCTCGGGCACCTTTGGCCAGTTGCCAGGCAAATGAATCGTTCTGGCAGGTGGTCCAGTTTCCAACGATCACTTCGTAATTCGGGGCTTTTTTGTCCATGCCGGCGTTGTGCACGCCGGGCCAGATCAGGTCGGTCAATTTCAAGCGGTCAATGTCGAGGACTTTGTTCATCCAGCATTGCGTGTCGACATTGGCGGTAGGGGTAAATGGCATGTCTCAAGGCTCCTGCCCAAGACTCGGCTCCGATCCGTGGAGGCGAGATAGTGTGGAAAAAATCACTTCATGCGACAGAGCCTAGAAGCTGATCCGCGATCATTCCACTCCAAGAAACATCTTAATAAACATAGCCTTGTGCCATATTGCTCAGGTTATTAATTAACCGCGAGATTCGGAAACGTCTGACGCGCTGTGTCGAGTTTTCGCCTCGATCCATTGCGACATGTACTGCGTGCTTTTATGCGCGTGGTGCCGAAGCATGGCGCCGGTGAAGTTGTCGCGACGCCGCGCGGCCAAGTCGCGACGGCAGGCCTGCAGCCGTTCGATCAGCGCCGGGCCGTGCACCGATTGCCGGTATTGCGCGGCGAGCAACTGATCACCATGCTGTTGCGCCTCGGTCCACAAAACCTGGTCCTGATACAACGCGACGGCCGCAGCGGCGATGGCTTCTGCGGATTCGCCAATCACACCGGGCCATGGCAGCAGACCATCGCTCATGCCTTCAGCGCCAATCGGCGTGGTCACGGTTGGCGTGCCGCAGAGCATCGCATCGACGATTTTGCCCTTGATCCCGGCGCCGAAACGCAGCGGCGCCAGGCAAACGCGCGCCGCCGACATCACTTGCAAGGCATCTTCCGCCCAGTTCATCACATGAAAGCCTTGCGCCGGGTTGTGCAGCGCGGTGGCTTTCGGCGGGGTGTAGGCGCCATATAAATGCAATTGCGCGCCGGGCAATTGCTGGCGAATCAGCGGCCACACGGTGGTTTTCATCCAGAGCACCGCGTCCCAGTTCGGCGCATGGCGGAAGTTGCCAATGCTCAGAAAGTGCGTACGTGCCTCGAACGCCGGGTGCGCGGTTGTTGGCATCGCTGGCATCAACGGGCACCAGTGCAGCAGCTCCCGTGGCATTTTGAACTGCTCGACCAGCAACTCGATTTCCACCGGGGAAATCATCAGGCTCAGGTCGCAGCGGTACAGCGCGGCAATCTCGCGTTTGGCCAGGTCGGTGCCCGCCATCAATTCGAATTCTTCGCGCAACGCCGGCGCGAACAGATCGCTGAAATCGTTTTCGTCGGCGCTGGTCTTCAAACGGTCTTTGAGGCGCTGATGCCGGGCATGTCGCAGGCTTTGCAGGTCGGAGGTTTCGAGCACGCGCAGGGCGTCGGGGCAGTGTTTCTCGACGCGCCAGCCGAACTGCTCTTCCATCATGAATTGGTCGAACAGGACGATATCCGGGGCGAGTTCGCGGATGAACGTGTCGAAACTGCTGTTGTTCAGCTCGATTGCGCATTCACGAATACCCAGCGCCGCGAGGTCAGCCTTGTGCTCGCCAACGCCCGCCGGGCTGCTGAACGTGATGTCCCAACCCTGTTGCACAAATGTATCGAGAATCTGCATGACATGCCCGCTGGCCGCCGAAGAACGGGGTTCGGGCCAGACATAACCAATGACCAGGACTTTGGTGGCGGACGGCGGGAGCATCGGTATTCCTTGAGGCGGCTAATCGGGCAGGGCGCAATTAAACCACAGCAGGAATTCAGGTTTTACAGAGGTTTACCGCAGCGTTGAGGGAATCAGGCGAGCATGCCGCGAACCTTGTCGCGCAGTTGGTCGATCGAGAACGGCTTGCCAATTACTTGCATGCCGGACGGCACGTCGATGCTTTCGGCGTAACCGCTGGCAAACAGGATCGGCAGTTCCGGGCGCAGTATCCGTGCTTGCTTGGCCAGTTCGCGGCCGTCCATGCCCGGCAGGCCGACGTCGGTCATCATCAGGTCGATGTATTGGTCTTCATCATTGAGGAACGTCAGGGCCTCTTCGCTGCCGTCCGCCTCCAGCACCTTGAATTCAAGTTCTTCCAGGACATCGACGATCAGCATGCGCACGATGGCATCGTCTTCGACGACAAGGATGATGGACGCTTCGGCGGACATAATAGGAGCTCTCAAAGATGAATTTACGGGTCGGCGGTCGATCGAATTCGCCGGTCTCTTGCTTGAGTAATTGCCGGACCCCGACAAGTTCCCGACCCAATACAAAAAATAGGCGATGTGCAGGAACGCGCAAGGATAACGCGCGCCATTGATCAAGCGCAGCTAATTGCCGGAATTTGCGACAAAAGCTGTCAGAAAATTAGATTCGTGTAGGGGTTTTCGGGCAAACTCCCTGGTTTTCGACAGTTCGACAAGGCATTTCCCATGACCCCTGCGTCCTCGGTTGATGAGCAACGATTCCGTAAACTGCTGAGCCGCAACGTCAGTTTGCCGCTGGGCGTGGGCGCTATCAGCGCGGTTTTCTTTGTGGCGTTGATCACTTACCTGTTGTCCGTCATCCAATGGGTCGAGCACACCGACCGGGTGATCAATAACGCTAATGAAGCGGTGAAGCTCACCGTCGACCTGGAAACCGGCATGCGCGGCTTCCTGCTCAGCGGCGACGAGCACTTCCTCGACCCTTATGAAACGGCCAAGCCGCGCATTGCGGTCGCGCTCAATACCTTGCTCGAACTGACCGGCGACAACCCGATTCAGACCGATCGTTTGCACCGCTTGCAGGCATTGCAAACCGAATGGGCGACTTATGCGCAATCGATGATCGATTTGCAGCGCAGCAGCGGCGACTATCGCGGCGCGGTGAAGGCCGGTCGCGGCAAGCGCCTGACCGATGAGATTCGCAAGCAATTCGAAGACGTGATCGACATGGAGCAACAGTTGCGCACCACGCGCAACGAAGAAGTGCGCCGCACGACGATCTGGAGCATCACCCTTTATCTGCTATTCGTTGCCGGCATCAGCGGTCTGCTGGCCTATATCGGCCGTCGCGATTTGCTCAATCTGTCGCAAAACTATGCCGCCAACATGGCCGCGCAACAGGCCAGCGCCGCGCGTCTCGAGCAGCAAGGCTGGTTGCGCAGTGGTCAGACCGAACTGGCCGAACAAGTGCTGGGGCAGCTGTCCTTGCAAATGTTGGGGCGCAATATCCTCAAATTCTGCGCGCAATACATGGGCACCGCCGTCGCCGCTATTTATATACGCGAAGACCATGGCGGCCTGAAACGCGTGGCTTCTTACGGTTTTTCGCGTGAGCAGGAAGAGCAGGATCAAGCGATCTACGACGGCGAAGGCATTGTCGGTCAGGCCGTGCAGCAAGCGCGGTTGATTCGTCTGGATAACGTGCCGCAAGGGTATTTTCGCGTCAGCTCCGGCCTCGGCGAAGGCCTGCCGCACAGCGTGATGGTGGTGCCGACCAGCGACGACGATCGGGTCAACGGCGTGATCGAGCTGGGTTTCCTGCGTCCACTGGAAGAGCGCGACGTCGAATTGCTCGAGCTGATCGCCAGCAACATCGGCACCTCTATTGAGGCCGCGCGTTATCGTCAGCGCTTGCAGGAAGTGCTGGCTGAAACCCAGCAGCTCAACGAAGAACTGCAAGTGCAGCAGGAAGAGCTGAAAACCGCTAACGAAGAGCTGGAAGAGCAGTCGCGGATTCTCAAGGAATCCCAGGCGCACCTCGAAACCCAGCAGGTCGAACTGGAACAGACCAACGAACAGCTCGCCGAGCAGGCGCAGATTCTGTCCGACCAGCGCGATGCGATGGACCAGAAGAACACCGAACTCAATCAGGCCCAGACGCAACTGGAAGAACGCGCCGAAGAGTTGCAGCGCTCCAGCAAGTACAAGTCCGAATTCCTCGCCAACATGTCCCATGAACTGCGCACACCGCTGAACAGTTCGCTGATTCTCGCCAAGCTGCTGGCGGAAAACCCGCAGGAAAACCTCAGCGCCGAACAGGTCAAGTTTGCCGAGTCGATCTATTCCGCCGGCAACGATCTGCTCAACCTGATCAACGACATTCTCGACATTTCCAAAGTCGAGGCCGGCAAACTCGACATGCGCCCGGAAAACACCAGCGTTTCGCGCTTGGTCGAAGGCCTGCGCGGGATGTTCGAGCCGATGGCCAAGGACAAGAATCTGCAGTTCAACATCGAGTTGCAGCCGGGCGCGCCGATGATGATCTTCACCGACCGCCAACGTCTGGAACAGGTGGTCAAGAACCTGTTGTCGAACGCCGTCAAGTTCACCGAAAAGGGTAGCGTCAGCCTGACCGTCGCCAGCCAGCCGGGTGACGGCATTGCCTTTATCGTCCGCGATTCCGGGATCGGCATTGCGGCCGATCAGCAGGAAAGCATCTTCGAAGCCTTCCGCCAGGCCGACGGCACCACCAACCGCCGTTATGGCGGCACCGGGCTGGGCCTGTCGATCTCGCGTGATCTGGCAGTGTTGCTCGGCGGCTCGATCAGCGTCACCAGTGAGCCGGGGCAGGGCAGTTCGTTCACCCTGGTGTTGCCGCTGCAATACATCGAACCAGGCGAAGAACCGATCGAGCCGATGCGCGCAACGCCGGTGGCTTACGTGCCAAAACCGGCTGCCCCTGCTGCACAGGTGCCGGTGATTGCCGAAGTCGACATCCCGCGTTTCGACGATGACCGCACCAAGGCACCGTTCACCACGCGCTGCATTCTGGTGGTGGAAGATGAGCCGAACTTTGCGCGCATCCTTTACGATCTGGCGCACGAACTGGGTTATCAGTGCCTGGTCGCGCACGGCGCCGATGAAGGTTACGACTTGGCGAAAGAGTTCATCCCCGACGCGATCCTGCTCGACATGCGCCTGCCGGACCATTCCGGTTTGACCGTGTTGCAACGCCTGAAAGAACGCGCCGAAACCCGGCACATCCCGGTTCACGTGATTTCGGTCGAAGACCGCGTCGAAGCGGCGATGCACATGGGCGCCATCGGGTACGCGGTCAAACCGACCACCCGCGAAGAGCTCAAAGACGTGTTCGCACGGCTGGAAGCCAAACTGACGCAAAAGGTCAAACGCGTGTTGCTGGTCGAGGACGATGACCTGCAGCGCGACAGTATTGCGCGGTTGATTGGCGATGAAGACATCGAAATCACCGCAGTCGGTTTCGCTCAGGAAGCGCTCGATCTGCTGCGCGAGACGATCTTCGATTGCATGGTCATCGACCTGAAACTGCCGGACATGCTCGGCAATGACCTGCTCAAGCGCATGGCCACCGAGGACATTTGCTCGTTCCCGCCGGTGATTGTCTACACCGGGCGCAACCTCACCCGCGACGAAGAAGCCGAGCTGCGCAAGTACTCGCGCTCGATCATCATCAAGGGCGCGCGCTCGCCGGAACGCTTGCTCGACGAGGTCACACTCTTTCTGCACAAAGTCGAATCGCAGTTGTCCCATGAGCGCCAGAAGATGCTCAAGACTGCGCGCAGTCGCGACAAGGTCTTCGAGGGCCGCAAAGTGCTGCTGGTGGACGACGATGTGCGCAACATCTTCGCCCTGACCAGTGCGCTGGAGCATAAGGGCGCTGTGGTAGTGATCGGCCGTAACGGTCGTGAAGCGATCGAGCGATTGAATGAAGTCGAGGACATCGACTTGGTGCTGATGGACGTGATGATGCCGGAGATGGACGGTTACGAGGCCACAGCCTTGATCCGCCAGGATCCGCGCTGGCGCAAACTGCCGATCATCGCCGTCACGGCAAAAGCCATGAAGGACGATCAGGAACGTTGCCTCGCGGCGGGTTCCAACGACTACCTGGCCAAGCCGATCGACCTCGATCGCCTGTTCTCGCTGATCCGCGTGTGGTTGCCGAAAATGGAACGCATCTAGTGGAAAGCTTTTAGTGGAAAACCTTTAGTGGAAAAGAACAACTAGTGGAAAAGAATAACGAAATCGAACTGCGGCTGTTGATCGAGGCGATTTACCTCAAGTACAGCTATGACTTTCGCGACTATTCCGGTGCTTCGATCAAGCGCCGGGTCAGTCACGCGTTGGGTCAGTTCGAGTGCGCAACCATCTCGGCGTTGCAGGACAGGGTCCTGCACGATCCGACCGCGTTCATGCAGTTGCTGCAATTGCTGACGATCCCGGTCAGCGAGATGTTTCGCGACCCGTCGCATTTTCTCGCGATCCGCAAGGAAGTGGTGCCGCTGCTCAAGACCTATCCGTCGATCAAGATCTGGATTGCCGGCTGCAGCACGGGCGAAGAGGTCTATTCGATGGCCATCCTGCTGCGCGAGGAAGGGCTGCTCGACCGCACCATCATTTATGCCACCGACATCAATCCGCGTTCGCTGGACAAAGCCAAGCAAGGGATTTTCTCGATGGAGAATGTCCGTGCCTACACGGCCAATTATCAGCAGGCCGGTGGCCAGCGTTCATTTGCCGACTACTATACGGCGGCGTACGGTTACGCGATTTTCGACAAGAGCCTGTGCGAGAACGTGACGTTTGCCGATCACAGCCTGGCGACGGACAGTGTATTCTCCGAAACTCAATTAATTTCTTGTCGTAACGTGTTGATTTACTTCAACAAAAAACTTCAGGACCGGGCTTTCGGACTGTTTCACGAGTCGTTGTGCCACCGCGGTTTCCTGGTGTTGGGCAGCAAGGAAACGCCGGACTTCTCGGCGTTCGGCAAGCAGTTCGAGCCATTGGTCAAACAAGAACGGATCTACCGCAAATCATGAACCACGCACCCGGTTTGCCGACCGTAGAGGCTATCGTGATTGGTGCTTCGGCCGGCGGCGTCGAGGCGTTGTTGAACATCCTGGGCCCACTGCGCCCAGGCTTTGTGCTGCCGATCATCGTGGTGCTGCACTTGCCCGAAGAGCGCCGCAGCCATTTGGCCGAAGTGTTTTCCCGACGGGTTTCGCTGCCGGTGCTCGAAGCGTACGACAAGACTCCGGTCGAGGCGGGCACGCTGTATTTCGCCGGCCCCGGTTATCACTTGTCGGTGGAGCAGGACCGCAGTTTTTCGTTGAGCCTGGAAGACCGCGTGCACCATTCGCGGCCCTCGATCGATTATCTGTTCGAGTCCGCCGCTGATGTTTACGGCCCGGCTCTGGCTGCGGTGCTGCTGACCGGCGCCAATCGCGACGGGGCGAGCGGCCTGGCGCAGGTCAAGGTGCGTGGTGGCCTGACGGTGGTGCAAGATCCCGAAGAGGCCCAGGTGGCGACGATGCCGCGGGCGGCGCTGGCCTTGCACCAGCCGGACTACATACTTCCCATACACGGCATCGGCCGTTTGATTGTCGAGCTGGAACAAATCGCATGTTAAGTAATATTCAAGCCAAGCTGCTGATCGTCGACGATTTGCCGGAGAACCTGTTGGCCCTTGAAGCGCTGATCAAGCGCGAAGACCGCACGGTCTACAAGGCGCTGTCGGCGGACGAAGCCTTGTCGCTGTTGCTGCAACACGAGTTCGCCATGGCCATTCTCGACGTGCAGATGCCGGGCATGAATGGCTTCGAGCTGGCCGAGCTGATGCGCGGCACCGAGAAAACCAAGAACATCCCGATTGTTTTCGTCAGCGCCGCCGGTCGCGAGCTCAATTACGCGTTCAAGGGCTACGAAAGCGGCGCCGTCGACTTCCTGCACAAGCCGCTGGACATCCACGCGGTCAAAAGCAAGGTCAATGTGTTCGTCGATTTGTATCGCCAGAGCAAAGCGATGAAGCAACAGGTCGAAGCCCTGGAGCAGAGCCGCCGCGAGCAGGAAGCGTTACTCAAGCAGTTGCAGAACACCCAGAACGAGCTGGAGCAAGCGGTGCGTATGCGCGATGACTTCATGTCGATCGTCGCTCACGAAGTGCGTACGCCGCTCAACGGCCTGATCCTCGAAACCCAGTTGCGCAAAATGCACCTGGCCCGGGACAACGCTGCAGCGTTTACCCTCGACAAGATGCACGCGATGGTCGACCGCGATGAGCGCCAGATCAAAAGCCTGATCCGTCTGATCGAGGACATGCTCGACGTGTCGCGGATTCGCACCGGCAAGCTGTCGATCCGACCGAGTCGTTTTGATCTGGTGAAGCTCGTCGATAACTTGCTGCAAAACTTCGCGCCGCAAGTCGATGCCGCCGAATCTTCCGTGGTGTTCACCGCCGAGGGCGCGGTGGAAGGCCATTGGGATGAGTTTCGCATCGAGCAAGTGATCTCCAATCTGCTGACCAACGCCCTGCGCTACGGCGGCAAGGGCCAGATCGACGTGCGCGTGTATTGCCACGGCAGCGAGGCGCGGGTCGAGGTTCAGGACCGTGGCATCGGCATCAGCGAAGAAAACCAGAAACGTATTTTCCTGCAGTTCGAGCGGGTTTCAGCCAAGACGGTGGTGGCTGGATTGGGGCTCGGATTGTTTATTTCAGAACAAATCGTAGCCGCCCATGGCGGATCCATCGTCGTCGAGAGCAAGATCAACGAAGGCGCCTTATTTCGCGTTTGTCTGCCGCTGTAGGAAAACAGCCAGATAAACGCAACCTCTGAACGGCCCCACGGTCGTATCAGCAGCTATTGACCGAACAAAGGCTTCCCATGAGTGAAGATGCGCAAGATGTAGTACTCATTGTCGAGGACGATCCCTCGATTTTGATGGTGTTGTCTGCCTATCTGTCGGGTGAGGGTTACCGGGTGCTGCAAGCCGAAAACGGTGAGCAGGCCTTCGAGATCCTTGCCAGCAAACCCCACCTGGACATGATGATTACCGACTTCCGCCTGCCCGGTGGAATCTCTGGCGTGCAAATCGCCGAGCCTGCGGTGAAACTTCGACCGGAACTCAAAGTGATTTTCATCAGTGGTTATCCGCAGGAAATCCGCGAAACCGACAGCCCGATCACGCGCAAGGCGCCGATTCTGGGCAAGCCGTTTGATCTGGATGTGTTGCAGGAATTGATGCAGGACATGTTGTCCTGAAGGTTGGCTCAACTGGGTGGCGAAGGCGCTTTTAAAGCAGCCTTCGCCAGCAAGCTGTGTGCCTATGGCGGCTTTTTGCGTTCTGTAGGTGCGAGGCTTGCCCGCGCAAGCTTCTTTGAGTGGTTACTGCCGGCAACCCTCGCCGGCATATTCTTCAGATTCGAATCATCTCGCGCACCTTGGCGGTCAGCAGATCGAAGGTGAACGGCTTGGTGATCATCTGCATGCCCGGGTCGAGGAAACCACCGCGCACTGCCGCGTGCTCGGCATATCCGGTAATGAACAACACCTTGAGGTCGGGACGATATTGCCGACCGATTTCCGCCAGTTGCCGGCCATTCATGCCCGGTAGTCCGACGTCGCTGATCAGCAGATCAATGCGCTGGTCGGAATCAAGGATCGGCACCGCACTGTCGGCATCACCCGCCTCGACAAACGCGTAACCCAGCTCACTGAGCACGGCGCTGACCAACACCCGAACCGCCGGATCGTCTTCGACAATCAGCACTGTTTCGCCATCGAGCGCGTAAGGCGCTTGCTCGATACTAACCAGCGCGTCCTGCACCAGATCATTGATATTTCGCGGCAGGTACAGGTTGACCGTGGTGCCTTTGCCGACTTCACTTTCGATCGTTACATGGCCGCGCGACTGCTTGCTGAAACCATAAATCATCGACAACCCAAGCCCGGTGCCCTGGCCAATCGGTTTAGTCGTGAAAAACGGATCGAACGCGCGGCTGATGGTGCTTTGCGGCATCCCGCAACCGGTGTCGGTGACGCTCAACACTACGTAATCGCCCGGTTGCAGATTGCCGTGGGTTTCGGTGAAAGCCGCGTCGAGATGCTGGTTGAAGGTTTTCACCGTCAACTTGCCGCCGTCGGGCATTGCATCGCGGGCGTTCAACACCAGGTTGAGCAGGGCGCTCTCCAATTGATTCGGATCCGCCTCGGCGACCCAAAGCTTTTCGTTTAGCTGCATGTCGAGCTGAATGGTTTCGTTGATGCTGCGCTGCAGCAGCTCACCCATGGAGGTGACCAGGGCGTTCATTTCGACCGGTTTGGAGTCCAGCGACTGGCGACGCGAGAAGGCCAGCAAGCGGTGAGTCAAACCCGCCGCACGGTTGGCCGAGGTCACGCCCAGATCGATCAAGCCATCCAGATCTTCAGTGCGGCCCCGCGCCAAACGTCGGCGCAGCAACTCAAGGCTGCCGATGATGCCGGTGAGCATGTTGTTGAAGTCGTGGGCGATGCCGCCGGTCAATTGACCGACCGCTTCCATTTTCTGCGATTGGCGCAACGCTTCTTCGTTATGCCGCAGCTGCGCGGTGCGCTCCTCGACTTGCTGTTCGAGGGTTTCGAGGGTGATTTGCAGTCGTTGTTCGCTTTGACTGAGGTCGATCAACCGGTCCCTGGCTTCGTATTGTCGTCGGCGCCCGCGCAACGCGGTGGTTACCAGACTGATCAGGGTCACCGGGTGAAAAGGGCGTTCGAGGAAGGTCACGTTGCCGAGTTGCGGGCCAAGCCGCGACGCCGGATTCTGCTCCGGCCCGCCGTGGTGGGTGAGCAATACAATCGGTAGGTCGGACCATGCCGGTTGTTGATCGATCAATTGCAACAAGCGCTCGAGATCAGCGCCGAGCAATGCTTCGGAAGAAATCAGCAGCATCCCGGCGCCGTCTTCCAGTTCCGCGCACAAGTCCGCGAGATCGCGGGCGATAACGCCCGAGAATCCCGCTTCGTTGAGCATCATCAGCGCAATCTGGCTATCGCGCCCCAGCGGCGCGAGGATGATCGCGCGCTCGGACGTCGCGGCCATGACCGTCACAGGTTGTCGTCCGCAAGCAACGGTTTGTTCGCGCCCATGTAGGTCGGTACGCCGCGCAATACGCCCTGGAAGGCGTCAAGCGGTTCGCCGATGGTCATGCCTTTGCCGCTGATCTGATATTCGCGGATGGTCGATTCGTGGCTGCCGGTACGTTTCTTGATGATCGAAATCGCCCGGCGCACTTTGCCCAAAGCCTCGAAATAACGCAGCAGAATCACCGTGTCGGCCAGGTACGTGATGTCGACCGGTGCCTGCATGTCGCCGACCAGACCGTGCTGTGCGACGGTCATGAATGTCGCGGCGCCTCTGCGGTTGAGGTACAGCAGCAGTTCGTGCATGTGCAGCACCAGCGCGTTCTCTTCCGGCATCGCCGCTTGATAGCCGTTGATGCTGTCGATCACCACAGTCTTGATGTCGAGCTGATCGACGCAGCGACGTACCCGGTGCGAGAACTCGCCGGGCGACAATTCGGCAGCGTCGACTTGCTCAATCAGCAGGTTGCCGGTGTTTTGCAGCGCCAGCAGGTCGATGCCCATGTTGTTCATGCGCTCGAACAGCAAGCCCAATTCTTCATCGAAGATAAACAAC
The DNA here is from genome assembly GCF_900105155.1 of Pseudomonas prosekii. Lineage (NCBI taxonomy): Bacteria > Pseudomonadati > Pseudomonadota > Gammaproteobacteria > Pseudomonadales > Pseudomonadaceae > Pseudomonas > Pseudomonas prosekii. The sequence continues at coordinate 5,850,826 of NZ_LT629762.1, forward strand.
GCGGCTTTTTCACCACGGGCCACGGCAGCGGCGGCGAAGATCATTGAGATCAGCGATTTACCGGTACCGGCAGGGCCGAGGATCAGTGTGCTGGAGCCGGTTTCGATACCGCCGCCCAGCAACGCGTCCATTTCCCTGATGCCGCTGGACATCTGGGTTCGCACATATTTGCCACGATGCTCGGCCGCCACCAGGCGCGGGAACACGTGGACGCCGTCGCCCATGATGGTGAAGTCGTGGAAACCGCCGCGGTATTTCTGGCCGCGATATTTGACGATGCGGATCCGCCGGCGTTCAGCGCCGTAGTTCGGCGTCAGTTCTTCCAGGCGCACGACGCCGTGCGCGACGCTGTGCACGGTTTTGTCGAGGGATTCGGTGGTCAAGTCATCAAGCAGCAGCACGGTGGCGTCGTAGCGCACGAAGTAATGCTTGATGGCGAGGATCTGCCGGCGATAGCGCAACGAGCTTTGCGCCAGCAAGCGAATTTCAGAAAGGCTGTCGAGGACCACGCGGGTCGGTTTGACCCGTTCGACCACTTCGAAAATCTGCTTGGTGGCTTCACCCAGCTCAAGGTCCGAGGAATACAGCAGGCTTTGCTGGTGCTCGGCGTTGAGCAGGCTTTCGGGTGGGGTCAACTCGAATATGTGGATGTTCTCATCCAGTTCCCAACCGTGCGACAACGCGCCTTGGCGCAGTTCGCGTTCGGTCTCAGACAAGGTGATATACAACGAGCGCTCGCCGGCGCGGGATCCGGCAAGGAGAAAATGCAATGCGACGGTGGTTTTGCCGGTTCCGGGCTCTCCCTCCAGCAAAAATACGTGTCCGCGTGACAATCCACCGGCCAGGATGTCATCCAGACCTTCGATGCCGGTGGCGGCTTTTGCACTGAACAACTCGTTAGATGTTGACAAAAAATGCCCTCTCATGACTAGGGGAAGCGAGGCAGCAGGCCTGAAGTGCCTGAATTGACTGCCTGATCACTTGACCTTTTGCCGTGAAGACGGTTCAACCTTTTTTTCACCCGAGCCATCGAATTGCCATTGAAGGCAATCTCTTACATTTTCAGCGCTCTTACTTTTACAGGCCTTGTTGCAGCGCCGGATCGTCCGGGTTGAGCTGCTCGAGTTGCGCCAATAGAATCTGCACGTTCTGCAACTGGCCGCTTTCCTTCCAATAGTTGATCAACAACACCCGCGCCTTGCGGTCGGCAGGGTGACGCTGGACGATTTCCTGAAGCTGTTTCTGCGCCGCTTCCAACTCGTCTTCGCCGTGCAACGTAGTCGCCAGGTCATAGCGATAATCCTTGTTGTCCGGCTCCAGCTCGACTGCTTTGGAGAGCCCGAGCACGGCAAATTCGCTTTGTCCGTGATGCAGCAACCAGAGCCCGAGCGCGTGTTGCAGATAGGCGGAATCGGGCTGCGCTTGCAGTTGCCTGGCGAGTAATTGGCGGGCGGCATCGCTTTGGCCTTGCTTGTCCAACACTTCGATTTGCATCACCAGCGCCGGCAGGTTGCCCGCATCGAGCTGCAACGTGCGCTCCAACGCCTGTTGCGCCTCTTTCAATTCGGCGTTGTGCAGGTGCAAACGGGCCAATTGGTAGTGGGTATTGGCGCTTTCAGGTTGGCGTTTGAGCTCGCGCTCCCAGGCATCGATAGCTTGCTGCAACGGCCCGAAATACAAACCGAGGTCATCCGGGGACAAACCCAGCAGCGCGTTGACGGCTGCCAGGCGCACGGTTTGATCATCGTCATCCAGGAGCGGCCCCAGCAACAAACTGCGTTGCCGACTAGGCACTAGCCCCACGACACTTTTGATCGCGGCAACGCGCACATCCGCCGACTCGTTTTGCAGATCGGCGTCCGCCAGTTTCAGCGCTTGCGGGCTCGGGTAGTTCGGCAGTTCGACCAACAGCCAGATCCGCCGTTTGGCCGACAGGTCCGGCCGGTTCAGTTGCTGATACAGCACCCGCGCCGCGCCCGGTTGGCCGGTGCGCGCCTGGGTCAGCGCTTCGCTGTAACCGTGTTTGATCGCGGCCGGCAAGGTCGGCACGGTGCTGCGCTGGAAAAACCAGATGAGCAAAATGGCAAACAGCACGCAGAGGCTGATGATCAGATAGCGGCGGGACTTGGGCATGCAGGAATCCGGGGGCTGACGAGTTTTTGCAAAAGACGTCAGCTTCGGTCAGGCGCGGCGTTGAGTCAAACCCTGGCTCAGTTAAGGACGAATTGAACCTGGCTCAAGCTGACCAGTCGCGATTCCAGTTGGGTGTAGCGCCAGTCGCTGATGCGGCACAGCTCGGCGAGTTCCGAGCAGCGCGCGCCGATCCGTTGCAGCAGCGCGTCGGGGATGTTCGGGTGCTGAGCATCAATCGTGCGGAAACTCATGAAGATCGACAGTGACAAACCCAACAGGGTGAACGGCGTAGCGTTGACCTTGGAGAAGTACGCCGGGTGCCAGGTTTCGACCAGTACGATCACCGAGGCGAGCAATGTCACCAACAGGCTGCGCAAGGCAATGCGCTTGGCGATTGAACCCTTGAGGGAAAACAGGATGCCGATCAGGTTCGGCTTGGGACGTACGATCATTGGGCGGGGTATACCAAGTGAGGCTCACGCAGCGGTTCAAGCCTAGGAGCCCGACGGGTTCCTGTCCAATCGCTATGGCTGACAGGCCAATCGAGCGGATCTATCGAGAAGGTATGACTGATCAGCGAATTTGCCTACAATCTCTGTCGAATTTGTAACCTGTCCAGGTCCGGAAGCAGTGACTACGCTTGCTGGAGATGACTCAAAGAGCGGCGCCCATGCAACCCTTTCTGCAATATTTCAAGATGCTGCTCAATCCAGGCCAAGGTGGATTGCTGTTTGCCTTGAGAACCATCATCGCTGCGCTGTTGACCTTGTACCTGGCGTTCCTCTTCGATCTTGACCAGCCGAAATGGTCGATCATGGCGGTGGTGATCGTCAGCCAGCCATTGGGCGGCATGGCGTTGGCGCGCAGTTTTGGTCAGGTCATCGGCACCACGATGGGCGCGGTGGTCGCGGTGATCATCATGGCAATTTTTCCGCAGGCGCCGGTGCCGTTCATTATTACCCTGGCGTTGTGGCTGGCGCTGTGCACCGCTGGCGGCACCTTGTTGCGCTACACCAGTTCCCAGGCGTTTGTGCTTAGCGGCTACACCGCAGTAGTGGTGGGGCTGTTGGCGGTGCCCGATCAGGACGGCACGTTTCTGTTGGCCGTCACCCGCGTCACCGAAACCCTGTTGGCGGTCGCGTGCGTGTGTGTGGTCAGCCTGCTGACTGCACGCCCGGAAACCGTGGCGCGCAATTACTTCGCCAAGGTCGATCAGGTCATCAAGCTACTCGCGACCCACGCCGCCGCAGTGATTCGCACCGAAGAGAGCGAAGCCGATTTCCATCGTCGGCAGATGCAGTTACTCGGCGAGATCAGCGCGCTTGAAGGCCTGCGCCGACATTTGTACTTCGATGCGCCCCGTTTGCGCAGCGCCAACGGCCTGGTGCAATTGCTCGGCAATCAATTGGTGTTGCTGACTTCACGGTTGACCGCGCTGCGCCATCAACGCGAGTTGCTGGCCGAGCGCTGGCAGGGCGATTTGCCGGAAGAGATTGAACTGTTGCGCGCCGAAGAATTGATCTTTCTGGACGAGTTGGCCACTCAGGGCCGCTCGTTATCGCCCGAATCCCGCAAGCGCTTTGTAGCGTTGCAGCAGCGCTTCGATAACCAAGCCTATAAAGCCGAGCAACTCACTGAAACCATGTCCGCGACGTTGCGCTCGCTGGTTTGGGCGTTGCGCTGGGAACAGGCGCGGCTGCTGCAGCAACTGGAACAGATCCTCGAACTGAGTGACGCGATTCAGGACGGACGTGAAGCGAGTTGCGTGTTTCGCGGCCAGGAAAACCCGCTGCACCTGGACTTCACACTGGCAACGATGAACGCCGTTCGCGCCTTCACCGCGCTGGTGGTCGCCGGGCTGATCTGGATCGAAACCGGCTGGGACGGCGCGCGGGGCGGCATGATTCTGGTGGGCATTCTTTGCTCGCTGATGGCGACGTTCCCGCGCCCATTGCTGGCCGCACAAAGTTACGCGCGGGGTCTGGCGCTGGCGCTGGTCGCTTCGGCGTTTTATCTGTTCATGCTGGTGCCGATGGTCAGTGATTTCGAGCTGTTGGCATTGCTGCTGGTGCCGTTGCTGTATGCGGTCGCGATTGGCCTGACCACCCCGGCCACCACCGGCACAGGGATCGGCCTCGGATTGTCGACGTTCCTGTTGCTGGGGCCGCAAAACACCGGCATCGGCCAGAACACCGCGATCCAGTGGTTCGAGTTTGCCGGCGCCTATATCAGCGCGACCGTGCTGGCCTTGAGTGTCTACGCGTTGATCTTCCCGTTCCGCCCGGTGTTGCGCATGCGCCGCTTGTTCAACGAAAACTGCGAGCAAGTGCACGCCTTGCTGAAAACGGCGCCTACAGATGAACAGCAATTCGCCTTCGAAAGCCGCATGGTCGATCGTCTGACCATGATGCTCGGGCTGCTGCCGGCGATTGAAGATCGTCAGTCCAGAGAACTGTTCGAGGTCGGGCTCGGTTGCATGGCGCTGGGCGTAGCGCTGAACCAGCTCCGGCAACAGGGGCAGGACAACAGCTTGCTCAGTGATGACCAGCAAAACCGCTTGCTCTCTGCGGTGCGCGAAACCGGAAGATTGATTGCCCGGCGAACCGGTATCGACGTCGAGCAATTGCTCTCGCGCTTGCGCACCTTGGGCGATGAACTGGATGACCTGCACCTGGATGTGCACGAACACTTGTGGTCAGTGTTCCGTATGCGCGTATCGCTTTTGATCGTGGTGGCGTTCCTGCAACGTTATCGCGACTACTTTGAAACTGCCGACCCTGAAGGAGTACCGGCTCTTGCCCATTGATCTGGAAATTGGCGGCGTCTATATCCCGCCGATCGCCCAGGCCCTGCTGTTGGCCTTGCCGATCTTTTTGCTGCTGGACTGGATACTCAGGCGCTTGGGCGTGCTGCGTTTTGTTTGGCATGAAGCGCTGTTCGAAGGCGCGTTGTACGCCTGCGTGTGCGCCTCGTTGATTCTGGTTATGGGAGCTTGAAACCTTGAAGAAATACCTTCCCCGACTCGCGACGCTTTTGCTGGTGTTGCTGGCGTTCATTCTTGGCTGGTTCGCCTGGGAGCATTACACCCGCGCGCCGTGGACCCGCGATGCCCGGGTGCGCGCGGACGTGGTGACGTTGTCGGCGGATGTCGCCGGGCGCATCGTCAACCTTGCCGTGCGCGACAACCAACATGTGCAGAAAGGCCAGTTGTTGCTGGAAATCGATCCGGCCAGTTACCGATTGGCGGTGGAGCGGGCGAAACGCGCGGTGGAAGTCTCGAAAGCCACGCTGGGGCAATCCCAGGCTTCTATCGTCTCCAGCGAAGCGACACTCAAGCAGCGGCAAAGCGAAGAAAAACGTCGGCGCACGCTCAAGCAAGGTTTCGCGATCTCGGGTGAAGAGTGGGAAAAATCCAGCACTGAAGTGGCGGTGGCTCAGGCCGAGTTGTTGCGCAATCAGGCCAATCTCGGGCTGGCGCAGGCCAACGTGCAAGAGGCGATTGCCGCTTTAGCGCAAGCGGAACTCGACCTGCAGCGAACCCGTGTCGAAGCGCCGGTCAGTGGTTATGTCACCAATCTGTTGACCCGCGAAGGCGATTACGCCACGGCGGGTGGCGCGCTGTTGGCGCTGGTGGACAGTGATAGCTTCTACGTCAGCGGCTACTTCGAAGAAACCAAGTTGCCGCGAATCGAGGAGGGCGACCGGGTACACATCGAGTTGATGAGCGGCGAACGTTTCGGCGGCACCGTGCAAAGCATCGCATTCGCCATCAGCGACCGCGAAAACGCCCCCGGCGGGCGCTTGCTGGCCAACATCAACCCGAGCTACACCTGGGTCAAACTGGCGCAACGAGTGCCGGTGCGGATCCAGATTGACGCGGATTACGCCGCGAAAAACCGCCTGCGAGCCGGGACCACAGCGACGGTGACAGTCCAGGAAAACCGCAATCGCGATGAACACCGCTAACCCCGCTTGATGCGCGCTTTTGTGGCGAGGGGGCTCGCCCCCGTTGGGGCGGCGAAGCGCCCCAAAACCTGCAATCGAATTCTGTCAGGCGTACCGCGTGCACTGATTGACGACTGCTGCGCAGTCGGACGGGGGCAAGCCCCCTCACCACAGGGTGTCTCTTACAGGGAGACAGGTATTGCGTTTCCAGCAGGCAAAAAAAAGCCCCGCGACCGAATGATACGCTGGGCCAAAAAGTTGGTTGGTTGCGGCCAACCAAAGGAGCTCTTTAAAAAACCAATTACTTGCTGGCGATCGTCTCCGGCTGCCAGCCACCACCGAGCGCTTTGTAGATCGCGACAATGCCGCGATACAAATCGACTTCGGCCTGCGCCTGGGAATCCTCTGCGGCCAGACGTTCACGCTGAGCGTCGAGCAGCACGAGGAAGTCCGCCGTGCCTTCGCGATAGCGAATCTGTGCCAGGTCGGCAGCGGCGCGGCTGGACTCGCTCTGACGGATCAGCGAAATCAGCCGTTGCTGGCGTTTGCCGTAATCGCTGAAGGCGTTTTCCGATTCTTCCAGTGCCAGCAGCACTTGCTGCTCGTAGGTCGCCAAGGCGCCTTCGGCATCCGCGTCGGCCCCGCGCAAACGGGCGCGCACGCTGCCGAGGTCAAAGGCTGCCCACGTGATGCTTGGGCCTAGCGCCCAGGCATTGGCGGCCGAAGAGCCGATCTGCGAACCGCGCCCGGCGGTGAATCCAAGGAAGCCGCTGAGGCTGACCCGTGGGAACAGATCGGCCTTGGCCACGCCGATACGGGCGGTGGCGGAAGCCAATTGGCGTTCGGCGCTGAGGATATCCGGGCGCCGTTGCAGCAGCTCACCCGGATCGCCGATCGGCAGAGCCTTGGCAATCGCCGGCAAATCTTTCGGGCTCAGGTCGACGCTGAGCTTGTCCGGACGTTCACCCAGCAGGGTGGCGATGCGGTTTTTCTGCCGAACCTGTTCAGCCTGCAATTGCGGCACGCTGGCTTCGACGGAGGCCAGACGAGCATCGGCGCGGACCACATCGAGCTGATCGCCGACGCCGGCATCACGCAGGCTGACGGTGATCTTGCTCGATTCCTGCTGGTTGTTCAGGTTGGCCAGGGCGATTTTTTCGCGCAGTTGCGCACCGCGCAGTTGACCGTAGGCGTCCACCAGTTCGGCGATCATGCTGACCTGCAGTTGATACAGGTCAGCCTCGGCCGCTTGTTGCTCGGCTTCGCTGGATTCCAGATTGCGCTGGATGCGCCCGAACAGGTCCAGTTCCCACGCCATGTCGAGGCCCAGGTCGTAGCGTTCGCTATTGACCCGTTTGGTCGTTTGGCCAGGGATTTGCCCCTTGCCCAAATCACTGCTGGCACGGCTGGTGATGGTTGGCATCGCGTCGTTGCTGGCGTCATCACGAATCGCTCGTGCGGCTTTCCAGCGAGCGAAAGCCACACGCAGATCTCGGTTGCCTTGCAGCGATTGCATGACCAACTGGTTCAGCGTCGGGTCTTCAAACTGCTGCCACCAGATGCCTTCGAAACGCGAGCGGTCATAGTTCTTCTGACCGCTGGCGCCATCGGTGGCGGCCGTGATGTTGGCCGGCTCCGTGGCTGGGGTTTTATAGTCCGGGCCGACGGCACAGGCGCTCAGCGCCAGTACCAGCAAGCTCGGCAGGAAGACTTTCAGGCTCATTGATGCGACTCCAGTGGCTTTTCAAGTGTCAGCGCCTTGGCCGCTTTGCGCGCTTCGCTGCGCTCGACAAAGTTGCGAATCAGTACGTAGAACACTGGCGTCAGCAACAGCCCGAAGAAGGTCACCCCGAGCATCCCGGAGAACACCGCCACACCCATGGCGTGACGCATTTCGGCACCGGCACCGCTGGAAAGGACCAGTGGCACAACACCCATGATGAACGCGAAGGAAGTCATCAGAATTGGCCGCAGACGCAAGCGGCACGCTTCCAGCACCGCAGCGAGCGGGCCGAGTCCTTCTTCCTGTTTATCCTTGGCAAACTCGACGATCAGAATCGCGTTCTTACAGGCAAGTCCGACCAGTACGATCAAGCCGATCTGGGTAAAGATGTTGTTGTCGCCGCCCGAGGCAATCACCCCGACAATCGCCGAAAGCAAGGTCATCGGCACGATCAGGATCACCGCCAGTGGCAGGCTCCAGCTCTCGTATTGCGCTGCGAGTACCAGGAACGCCAGCAATACGCAGAGCGGGAACACGAACAACGCGGTGTTGCCGGACAGAATCTGCTGGTAGGTCAGGTCGGTCCATTCGTAGGTCATGCCGTTCGGAAGTTCTTCCTTGAGCAGTTTCTCGATGGCTTTTTCCGCTTGGCCCGAGCTGTAGCCTGGCGCCGCTGCACCGTTGATTTCAGCGGTGATAAAGCCGTTGTAGTGCATCACGCGGTCCGGGCCCGAGGTGTCGCTGACCTTGATGAAGGTCGCCAGCGGGATCATCTCGCCTTTGTTGTTACGCACTTTCAGTTGACCGATCTGGTCCGGCTCGAGACGGAACTGCTGCTCAGCCTGAACGTTGACCTGATAAGTGCGACCGAAACGGTTGAAGTCGTTGGCATACAGCGAACCCAGGTAGATCTGCAGGGTGTCGAAGATGTCGCTGACCGCCACGCCGTGGGTCTTGGCTTTTTCCCGGTCGATAGCCGCATCGACCTGCGGCACGTTCACGGTGTAACTGGTGAACAGCGCGGCCAGTTCCGGCACGTTATGGCTCTTGTTGATGATGTTCATGGTTTCTTTGTACAGCTCGTCGTAGCCCAGGTTGCCCCGATCCTCGATCTGCAGACGGAAACCACCAATGGTGCCCAGGCCTTGTACCGGCGGCGGCGGGAAGATCGCCATGTAGGCTTCTTCGATGCCGGCGAATTTGCCGTTCAAAGCTCCGGCAATCGCACCGGCCGACATGCTGGCGTCTTTACGTTCGTCGAATGGCTTGAGTGTCACAAACACGATGCCGGCGTTCGGACTGTTGGTGAAACCGTTGATCGACAGGCCTGGGAAAGCCACCGCACTTTCCACACCCGGCTGCTTCAGCGCGAGGTCGGACATGCGTTTGATCACGCTTTCGGTACGGTCAAGGCTCGAGGCGTCCGGCAACTGCGCGAAAGCCACCAGGTATTGCTTGTCCTGGCCAGGTACAAAACCGGTCGGCGTGTTGGCGAAACCGAAGAAGGTCAGCACCATCAGCCCGGCATAAACGATCAGGGCGATACCGCTGCTGCGGATGACCCGAGCAACCGTGCCGACATAACCATGACTGGCCTTTTCGAAGAAGCGGTTGAACGGACGGAACAACCAGCCACCGAAGAGCTTGTCCAGCACCTTGGAGAAACGGTCTTTCGGCGCGTCGTGGCTTTTCAGCAACACAGCGGCCAGCGCTGGCGACAGGGTCAGCGAGTTGAACGCCGAGATCACCGTCGAAATCGCAATGGTCAACGCAAACTGTTTATAGAACTGACCGGTCAACCCGGAAATGAACGCCGCCGGGATAAACACCGCACACAGCACCAGTGCCGTGGCGACAATCGGGCCGGTTACTTCACGCATCGCCCGTTTGGTCGCTTCGACCGGGGTGAGTCCGAGTTCGATGTTTCGCTCGACGTTCTCCACTACCACGATGGCGTCGTCGACCACGATACCGATGGCCAGCACTAATCCGAACAATGACAGGGCGTTCAGCGAGAAGCCGAACAGGTGCATCACCGCAAATGTACCGATCAACGAAACCGGGACCGCCACCAATGGAATGATCGAGGCGCGCCAGGTTTGCAGGAACAGGATGACGACCAGAACCACCAGAATCAGTGCTTCGAACAGCGTGTGAACCACTGCCTCGATGGAGCCGCGCACGAAGATCGTCGGGTCATAGACGATGCTGAAGTCCATGCCTTGCGGGAAGTTCTTCTTCAGCTCGGCCATTTTCTCCCGCACGTCGTTGGAGATCTGGATCGCGTTGGAGCCCGGCCGCTGGAAGATCGGGATCGCCACCGCCGGTTGGTTGTTCAGCAACGAACGCAGGGCGTATTGGCTGGAGCCGAGTTCGACCCGTGCAATGTCTTTCAGGCGAGTGATTTCACCGTCGTCGCCGGAGCGAATAATGATGTTTTCAAACTCTTCCTCGGAGACCAGACGCCCCTGAGTGTTGACCGACAATTGGAAACTGGTGGCGTTTGGCGCAGGAGGCGCGCCCAGGGCACCGGCAGCAACCTGACGGTTCTGCTCACGAATCGCGGTCACCACATCGGTCGCGGTCAGGTTACGCGAGGCGGTTTTGTTCGGATCGAGCCAGACCCGCAGCGAGTAATCGCCCATGCCGAACAACTGCACATCACCGACACCGCCGAGACGCGCCAACTCATCCTTGATGTTCAGCAAGGCATAGTTGGACAGGTAGAGCATGTCGTAGCGCTGATCCGGCGAGGTCAAGTGGACCACCATGGTCAGGTCCGGAGAGGCCTTGTCCACGGTGATACCGATGCGCGTCACTTCTTCGGGAAGTTTCGGCTCGGTGCGGGTTACGCGGTTCTGCACTTGCACCTGCGCGTTGTCCAGGTCAGTGCCCAGCGCGAAAGTGATAGTCAGGGTGATTTTGCCGTCGGCGGTCGACTGCGAGGACATGTACAGCATGTTCTCGACGCCGGTAATGGCTTGCTCCAGCGGAGCTGCCACGGTTTCGCCGATGACTTTAGGATTGGCACCCGGGAAGTTGGCGCGGACCACAACGGTCGGCGGCACCACTTCCGGGTATTCGCTGATCGGCAACTGGAACAGCGAGATGGCACCGGCGATCAGGATCAGCAGCGAAAGTACCGCTGCGAAGATCGGCCGGGAAATGAAGAATTGGGAAAAATTCATCGGAGTTGTCGTCCCTTAACCGCGTGGAGTCGCGGCAGCCACTTTCACAACCGAACCCGGCGCAACCTTGGCAGGTGCGACTTGGGGCAGGTTGCTGGCTTCCAGCGCTTGTCGTTGTTGAGCCAATGCGGCGAGGGTTTCCTTGGTGGCCATCGGGATCACTTCAGGCGTGACCGGCGACCCCGGGCGAACCCGCTGCAAACCCTTGACGATGACGGTGTCGTCCTTGTTCAGGCCGCTGCGCACGATGCGCAAGCCTTCGATCTTCGGACCCAGCTCGACCGAGCGGTAAACCGTCTTGTTGTCCGCATCCATCACCAGCACAAACTTCTTGCCGAGGTCGGTGCCGACCGCTTCGTCATTGATCAACACGGCGGAGTAGGTGCCGCTGCCAACCAGTTTCAGGCGCGCATAGAGGCCCGGGGTGTAGGCGCCATCGGTGTTGTCGAAGACCGCGCGACCGCGAATGGTGCCGGTTTTCGGGTTGACCTGGTTGTCGACGAAGTTCATCACGCCTTGATGCGGGTTGCCGTCTTCGTTGGACAGGCCGAGGTAAACCGGAGTGGTCGCGCCGCGTTTACCCTGACGGGCGAGTTGGGTGTATTTGAGGAACACACGCTCGTCGGCGTCGAAGTAGGCGTAGACCTTGTCGGTGGAAACGACGCTGGTCAGCGCGGTGGTGTCGGCGGTGACCAGGTTGCCGGCGGTGATTTCCGCACGGCTGACGCGACCGCTGATAGGCGAGGTGACGCGGGTGAAGCTGAGGTTCAGTTTGGCCAGGTCCAGTTGCGCCTGAAGGGCGCCGACGGCAGCGCGGGCTTCTTGCGAAGCGCTGGTGCGCGAATCGGCCAGTTCCGCGGAAATCGCGTTGCTGGTGCGCAGGCGTTCACCGCGCTGGGCTTCGTTTTCGCTGCGATTGGCGTTGGCGCGGGCCTGAGCAACCAGTGCTTCGAGGCGGCGGACCTCGGCCTGGAACGGACGAGGGTCAATCTGGAACAGTACGTCACCTTTCTTGACCAGTGCGCCTTCAGTGAAGGCCACTTCATCGATCTGGCCGGAAACCCGTGGGCGGATTTCGACGGTTTCCGGTGCTTCGAGACGCCCGGTGAACTCGTCCCACTCGTTGACCGGTTGCTCCAGCACCTTGGCCACGCTGACCTTGGCTGCGGGTGGTGCGGCGGCAGTCTCAGGTGTCTTGCCGCAAGCGCTCATCACCAGTACGGCCAATAAGGCCAACGGGAAGCGCAAATGTTTGAGTGACTGTTCCATGGATGCATCCGCCAATGTATTGAGATGGGCGGATGATGCTCGGCGATGTTGTATCGCACGAATCGAATGAGGCAAAGGTAACTATCATTCGGAATGATATAAGCGGGGCGAAAGCCCTCTAGCATGCACCTTTCGTTAGGGTGCTATCAATTGGACTGATAGTAATAGTGTGTTGCTTGATGCGCAAAAGTAGAAGTATCTGATCAATCGGTCAACTGCACTAACAAAGAGACGGCCATTGCGGCCGTCTCGATCAGCGTCTCACGACACTAACTTCAGTTGATCCCTTTAGGGTTCGGACCGAAGCGGTTGACACCCGGCTGGCTGTCTTGCGCCAGGAACACGATGTTGACGATTGGCAACAAGATCCACCAGCCGCTGCGATCGGTGTCGTGCATGCGGCGGATAGCAGCTGCAAGACCCGGCAGGAACACTGCGAGGCTGTATATGTTCGAGAAGATACCCGGCGTCTGCAGCAATGCATCGAGAACGATGAACGCGATGGAGATGCCAAGGTTGATCAGAATGAACATCCAGTATTCGCGACGGCTTGCGCGGCCATTGAACACTGCATATTTTTTCAGCACTTCAATATAAGGGTTGCCTTGCGCACCGGCGTTCGGCGCGGTGAAAGCTTGTTTGTTCAGTTGCGGCGCGCCACATTGCGGACAGGCCGCCGCAGTGCTGTGAATTTCCTTGGCACAACCACTACAAAAAACCATGCTCATATTTTTTCCCTAAAATTAGTTTATCGATAGTCCAATGAAAGTTAGCGTCGCAATCGCCGACAAGATCACGCCGGCGATAGCGAGGTTATTTCCTGGTTTTTTCTGGTTGATGCTGATGATCCCGCAAATAAGTCCGGCGACGGAAAAGGTAGCCAGTCCGGTAGCGGTCTCGGTATCCCATGCGGAATCATCAAACAGGCAGAGTACGCAAAGCACGCCCAATATCAGCGAGACAATTGCCAGCCACGCAGAACCGCCAACACTAGTTGCCGCGGCGGCAAATGGTTGGATGGCACCACATTGGGGACATGAAGGGGCGGTCTCGTGAATTTCCTTGGCGCATGCACGACAAAAAACCATTGTCATCGTTATCCTTAACTTCTAATGCTGAATACCCGCCCCATTGTCGGCGAAATTGAAAAAAGCTTTAGCATTATTTTTCAATTATTTTCCAGGGCGTGCGGTGGTCATCAGCGATTCAATTTCCTGGTCTCTGACAGACTTGGCTGGTGACCGATAGCAACTAACTACTTGGCGAAATCGAGCATCGCAATGAAGTTGTCCAGCAACGGTGATTCGTTGTCGGTGTTCCAGCTCATGTAAAGACCGGTGGCCGGATTAGGGTAGGCGGTAACCGCAAACTTGGCGGAACAGCAAGGCCGGGCGTCGTGACTGGCGCCCAGCCCGATACTCTCAGACGAACCGCAATACTTCACTCACGGCTTTACGCGGCTTTTGCGGCCAGTTGGCCGAGCCCGGATAGCCGACGGTGATTAGCATCACCGGGATCTCACTGTCATTCAACTCGAAAGCCGCTGCCACGGCGGCTTGGTCGAATCCAATCATCGGCGCGGAAACCAGCCCTTGGCCTTTGGCGGCAAGCATCAAAGTCATGGCGGCCAGCGAACCCGAGCGGATTGCCTCGTCGCGCTGCAACTGCGGGTTGTTGTGATACATGCCTTGCGCGGCGCCCAGCCACATGTCGTAGATCGACTGGTCGATGATGCCTGCCTCAAGGGTCGGCTTCAGCGCGGCGGGCAGGGTTTGATGCGGGTTAAGCGTGCCGCAGACAATAAAGGTCACCGCCGAGTCGACGACTTTTTGCTGGCCGTAAGCCAGTGGCAACAGGCGCGCCTTGGCGTCGGTGCTGCGAACGGCGATGAAATTCCAGTTTTGCAGGTTGAACGCGGAGGGCGCGTGAGTGGCCAGATCGATCAGGTCGCTGATCTGTAGGTCGGTCAACTGACGCTCGGTGTCGTAGCTGTTGGCGGAAATTCGCGACTTGATAACTTCAGCAATACCAGACATTGGGATCTCTGCAGTAGGGAAAATGGACGCGGCTCGCGGGACATCGGCGAGCCTGTTTGAGTACTTGGCTCAGCGGCCGAAACCGTCGAACGGGGCCATGTACACCGCGCCGAACGGGTCGAGACGTTTACGGATTTCAGCATCCGGCGTGCCGTAGACCACCAGGCTGGTGACCGTACACAGCTCAAGGAAACGCTTGCCGAACGGCGCGAACGTAGTGTCGACGTGGCTGATCAGCGCATCGGCGTTGTAGCGTTCAAGAATGTGCACGACGCTGTTGTCAGCGTTGACGCTGTATTCGTAGACCAAAGTGCCCGATTCAGCGCGGGTGGCGGCAACGATGTTGACGATCAACGCCTTGAACTCAGGGAAGTCTTCGGGTTTTACCGCCAGGGAAAACAGGCAGGAAATATAGGGATGCATGGAAGTTTCCTCAGCTTGCCGGGTCATCGCCGAACAACTTACCGGCGCCTGCCCAGTCCGACGGCGCCACGTCTTCGAAAATGACGTAGATATAATTGGCGTCAGTTCCGGTGTGTTTGACGATGCTCTCAGTGATGTCTTTGGCAACTTCGGCTTTCTGCGCGTGCTCTTTACCTTCGAACCAGCTGACACGTACTACGGGCATGGAGTCATCCTCTTGGACGTTGATTTGTTTGAGAGAAATCATCCTACTGTTGAATAACTTGGCGATAAACCGCCTGCAACTATAATCTGCGTAGACCTAAACTCTACAGTCGGCGTTTTTCATGGTTCCCATTGATTCGTTTCAGGGCGTTATTACTTTTGTAGTCGCGGCACGTTCCAGCAGTTTCACCGAGGCCGCCGAGCGCCTCGGTGTGTCGAAATCTGCCGTCGGCAAAGCAATCGCACGACTCGAAGAACGCCTGGGAACACAACTGTTCCACCGCACCACGCGGCGTATTTCCCTGACGGCAGACGGCGAGGCCTATTTTGTTGCCTGCTCCACCGCGCTGGAGGAAATCGGCGCGGCAGAAAGCGGGCTCGGCCCCGACGCCGGCGAGCCTTCCGGGCGCTTGCGGGTAGACGTCCCGGTGGCGTTCGGCCGTCGCGTGGTGGCGCCGCTACTGTTTGAAATCGCCAATAAATACCCGGCGCTGCAACTGAACCTGACGTTCTCCGATCACTTGGTCGATCCTTTCGAAGAGGGCATCGACCTGCTTGTGCGCTTCGGCGAACTGCAGGACACCAGCGGCCTGGTCGCGCGGCGCCTGACCCGGCAGCGCTGGGCCATCTGCGCCGCACCGGATTATCTGGCGCGTTTTGGCGTGCCGCAGACTCTTGACGAATTGATCCAGCATCGATGCATTGTCGGGCATCGACGCGGGCAGCCTTTGTCGTGGCGAGTGATGCAGGCGGGGCAAACGGTGCGCTATGCACCGCCGTCGAGCCATCAGATCGGTGATGGCGAGGCAATGATCCTCGCCGCTGTGGCGGGCGTCGGTTTGTGCCAGATGCCGCGCAGTCTGTTTCAGCAGGATATCGACGCTGGCAGATTGGTGGAGGTGTTGCAGGCCTACGAACCGGAACCGGTGGATGTGCACGCGGTGTGGCCGAAAGTTTCGCACCTGCGGCCCAAGGTCCGGTATGTGGTGGATGAGCTGGTCAAGCTCTGCAAGGACTGGGAATAGGCCGACATTGCTGTCGGCGGACGCCTGCAAGCGTTGAAAAATGCGGGCTCAGCCAAGGCTGTCCGGGTCGCCAAAAAACATCTGAATTCGCGAGCGCAACCAACGCTCGCCCGGATCGTTATCCTGCGACCCGCGCCATGCCATGTGCAGCTCGAAACTGCGCACCGGCAGCGGCGGATCTTCCGCGCGTACGCCACCGGCGGCGGTCAATGCTTCGGCGGTGTAATCCGGCACGGTGGCGACAATATCGGTGCCGCTGATTAGCGTGCTCAGGCCGTTAAACTGCGGGACGGCGAGCACGACATGGCGTTTGCGCCCGAGTTTTTCCAATTCTTCATCGATAAAACCGCTGAGGTCGCCGGCGAACGACACCAACGCGTGTGGGCGCGCGCAGAAGTCATCCAGGCTCAACGGCCCCGGCACGGTGTCGGCGCGCAACAGCTTGGGCATGCTGCGGCGCAGTACTTTGCGTTTGGCGTTGGCCGGCAGGTCGGCGGTGTAGCTGACACCGATGGAAATTTCGCCGGAAGCCAACAGGCTTGGCATCAGGATGTAGTTGGCGCGGCGCACCACCAGGACGATGCCGGGCGATTCCGCGCGCAGGCGCTTGAGCAGCATCGGCAGCAGGGCGAACTCGACGTCATCCGAGAGGCCAATGCGAAACACTGCGGTGCTGGTCGCCGGGTCGAATTCCGCCGCGCGGCTGACCGCTGTGGAAATCGAATCCAGCGCCGGGGAGAGCAGGGCGAAGATCTCTACCGCCCGCGCCGACGGTTCCATGCTGCGGCCGGTGCGCACGAACAGCGGGTCGTCAAACAACCCGCGCAGCCGCGAAAGCGCGGCACTGATGGCGGGTTGGCCGAGAAACAGCTTTTCCGCGGCGCGGGTCACGCTGCGTTCGTGCATCAATGTTTCGAATACGATTAACAGGTTCAGGTCGACACGACGCAGGTCATTACGATTCATCTGGAGTCCTGGCAGGGTCAGCAAACTTGACGTGGGCGGCCATATGAGAACAATGGCCGGCATGAATATTAAGGGCAAAGGCTGCTACTCTGCACCGTGTAATTCACTTTTCACATAATTGCCGCTTCGGTTTTTTACGGCATTCTGACGATGTCGCCGGCGCTGCGGAATCAATGACAGGCATGTCGACTATTAATAGCCACTGATAGTCTTGGCTGGAAAGCCCAGATAGAGTTCGTGGCATTAGAGGTTACTTTGACGAGGTTTGCGATGTCCCGCACGATCCGTTTTCACAAGTTTGGTCCAGCCGAGGTGCTCAAATGCGAAGAGCATGCGGCCGCTCTGCCTGCACCGGGTGAAGTGCAGGTGCGCGTCGAAGCAATCGGCATCAGCTGGTATGACATTCTCTGGCGCCAGAACCTGGCGTCGTCCCACGCTCGTCTTCCTTCGGGGCTTGGCCATGAAATGGCCGGTATCGTCACCGCCGTCGGCGACGGTGTCGAAGACCTGGCGATCGGTGACAAAGTCGCCAGTTTCCCGGCCGAGAGCCCTAACGATTATCCGGTCTACGGCGAACAAATCGTTCTGCCACGCTCGGCACTGACCCGCTACCCGGACGTGCTCAGCCCGATCGAGGCCAGCGTGCATTACACGCCGCTGCTGATCGCCTATTTCGCCTACGTCGATCTGGCACGGGTCAAACCAGGGCAGTTTGCTTTGGTCACCGACGCCAGCCACTGCGCAGGGCCATCCTTCGTACAACTGGGCAAAGCCTTGGGCGTACGAGTGATCGCGGCGACCAAGTCCGCCGAGGAACGCGACAATCTGTTGTCCCTGGGTGCCGAGAAAGTCATCGTCACCGAAGAACAGGATCTGCTCATGCAGATCAACAAAATCACCGACAACCGCGGCGTCGATGTGGTGTTCGACGGTCTCGGCGGCCCGCAGATGTCTTTGCTTGGCGATGTCCTGGCACCGCGCGGCAGCCTCGTGTTGTACGGCTTGCAAGGTGGCAACCAGACGCCATTCCCGGCGTGTGCAGCGTTCCAGAAGAACATTCAGTTCTTCGTTCACTGCATCGGCAACTTCACCGGCAAACCGGAGCTGGGCATTGTCCAGGATCACGTGGCGCTGCAACGAGCGTTGCGCGACATCAACCAGCTGACCGCCGACCGCGTGCTGCTGCCGCTCAAGACTCGGGTGTTCCCGTTTGCCGAGTTCGTTGAAGCGCACCGCTACATGGACGAATGCCCATGCCGCGAACGCGTCGCCCTGCAGGTCGAGCCTGCGTAAAACCCTCCATCAGCGCCCGTAAATCACGGCCGCTGAGCGCTGACCCGATGCCCTCGGTGCTCCCCGCACCGAGGGCATCGTCGTTTTCGGCTGTGACGTTTCAGCAACTGAACCGGTTTTTGCTTTTCATCTGTATCTTCTAATCATCATATAAGCACTGATAATTGAATGATTACTTTCATCTCAAGGAATGAGTCATGAGTGGGCGTTTGGTCGTTCTTAAACAGCGCGTGTTAATGCTAAACGGTGGCGAAGCTCTCTACCGCGTTTTGCCGAAACTTATAAGGTGTCTTCTTTCTCTATTTCTTGTACTCAAAGTCTGTGGGACGTTGTCGGAAGTTTCCTAGGAAGTCGTGCTAAATCTCGACAGCCTTGCCGGGCGGGCCTTTGCGGGGAGGTTGCTGTCGTTTTGATATAGATCGAGTGTAAACATTTCAAATAAATACCCAAAACTTAAGTGCTAGCATTTCATGACAAGGTCCCAGCACTTCATCACCGAGAATCGTTCGCGCCGTCTTTATCACTGTTTGCGTGACACTGAACTTCCGAATACCAGGTAAAACACTGATGACCACAATTCACGATCAGGCAATGAACTATGTTTACCAGCAAGTACTGCAAAGGTTGCTGAGTTTTTTTTCGCGGGCCGAGCGCACTGCCTTGCAGCTGATGATTCAACGCCTGGTAGTGTCGGCCGGAGGCATAGAGCGCATCGGTGAATTCAAGGTGTTGGCGATTCAAACCGGCACGCTCGACAGCTGCTACACCCTGGCATTGCTGCGAGCCGCGCAATTGAATATCGCCAGCCGTGCGCCAGCGACTTTTCAGCTGCGCGTGGCGACCTTGCGCACCAGCGCAACCGGCACTGTAGCGCTGGACAATATCCATAAAAGCAACGCGGCGTTGTTCCTCTACGACGATCCTCGGGTCGAACTGCTGATGGTCGATGACCGCGAAGTGCAACCGTTTGATCATCAGGCAGCGACCTCCGAGGCGGGCGTCGAAACCAATCGCCTGAATTTGTTGATGGTTGGCCATCGCCGCAGTTGGGACGGGCCGCTGGAACTGTGGGACGACAGCTACCTGGCAATGGGTGAGTTCTACGGACAAATTGCGCGGTGGGACAACGGCGTCGATGCCTTGATCAGCAGCGACACACCGCGTCAGCAGATGCACTTTCTCGACGGCCTGCGACGCGCGGCGCAAAAAGCTGACCTTGCCACGCTGAACTACAACACCGCCGGTTTCGAGATGTTGTTCACTGCGCTCGATGACTTGGGCAGCGACTATTTCCGCGCATTTTATGCCGATCAGCAGCGTGCGCCGTGGCGTCCGGTCGGACGCTTTGAGGCCTGCCGCCGCGCCACGCATCTTGATATCCACGACATGCTGGTCGGCAAGCTCGAGGAGCGCTGGCCGCTGTTTACCGAGTTTCTCGGTGTGCAGTGCGATGAAATGGCCGCGCATTTGAGCGATAGCGACTACGTCAGCCCGACGATTGCCGCGCACGTGCATGGCCTGCAAGCGTGCTACCTGGCCGGGGAAAGTTACGAAAGCGGGGTCGCCGAATATCTGCAGCGAGCCATGGTGATGATGCGGCGCAAACTGGTGCCTGAACGCATCTGCGAACTGGCGCTGAGCACTTTCGGTAATCCCGCCACCCTGGCCGAACGGCGCTTGCAAGCGGCAACCGAAGCGCAGAAAACCCTTGGCCTCAGCGAAGCGCAACTGATTTGCCTGTTGTTCGCACCCTTCGTCGATGGCGGTGCGGGGCTGGAGCAGTTCCTGCGCAGTTGTCATCCCGGCATGCTCGTGGCCATGCCCGATTTGCACAGGGCAATGCAGGGCTATCAGGCACCGGAGCAGGTGGTGCAATGGATGGTCGATGTCAGCGGCTTGCCGGTTCGCCTGATCGGCACGCTCTATAAAATGCGCCCGGTAACGGTTGAGGCAGTAAACGTCGCCGATGACGCTTGCGATGATGATGCGATGACAACCGGCGAATTGTCAGCGGGGCTTTGAAGGTGCACGGACTGGCCCGATCCACACACGCTCGATTACGCGCACACACTGTGCCCGGCCATCAACGATGAAGGGCCCCAGGGAAACGGATTTTGCTTATCAGGCGGTTTATCGATACCTCACGCACCTGATCAATGGGCCGGACTGCGGCACGTCCATTCGCCTGCCTTCGTTGCGCCAATTGTCCCTGCGTCTGAATGTGTCGATCTCGACCATTCAGTACGCCTACTCATTATTGGAGAAGGAAGGGCGGGTCTACTCGGTGGCCAAATCGGGTTATTACTCGCTGCCGATGGCGGCGCTGGGGATGCGGTCCCATAGTCAGGATTTGCTCGAAACAGTCTATTTCAACGCGCGGCGGCCCGACATGCTGGTGCTCAGCGCCGACGAGCCGGCGTTGCTGCAGCCGCTCGATAGCCCGTTGCTGATGCTTGAGCGCGAACTGCTGCGCCAATATCCGCGCCGTCCGCCATCGGCCTCGCAACCTTGTGGCGAACTGGAACTGCGCATCGCTCTGGCGGCGCGCTACACCACGTCGCCGGCGCGGTGTTGGCATGCCGATGAGGTTTACATCGGCGCCGATTTGCGCGGTGTGCTGGAAATACTGATCGCCGTGTTGCGACTCAAAGAGGCCTGTGTGGTGGTCGAGTCGCCGTGCGATTGGGTGATTTTGCGTCTGTTCGAAGCGGCGGATGTGCGGGTCATCGAGTTGCCACTGCAAGCATGTGGCGCCCTTAACGTGGCGCAATTGCAGGAAGTGCTGGAAAGCAAAAAGGTCCGGTTGGTGATGTTGTCGTCGGGCCTGAGCATGCCCCAAGGCAGCCAGATGCCGCACGACAACCGTCTGGCCATCGCCCAGTTACTGGCGCGGCACGGCTGCTGGGTATTGGAGAACGACTGTTATGGCGAACTGGGTTTCAACTGCGAAGTGCTGAGATTCCGAGATCTGGTCGATCCTGATCGACTGATCGTGGTCTCGACCTTTGAAAAAGTCGTCGGCCCGGAAGCGCCTTACGGTTATCTGCTGACCCGGCAGCTCGGTGAAGAATTGCAGCGTTATTTCCTGCTGCGTGCGTTTCGCCTCTCGCCGATCCGCCAGAAAGCCATTGCGCGTCTGTACAGCAATGGCCGCATCGACCAGCACCTGCAAGTGCTGCGGCGTTTGCTCAAGGATCGCCAGGTGCAGATGATCCAGCTGTTGCACGAAAAGGTCGGCGACGCCTTGCAACCGGTCGAACCGCAGGGTGGCGCGACGATCTGGGCGCGGTCGCTGCGCCCGGTGGACGTGCGCCGGGTGTTCCAGCGCCTGCTTAAACAGCAAGTGGTGATCGCGCCGGGCGAGCTGTTCAGCCTGCAAGGCCTGCACACGCAGCATCTGCGCCTGAGCCACACGTTCAGTGGCGAGCACAATCTCGGCGCCGCGCTAAGTCTGCTGGGTGATGCCTTGCGTCTGGAAACGATTGATTGAGACGGTCTGCAACGATCCTCGACAACGCGGGATCGTTCGCATCGCGCTGCGGTCAAACTGCCAGTAAACTCCGTCTCTATTCCTGAACCACTCGATTCCAGAGGTTTTGCATGACACTCAGTCCTTTTGCGGGCAAAACGGCACCGGCAGAGTTGTTGGTCGACATCCCGCGACTGGTAACGGCTTATTACACCGGCCAGCCTGATGCTTCCGTTTCTACACAGCGTGTTGCTTTCGGCACGTCCGGTCACCGCGGCAGCTCCTTCGACTTGAGTTTCAACGAATGGCACGTGCTGGCGATCAGTCAGGCGATCTGCCTGTACCGCGAAGCCCAAGGCATCGACGGTCCGCTGTTTGTCGGCATCGACACCCACGCGCTTTCGACCCCGGCTGGCGCCAGCGCGCTCGAAGTGCTTGCGGCCAATGGCGTCACCGTAATGATTGCCGAGGGCGACGAGTACACCCCGACCCCGGCGATTTCCCACGCAATCCTTTGCTACAACCGCGGCCGCACCTCGGGCCTGGCGGACGGCATCGTCATCACGCCGTCGCACAATCCGCCGCAAAGCGGTGGCTACAAGTACAACCCCACCAACGGTGGCCCGGCCGATACGCACATCACCAAGTGGATCGAAGCCAAGGCCAACGAACTGCTCGGCAACAAACTGGCGGGCGTGAAACGCATCAGCTACGAGCAGGCGCTCAAGGCCAGCACCACCCATCGCCACGATTACCTCAACACTTACGTTGCCGACCTGATCAACGTGATCGACTTCGACGCGATTCGCGACGCCAAGCTGCATTTGGGCGTCGATCCGCTGGGCGGAGCAGGGGTTCGCTACTGGTCGGCGATTGCCGAGCATTACCGTCTGGACCTGGAAGTGGTTAACACCCAAGTTGATCCGACCTTCCGTTTCATGACCGTCGATTGGGACGGGCAGATCCGCATGGACCCGTCGTCCACGCACGCCATGCAAGGTTTGATCGGTCTCAAAGACCGCTTCGATGTCGCCTTCGGTTGCGACCCGGATCACGACCGCCACGGCATCGTCACCCCGTCCGGCGGCCTGTTGGCGCCGAACAACTACCTCGCGGTGTCCATCGACTATCTGTTCCAGAACCGCCCGCAGTGGCGTGCTGATGCCGCCGTGGGTAAAACCGTGGTCAGCAGTGGCTTGATCGATCGCGTGGCCAAACGCCTCGGCCGTCGTCTGTACGAAGTGCCGGTCGGCTTCAAATGGTTCGCTGACGGTTTGTTCGACGGCTCGCTAGGTTTCGGCGGCGAAGAAAGCGCCGGTGCCTCGTTCCTGCGCAAGGACGGCGGCGTCTGGAGCACCGACAAGGATGGCTTGATCCCGGCGTTGCTGGCGGCAGAAATGACCGCGCGCACTGGCCGCGACCCGAGCCAGGCTTATCGCGCCTTGACTGACGAACTGGGCGAACCGTTCTCGGTGCGTGTCGATGCCAAAGCCAATCCTGAGCAGAAAGCCTTGCTGAGCAAGTTGTCCCCGGATCAAGTGACCTCGACGCAACTGGCCGGCGAAGCGATCCAGAGCATCCTCAGCCACGCGCCGGGCAACGATCAGGCGATTGGCGGTTTGAAAGTCATGACCGAGAACGGCTGGTTCGCCGCGCGTCCATCGGGCACCGAAGACATCTACAAGATCTACGCAGAAAGCTTTGTCAGCGACGAACACCTCAAGCAGTTGGTCGCCGAAGCGCAAACGCTGGTGGATGGCGCTATCTCAGCGAAGTAACCGATGACGATTGAGGCCGATTGAGGATGGCCGGGGTAAGTGAACCTCCCTGTGGCGAGCGAGGGTCATAACTTTGGCAAATCAGAAGGCCTGACTCCCTCAGCACTATCGGCATTACGCAAAAAAAGGGCGACCATCAGGTCGCCCATTTTTTTGCCTGGAATTTACTCGATCAAGCCAGATCCACCAGCACAACTTCGCTGTCTTCGACCGCCGTCACCCGCAGCACCTGCTCATCCGCGACCGCAACGCCGTCTCGAGCTTCTGCGCGTAACCCGTTGACTTCAATCACCCCGGTCGCCGGCACCAGATAGGCGCGGCGCCCAGCATCCAGGTGATATTCCGCGGTTTCACCAGCCTTGAGATTAGCTGCGACCAAACGCGCATCTGCCCGAATTCGCAGGCTCTGATCGTCGCCGTCCTTGCCGCTGGCCAAGGTTACAAAACCTTCGCGTTGCCCTTTTGGAAACGGCTTGGCGCCCCACGATGGTGCCGAACCGGCTTCATTGGGAATGATCCAGATCTGGAATATCCGCGTTTCGCTTGCTTCCAGGTTGTACTCGCTGTGAGCAATCCCGGTGCCGGCGCTCATGACCTGAACGTCGCCGGCCTCAGTGCGGCCCTTGTTGCCGAGGTTGTCCTGGTGGGTGATCGCGCCTTCACGCACGTAAGTGATGATTTCCATGTCGCGGTGCGAGTGCTGCGGGAAACCGGTGCCCGAGGCAATGATGTCGTCGTTCCATACGCGCAGGTTGCCCCAGTTCATGCGCTGCGGGTCGTGGTACTCGGCGAACGAAAAGTGGTGATGGGCATCCAACCAGCCGTGGTGAGCGCCGCCCAATGTTTTGAAAGGTCTGAGTTCAAGCATGATCGTCTCCTGATAGGTCCGTCATGGGGCTGAGCGCCTGGGCCACGAATCACGAACCGGTGGTTAATGGCGGGCATCATCTATCAGGCGTTAATCGATAAAAAGCGTAAAAACTGCTTCAAAACCATCCAATTATTTGATGGTTCGCGGCGCGTTAATAGTCTCATCCAGCCTTCACTTCATCGCATAAGCCAATGACCTGTAAGCATTTCACTAGAACTGCCGGGCAAATGCAGACACCATAGCCGCCAACAGCCTCACACCCTGGAGTCCGACCGCGTGCCGCAACACACCCCCGAGCTTCATAACTTCGAGCCTCAAACCTCTGAGCTTCCTCCCGAACTTCGGCCGTTAGCCGAGATGCCGTTGTTCAAGCGCCTGGCCGCGCGGTTCTTTGGCCACGGCTTGACGCGGTTGCGCGCGCAGCACCGGGCGTCGTGGCTGCACGGCCAGGCTGACGGTTTTCGCAGCGGCCACACCGCTGGGGTCGATTACGGGTTTAAGGAAGGCAAGCTCGAAGGGCTGGAAGAAGGCCGGCAGGTACTGCTGATCCGCGATTCGCGCTGCACCGAGCACCGGCCACCGAGTGTTGACGATCACCTGTTCGATGACTGGCGGCTGCCACTGAATGCCGACATCAAGAAACGTATGAAAGCCGACGTTGCGCGCCTGCTGCCGGCGCATGCGCAGCCGAGCGTCGCGCAGTGGAAGATGATCTTCAGCGACACGCCATCGACCTCGGTGATTGCCGGTGCCGGTGCCGGCAAATCGACGACGCTGGTGCTGCGCATTCTGTTGCTCAACCACTACCTGGGTTTCGAGCTCGATTCGATGACCGTGGTGACCTTCACCCGCGAGTCGCGCAAGGATTTCATCAATAAGCTGATCGAACTGTTTGGCCTCTGGGGGCGGTTGCTGAGCCTGAAAGAAGCGCGGGATCTGGTGCGCACCTTTCACTCGCGGATTCTGCCGATGGTCCGCAGTCTGCCGGGTTTCGAGCGCCTGCAAGCCTTTGAAAACCTCAGCAATCGCCCGCAGAGTGGCGACGAAGAGGTCGACAGCAATCCGTTCGACCTGCGCATCAACGACGCGCAGCGCCAGCAACTGAACGCCTGCTACCACCACTTGTTCACCAGCGACGAGCGTTTCCGTGGATTGATTCAGCCATTGTCGCGCCACGCCTTGCAGCTCAAGGAGCTGGAGCGCGATCACCCGGACGTGCAGAAACGTGTAGCTGTAACCGAACTCGCCGCCAAGCGCGATGAAGAACTCTGCGACACCATCGAGGACCTGTGGTTTCGCGCCGGCGCCTGGCCGATCAAAGGCATCGAGCCCAACCGCCAGACCTTCGACATCAATGGCTCGACCTTCCATTGCCACGGCTATATCCCAAGCCTCGACGCCTGGGTCGTGCTCGGTTTTGACCCACGGGAAAACCCGCAGCTCAACCGCCCAAACGCCAAGCTCAGCGTCCGCGCCGAGTGGGCCGTAAAGCGCACCCTGTTTCAAGCTTTCTGTCGTAAGCCTTTGATATGGCTGGATAGTTACGAGTCGTCCAAGCGCGTTTTGGCGTCGCTGGCCGGTGATGCCAGCGCCGGGCCGGGCTTCGATTACAAGGTCAAAGGCGAACTGGCGTCGGCGCCGCTGCTCGACTGTTTTGTCGGTGCCGCCGGGTTCATCGAGAACCTTGGCCTCGACGTGCCGGACGCGGTTGGCCGCATGAGTTTCGCCAAAGACGATCCGGACCGGTTCTTCTTCGAGGCCCTGAGCCTGTTCTGGCGCGCCTTCGAAGATCACTTGCTCGATCAGAAGCCGCCAGTAATGACCTACAACCGGATGTTCGCGTTGTTCAGCGAGCACTCGCCGGAGAACCTCAAGCTATTGAGCAATGAGCTGCTGCGGCCTCTGGCGCATTTGATGATCGACGAGTTTCAGGACGTTTCGCCGCAGATCGTTTCCTGGATCCGCGCCAGTCTCGCCGAAATCCGCAGTCGTGGTCCGGCGATGCATGTCGGGCGCGGCGCCCAGCGGTCGTCGCTGCTGTGTGTGGGCGATGATTGGCAGTCGATCTATGGCTGGCGCGGCAGTTCGCCGACGTATTTCATGGAGTTCAACAAGGAATTCCCGTCGCCAGGCACCACGCGGGTAATGCTCAGCGACAACTACCGCAGCCATCAGCACATCATCGATGCCGCCGAGCATATCGTTCGCGCAGCCCCGTCAATCTCAGGAAAGAAAGCCAAGGCCAGCGGTGAACCTAA
This sequence comes from Pseudomonas prosekii, assembly GCF_900105155.1. Taxonomy (NCBI): domain Bacteria; kingdom Pseudomonadati; phylum Pseudomonadota; class Gammaproteobacteria; order Pseudomonadales; family Pseudomonadaceae; genus Pseudomonas; species Pseudomonas prosekii. Next base: position 5,877,407 of record NZ_LT629762.1, read on the forward strand.
AGCATTGCTGCCGGTGAATGTGCTGGATCGTGATGATCAGGGCATGGCGCAGCGGCTGATGGAGCACTACAAACGCGGCGATTCTATCTTGATGCTCTATCGAAAAAGCAGCGATAAGTTGTTGATAGAACAGCATATTCAGCCTTTAGTTAATGTGGATTCTAGCTTGCCTTATGCGGACCGAAGGCTGAAGCAGCTGACGTACCACAGCGCCAAAGGCCTACAGGCCGACGCGGTGTTCTTGTTGGGCGACTGTCAGCACTTGACCAGTTCGCCGTACAAAAATCAGGTATATCGCATGGCCGGATTGGGCAAGGCTGGTGATACCGAGGCTTACGACAACGCGCAGAAAGACGAGATTTTGCGCCTGGCGTATGTCGGCATCACCCGGGCGGTGAGCCATTGTTATTGGTACGTCGATGCTCAGGAGGGTCAGGCAGTGAACATGCCCAAGGCGTCGGACAAAGTCGGCAAGGGCAAAGCGTTCTTCGCCGACCACCGCCAAAGCACAAAATCCGCCTGACCAAATCCCGATGCAAACCCACCCCCCGTGTAGGAGTGAGCCTGCTCGCGATAGCGGTTGTTATCCAGCACATGTATTGACTGACACCGCGCTTTCGCGACCAGGCTCGCTCCTACAGGGAATCTCAGCGTTTTGGCGATTTAAACGACGCCCACAAAAAAGCCCACTTCCTGTGGGCTTCTGATCATCACCAACCACGCTCAGGCATAGTTCCTCAGCGCCATTGGTGGAATAAACGCTTCCAGCTCATCTTCCACCGCTTCGATTATTCGTTCGACATCAGCTGCGTTCATCACCGTCGCGCAGGGGATGCCGGCGATGGCGATCATGGTTTCGCCACTCGCACGGTCAAACAGTCGGGCGATCATGCTGCCCGGCGCGTCCATGCTCGCCTCGAAACCCATCGGATGAAAATGCCAGCGCATCAGCTGGCAGGCGTTGGGGAAGGTGACCTTGCTCGAACCTTTGTTCATGTGTTGCCCGCCTTAGTCATCGAGCGCTTCCATTAGCTCATGTGAGGAGGGGTAGAACCTTCATTGGCTCAACCGGTGAATGCAGTTAAAAGTAGCACCCGCATGTTAAAAACACGTGGCTTTTTTCAGTCCGTTTAGCGATTGCCGTCGGGTTTTTTGATCTGTGTCACGTCGCTGGCGGGTTTGAGCAATAGGCCATTACGGCTGCGCAGGCGCCAGACCATTGAAGCCGAAGCCGAACTTGGGCAAGCTCGGGGTTTTTCGCCGAGCCCTTTATGCAAGTCGATGATGATGGCCCGCTGCAAACCCAGGCCACGGGTGAGACAGTGATGCGTTACCACTTGTGCTGGAAACACCGGGATCTGTACGGCGTGATGGCGCTGTACCACCCGGACATCCAGTACAGCGACTTTTTCCAGAACCGCGTGATGGGGCTGGACGAACTGCGCGATTACGTTCGAGACAGCATGCCGCGCAATCCCGATGAAGCACTGGAACATTCCGACCGCATTCGCCTGGACGGCAACACCGCGTTCATCCAGTACCGCATGACCTTGCGCGGCACCGACGGCCTGGTGTCGTTTCGCTCCAGCGAAGCGATTACCGTGCGCGATGGCCTGATATGGCGCGTTAATGAATACGCCTCGCTGGTGCGTGAGCAAGCGCCGAGCAAAACCGCGAACAACCTGCGCCCGGCGGCGAGTCGCCTCGGTTTGTCGCCGCGCCAACTGAGCTTCATGGCCGAAGACCTGGAGCAATACTTCCAGCGCCAGCAACCTTATCTCGATCCCGAACTCGACTTGCAGCGCGTGGCGAAGGAGTGCGGGTACAGCCGCAACCAGATTTCCTATCTGCTCAACCAAGTGCTCGGGCAAAGCTTTTATCGTTACGTCAACCAGGCTCGTCTGCAGCATTTGCTCGCGGCGCTGGACAACGCCACGCCGCCGCTGCGGGTCGACGAACTGGCGTTCGCCGCCGGGTTCAACTCGCTGTCGGCGTTCTACAGTTGTTTCCGCCAGCACACCGGGCAATCGCCCAAGGCTTACGTCAAACAAATTTCTTTGCGTGCACGCGCGCACGACAGCCTCTGACTTCACCCTCTAGGATCGACGCCATTGAAGTCTGGATTGGCGGAGTGGTGTATGTCGGCGTGGCGCACGATCAGTTTGTGGATGGATCAACTCGACGAGCCGTTACTGGCGCGTCCGGCCCTGGAGCGGGACCTGGACGTCGACGTGGCCATTATCGGCGCGGGTTACACCGGGCTGTGGACTGCGTATTACCTCAAACGCCTGGCGCCAGATCTGAAAATTGCCATCATCGAAGCGCAAATCGCCGGTTTTGGTGCCTCCGGCCGCAATGGCGGCTGGCTGATGGGCAATCTGCTCGGCGAAGACCGTTTGCTCGCCGGTCTGCCAGCCGAAGAGCGTCGCGCCTCGTTCGATTTGCTGCACAGCATTCCCGATGAAGTGGAGATCGTCCTCGAACGCGAAGGCATTAACTGCGATTACCGCAAGGGCGGCGTGCTGTATTGCGCGGCGCGTTATCCCGAACAGGAAAGCAGCCTGCGCAGTTATCTGGACAAGCTGCATGGCCAGGGCCTGAACGAAAACGACTACCGCTGGCTCAGCCCCGAGCAATTGGCGCAACAGATCAGAATTGCCAAACCGTATGGCGGTATCTATGCACCGCACGTCGCGACCATTCACCCGGCAAAGTTGGTTCGGGGATTGGCGCGAAACGTGGAAGGCATGGGCGTCAAAATTTACGAGAACAGCCCTGTTACGCAGTGGCAGTCCGGCAGCCTGCGCACAGCGAAAGCCTCGGTGCGCAGTCGCTGGGTGGTGCCGGCGGTAGAAGGTTATTCCGTCACGCTGCCGCCGCTGGGGCGTTATCAACTGCCGGTGCAAAGCCTGCTGGTCGCGACCGAGCCGCTGTCCGCCGCGACCTGGGATGAAATCGGCCTGAGCCAGGGCCAGGCGTTCAGCGAAGCCAGCCGTCAGGTCACTTACGGCCAGCGCACCGCCGACAACCGCCTGGTATTCGGCGCTCGCGGCGGTTACCAGTTTGCCGGCAAGTTGCGACACGACTTCGACCTCTCGACCAGCGAAGTCGAGCTGCGCCGCTACCTGTTCGGTGAGCTGTTCCCTCAACTGAAAAATGTCCGAATCACCCACGCCTGGGGCGGCAACCTCGGCATGTCGCGGCGCTTCAAGCCGCACATGCTCTGTGATCGCGCCAGTGGCATCGCGCTGTCCGGTGGTTACGGCGGCGAGGGCGTTGGCGCGAGCAATCTCGGCGGCCGGACGTTGGCCGACTTGATTCTGGAGCGCGATACCGAGTTGGTACGCCAACCGTGGGTGATCCCGCAGGGCGGCCTCGACGCGCTCCGGGCGTGGGAGCCGGAACCCTGCCGCTGGCTCGGTTACAACGCGATCATCCGCAGCTTTGTCCACGAAGACCAGACCCTTGCCAACCCGGCCACCGCACCGTGGCGACGCAAACTGGCCAGCGGCGTGGCCGAGTTCATGGAAGGTTTCATGCACTAAAACAGCGTTCTCAATCCACAGGTATTCCGATGAGCATTACCCAATTCAAAAACACCGCAACGCTCCAACTGGATGAATCCAACCCCGTGGCCGTGCCGCTCGGCAGCCCGATCGCCGTGGCTTCGACCACCAGCGTCGAACGCGACGACGGCGTCGAAACCGGCGTCTGGGAATGCACGCCGGGGCGCTGGCGGCGGCAGATTGTGGCTCAGGAGTTCTGCCACTTCATTCAGGGCCGCTGCACGTTTACCCCGGATGACGGTGAAACCCTGCACATAGAAGCCGGCGATGCACTGATGTTGCCGGCCAACAGCCTCGGTATCTGGGACATCCAGGAAACCGTGCGCAAGAGTTACGTTTTGATTTTCTGATTTTTGATTTTGATCTTTTGATTGCCTGCCAATAAAAACCCCATACAGGAATCGACTCATGATCCGAAAAACCCTGACTTTGGCTCCGCTGGCACTGGTTGCGACCCTCGGGCACGCGGCCGAGACCGTGAAAATCTACAACTGGTCGGACTACATTGCCCCGGACACCACCAAGAACTTCCAGAAAGAAACCGGCATCGGCTTCAGCTACGACGTCTACGACAGCAACGAAACCCTCGACGGCAAGTTGATGACCGGCAAATCCGGTTATGACGTGGTGTTTCCGTCCAACCATTTCATGGCCCGGCAGATTCAGGGCGGGGCGCTGAAGAAACTCGACAAGGCGCAGTTGCCGAACTGGAAAAACCTGAATCCGCCGCTGCTGCAAGCGTTGCAGACCAACGACCCGGGCAACGAACACGGTTTTCCGTACCTGTGGGGCAGCACTGGCATCGGCTACAACATCGCCAAGGTCAAAGCGGTGCTCGGCGACAACGCGCCGGTGGATTCCTGGGACTTGATCTTCAAACCGGAAAACATGCAGAAGCTGCAAAAGTGCGGCGTGGCGATCCTCGACAATGGCCCGGAATTGCTCCCCGCCGCGCTGAATTACCTCGGGCTGCCGCACCACAGCAAAAATCCCGAAGACTATAAAAAGGCTGAAGCGCTGCTGATGAAAGTGCGGCCGTACGTGAGTTATTTCCACTCCTCGAAATACACCAGCGACCTGGCCAACGGCGATATCTGCGTAGCGGTCGGCTTCTCCGGCGACATTCTGCAAGCGGAAACCCGTGCCAGAGAGGCGAAGAACGGCGTCGACATCGGCTACGCGATTCCCAAGGAAGGCGCGGCGATCTGGTTCGACATGGTCGCGATGCCCGTCGACGCCCCTGACGAAAAGGCCGGTTACGCTTTCATGAACTACCTGCTGCGCCCGGACGTGATGGCCAGCATCAGCAACCACGTGCACTACGCCAACGGCAACTCCGCAGCCGACAGCCTGATCGACCCGGCAATCAAGAACGACACCAAGGTCTACCCGAGCGAGGAAATGATGGGCAAATTGTTCGCCCTCGAAGCCATGCCCCTGAACATCGACCGAATCCGCACGCGGGTGTGGAACAAGATTCGGACGGGGAGTTGAGACGTCTTGTCTTGTAGTGATTGCGGCTTATCCAACTGAGGGTTGAGGCTGTAGATTTGCGCTGATCTTTGGGTGGGAATGGAGGCAATGGAATGCCTGTCTGTTTGAATGCGGGTCGGCTGCGCATAGGCCGTTTCTCTGAGCCAGGGCGGATTTACCTGATAACGGCTGTCGTTCACCAACGGCAGCCGTTTTTTGCTGATTGGCGTTTGGCCCGGTTGGTGGTGAAACAGTTGCGGGAGGCGCAGGAGGATGGTTGGGCGGATTTTTTGACTTGGGTGGTGATGCCGGATCATGTGCACTGCCTGCTGCAACTGCGCAACAGGACGCTGGCCGAAGTGATGTGCCGAATCAAGGCGCGCAGCAGTCGCGCGGTCAATCTTGCCTTGAGGCGGCAAGGGCGGTTATGGCAGAAGGGCTATCAAGACCGGGCGGTTCGCAAAGAGGAAGACCTGAAAGACCTTGCGCGGTACGTCATCCTTAATCCTGTGAGGGCAGGGCTGGTAACACGAGTTCACGACTACCCCCTGTGGGACGCGTGCTGGCTGTGAAATCCAGCGACTGCTGCGCAGCCGAACGCAGCCTTCGGCAGCTGCTACAAGGGATTGCGCTCACCGGGCGATCCGCGGTTTCGCCAACAACACATCCCCCCATGTAGCAGCTGGCGAAGCCTGCGTCCGGTCGCGCAGCGACCGCCGTGCGTAACGTTAGGCGACTGCTTCGCAGCCGAACGCAGCCTTCGGCAGCTGCTACAAGGGATTGCGATCACCGGGCGATGCGCGGTTTCGCAGGCAACACATCCCCATGTAGCAGCTGGCGAAGCCTGCGTCCGGTCGCGCAGCGACCGCCGTGCGTAACGTTAGGCGACTGCTTCGCAGCCGAACACAGCCTTCGGCAGCGGCTACAAGGGATTGCGATCACCGGGCGATCCGCGGTTTCGCAGACAACACATCCCCATGTAGCAGCTGGCGCAGCCTGCGTCCGGTCGCGCAGCGGCCGCCGTGCGTAAAGTTGGGCGACTGCTTCGCAGCCTTCGGCAGCTGCTACAGGGGATTGCGATCACCGGGCGATGCTCGGTTTCGCAGGCAACACATCCCCATGTAGCAGCTGGCGAAGCCTGCGTCCGGTCGCGCAGCGGCCGCAAACTCTGTCAAAACATACAAATCCGTTAGTTGGTACGCGTAGTAGCAATGCACTGGCACTCATATTAATAAGTTGCGCAAACTGAGACGCCTTCGACAAAAAACAACTTAGGCATATTTAATTATTAAATAGCCTATTGTCTGACAATCCTTGCAAAACCCTCCCCTTAAAATATCTTTCGTCCGTTCCTCCCATGTTTCCGGGCATATTCCGTTGCACTTCGATTTGACGTCAAAAAAGTACTAGACGTCTGATTTCAAATTGTGTCAGTTTTCTTTCGCCTTCATTGGGCGAGTGATAGGACGATCTCGCCAGGGATCGTCGTTATCTGTCTAAAACTGTTCAACTGCTTAACAAGGAAGTGTGTTTATGTCGAAAGTAAAAGACACCGCTGTTGACTCACTAAGCGCATTGGCAGCAACCAGCGCGGCGTGGAACCAGATCAACAGCTTTGCCCATCAGTACGATCGTGGCGGTAACCTCACGGTCAATGGCAAACCCTCGTTCTCCGTAGATCGTGCAGCAACCGAGCTGCTGCGTGACGGCGCGGCTTATCGCGACGCCGACAGCAATGGCAAGATCGATCTGACCTACACGTTCCTGAAATCGGCGTCCTCGTCGGTCATGAACAAGCACGGGATTTCCGGGTTTAGCGAGTTCAGTGCTTTGCAGAAAGCCCAAGCCGTACTCGCCATGCAATCCTGGGCTGATGTGGCAAAAGTCACCTTCACCGAGCAAGCCTCGGGCGGCGACGGTCACATGACCTTCGGTAACTACAGCGGCGGACAGGACGGCGCGGCAGCCTTCGCTTACCTGCCTGGCACTGGCGCGGGTTATGACGGTACTTCGTGGTACCTGACTGGCAGCGGCTACGACGTCAACAAGACGCCTGGCCTGAACAACTACGGGCGCCAGACCCTGACCCACGAAATCGGTCACACCCTGGGCCTGGCTCACCCCGGCGACTACAACGCCGGCGAAGGCAACCCGAGCTACAAAGACGCGTCCTACGGCCAAGACACTCGCGGTTACAGCGTCATGAGCTACTGGAGTGAAAGCAATACCAGCCAGAACTTCAGCAAGGGTGGCGTCGAAGCGTATTCGTCCGGCCCGCTGATGGACGACATTGCCGCGATCCAGAAACTCTACGGCGCCAACACCTCGACCCGTACCGGTGACACCACTTACGGCTTCAACTCCAACGCCGGTCGCGATTTCCTCAGCGCGTCTTCGTCGTCGGACAAAGTAGTGTTCTCGGTGTGGGATGCGGGCGGCAAGGATACTCTGGATTTCTCCGGTTTTACCCAAAACCAGAAGATCAACCTCAATGAAACCTCGTTCTCCGACGTTGGCGGCATGGTTGGCAACATCTCCATTGCCAAAGGCGTGACGATCGAGAACGCGATTGGCGGTTCGGGCAACGATCTGCTGATCGGCAACACCGTCGCCAACGAGCTGAAGGGCGGTGCCGGCAACGACATCATCTACGGCGCTGGCGGCGCGGACAAACTGTGGGGCGGTGCCGGTTCGGACACCTTTGTGTTCGCTGCCAGCTCTGATTCCAAGCCAGGTGCAGTCGATCAAATCCTCGATTTTGTCAGCGGCCTGGACAAGATTGACCTGACCGGCATCACCAAAGGCGCAGGCCTGCACTTCGTGAATTCGTTCACTGGTGCAGTGGGCGATGCAGTGTTGACCTCTTCGGGTGGCAACAGCCAACTGTCGGTGGATTTCTCCGGGCACGGCGTGGCTGACTTCCTCGTCAGCACCGTTGGCCAGGCAGTGACCACGGACATCGTGGCCTGATCCGACGCAACAAGGAGCGCGGCGCGATCGGCGCCGTGCTCTGTCCTTGCATCAATGCCCGCTGTCAGTAAGGCTACCCGCTGGAGTAAAACGTCCTATGACCCGTAACGCCTTTACCTGCAAAGCGACGGCGTGGCTCTTGGCGACGCTCATGATTTTTTTTGGAGAAGTAGCCATGGCAAGCAGCCTCAGATTAGCGGATCCCTCGGAGCTGGCCGGCAAGTGGCAGGCGACCCTGAATGCCGCGCAAGACACGGCAGAGTCCCAGGCCCTGCAGGACAAACCGTCGAATGTTTGCGTCATCGATTTTCAGCAAGAGCAGACCTTGGGCGACGGCGCCGATTGTCTCAGCGCCTGGCTGCAAGAGACGGCGATCGGCTGGTTCACCGAACCGGACGGCATCTCGATCACCGGCAAGGAAGGTTCCAGAATTGTGTTTTTCAGCCGTGAGCGCGAAGGGCGTTACACCAGCACTTTGAAGTCCGGGCTGATTATTACCCTGGTGCGCGCCGCGCACTAATGACGCATGTAAATACGGCAGTTGCCTCTATAAGCAGGCAACTCCCGTTTGCGCAAAGAAAGTTGTTATTCATTTGTAAGCGTTATCCGACAGAACATGCTGTGGCCCAAGTGCGGGCAGTTAAACAACCCTCGTCAAAGAATGACGAGTAATAACATCAGGGAAAATCAATGAAGATGGCGAATGCCTCAGCGACCGCACCCTTATTCAAGGCATTGGGCGATTACAAGAGCATCTTGATCAGCGTTGGCTGTTTTACCGCATTGATCAATGTGCTGATGCTGGTCCCGTCGATATACATGTTGCAGGTCTACGACCGGGTGCTCTCGTCGCAGAACGAAACCACCCTGGCGATGCTGTCGCTGATGGTCGTCGGCTTCTTCGCCTTCATCGGTTTGCTGGAAATCGTCCGCAGCTTCATCGTCATCCGCATCGGCAGCCAACTGGAACGACGCTTCAACCTGCGGGTTTATCAAGCCGCGTTCGAGCGCAACCTGTTCAAGGGCGAGGGCAACGCCGGGCAATCGTTGGGCGACCTGACCCACATTCGCCAATTTGTCACCGGCCCGGCGCTGTTTGCTTTCTTCGATGCGCCGTGGTTTCCGGTGTACCTCTTCGTGATTTTCCTGTTCAACGTCTGGCTCGGCGTGCTCGCCACGGCCGGCGCCGTGCTGCTGATCGGCCTGGCGTGCCTCAACGAGGCCATGACCAAAAAGCCGTTGAGCGAGGCGTCAGGCTTCTCGCAGAAATCCAGCCAATTGGCCACCAGCCACCTGCACAACGCCGAAACCATTCAGGCGATGGGCATGCTCGGGGTCTTGCGCAAGCGCTGGTTTCAGGTGCATTCGCGGTTTCTCGGCTTGCAGAATCAGGCCAGCGACACCGGCGCGGTCATCAGCTCGCTGAGCAAAACCCTGCGCCTGTGCCTGCAATCACTGGTGCTGGGCCTCGGCGCATTGCTGGTGATCAAGGGTGACATGACCGCCGGGATGATGATCGCCGGTTCGATTTTGATGGGCCGCGTGCTCAGCCCGATTGATCAATTGATTGCCGTGTGGAAGCAGTGGAGCGGCGCCAAACTCGCCTACCGCCGCCTCGATTCGCTGCTGCAAGCGTACCCGCCGAGCGACGAAGCCATGGCGCTGCCGGCACCGAAAGGCCAGATCACGTTCGAACAAGTCAGCGCCGGCCCGCCGGGGCAGCGCAACGCGACGCTGCACCTGGTCAGTTTCAGCCTCGGCGCCGGGGAAGTGCTCGGCGTGCTCGGCGCCTCCGGTTCCGGCAAATCGACGCTGGCCCGGGTGCTGGTCGGCGTCTGGCCCACCCTCGGCGGCACGGTGCGACTCGACGGCGCCGACATCCATCGCTGGAACCGCGACGACCTCGGCCCCTACATCGGTTACCTGCCGCAAGACATCGAGCTGTTCAGCGGCAGCATCGCCGAAAACATCGCGCGTTTTCGCGAAGCCGATCCGCAGCAAGTGGTCGAGGCCGCACAACACGCCGGTGTCCACGAATTGATCCTGCGCATGCCGCAAGGCTACGACACGGTTCTGGGCGAGGACGGCAGCGGTTTGTCCGGCGGCCAGAAACAGCGTGTAGCACTGGCCCGCGCGTTATACGGCAAGCCGAGCCTGGTGGTGTTGGATGAACCCAATTCCAACCTCGACACCGTTGGCGAAGCGGCGTTGGCCAGCGCCATCGCGCACATGAAAGCCAATGGCACCAGCGTAATTCTGGTGACTCATCGTTCTTCGGCGCTGGCCCAGGCCGACAAATTGCTGGTACTCAGCGACGGCCGTTTGCAAGCGTTCGGACCGAGTCAGGAAGTGCTCAAAGCGCTTTCCGGCAATCAGCCGGGCAATCAATCCGCCAATCAGCCTGCCAATCAGGAGCAGAAACCCCAACAGGCACCCGGCGGGCTCAGCATGAGTCGGCAGTATCAGCCCTCGACAAGGAATTCGGGTGTATGACCAGCACACGCATGAACGCTGCAAACGAAGCCAGCATGGAACACGATTACATCGCCGAACGCCCTGAACGCGACGCCAGATTTTTTGCGCGAATGGGCTGGATTCTGGCCATCGTCGGCGCCGGCAGCTTCTTCACCTGGGCCAGCCTCGCGCCGCTCGATCAAGGGATTCCGGTGCAAGGCACGGTCGTGGTATCGGGCAAACGCAAAGCCGTGCAGTCAATCGGCAACGGCGTGGTCAGCCGAATTCTGGTGCGCGAAGGGCAAGTGGTGAAGCAGGGCCAGCCGCTGTTCCAACTCGACCAGACCCAAGCCGCCGCCGATGTCGATTCGTTGCAGGCGCAGTACCGCATGGCGTGGGCCAGCGTCGCGCGTTGGGAGAGCGAACGCGACAACCTCAAGCAAGTGACTTTCCCCGCCGAACTGAGCAAGGACGCCGACCCGCGTCTGGCGCTGGTGCTTGAAGGTCAACGCCAGTTGTTCAGCAGTCGCCGCGAAGCGTTTGCCCGTGAGCAGGGCGGTTTGCGCGCAAACATTGAAGGCGCCAACGCGCAACTGGCCGGCATGCGCCGCGCGCGCACCGACCTCAACGCCCAGGTCAGCTCGCTGCAACAGCAACTGAGCAACCTGCAACCGCTGGCCGACAACGGCTACATCCCGCGCAATCGGCTGATGGAATATCAGCGGCAGTTGTCGCAAGTCCAGCAGCAATTGGCCGAGAACAGCGGCGAAAGCGGTCGGGTGGAGCAGGGCATTCTCGAAGCGAAACTCAAGCTGCAACAGCACATCGAGGAATACCAGAAAGAAGTCCGCACGCAACTGGGCGACGCGCAACTGAAAAGCGTCACGCTCAAGGAGCAACTGACCTCCGCCGGTTTCGATTTGCAGCACCGCGAAATCATCGCAACGGCTGACGGCATCGCGGTCAATCTGGGGGTTCACACCGAAGGCGCGGTGGTCCGTCAGGGCGAAACTCTGCTGGAAATCGTCCCGCAAGGCACCACGCTGGAAGTCGAAGGGCACTTGCCGATCAACCTGATCGACAAGGTCGGCACGCACTTGCCGGTGGACATTCTGTTCACCGCGTTCAACCAGAGCAGCACCCCGCGCGTGCCCGGCGAAGTCAGCCTGATTTCCGCCGACCAGATGATCGACGAAAAAACCGGCGCGCCGTATTACGTGTTGCGCAGCAGCGTCAGTGACCAAGCCATGGAAAAACTCCACGGGCTGGTGATCAAGCCCGGCATGCCCGCGGAGATGTTCGTGCGCACGGGGGAACGTTCACTCCTCAACTATTTGTTCAAACCGCTGCTCGACCGGGCAGGCTCCGCGTTGACCGAGGAATAAGGATGTTCGGTGGTATGAATAAGCTTTCCATGCTCGGGGCAGCCCTGGCGTTGCTCACGTGCAACAGTGCACTGGCCCTCGGGCCGTTCGAGATTTACGAACAGGCGTTGCGCAATGATCCGGTGTTCCTCGGCGCGATCAAAGAACGCGATGCCGGCCTGGAAAACCGCGTTATTGGCCGCGCCGGGCTGCTGCCGCGCATCGGTTACAACTACAACAAGGGTCGCAACTCGTCGAAAGCCACAGCGCTGAATGAGCGTGGTGAAAACCGCACCGATGACCGCAACTACAGCAGTTACGGCTCGACCCTGACCGTGCAGCAACCGCTGCTCGATTACGAGGCCTACGCTTCGTATCGCAAGGGCGTCGCGCAGTCGTTGTTCGCTGATGAAGCGTTTCGCGGCAAGAGCCAGGAGTTGCTGGTGCGCGTCCTCGAGAACTACACCCAAGCGCTGTTCGCGCAGGATCAGATCGACATCGCCCAGGCAAAAAAGAAGGCGTTCGAGCAGCAGTTCCAGCAGAACGAGCACATGTTCCGTCAGGGCGAGGGCACGCGTACCGACATCCTTGAAGCCGAGTCGCGTTATGAGTTGGCCACCGCCGAGGAGATCGAGGCGCGCGACGAGCAGGACGCGTCGTTGCGCGAATTGGGCGCGCTGATTGGTGTGCCGGCGATCAACATCGGCGACCTCGCGCCGCTGGATCAGAACTTCCAGACCTTCGCGCTGCAACCGGCCAATTACGACACCTGGCACGAGATGGCGGTGGCGAATAACCCGAACCTTGCGTCGCAGCGCCAAGCCGTGGAAGTGGCGCGCTACGAGGTCGAACGCAATCGCGCCGGGCACTTGCCGAAAGTCAGCGCCTACGCCTCGGTGCGCCAGAACGAATCGGAAAGCGGCAACACCTACAACCAGCGTTACGACACCAACACCATTGGTATTGAAGTCAGTGTGCCGCTGTATGCCGGCGGCGGCGTTTCGGCGATGACCCGCCAGGCCAGCCGCACCATGGAGCAGGCCGAATACGAACTCGACGGCAAGACCCGCGAAACCTTGATCGAACTGCGTCGGCAGTTCAGCGCGTGTCTGTCTGGGGTGAATAAATTGCGCGCTTATCAAAAGGCCCTGACGTCGGCGGAAGCGCTGGTGGTGTCGACCAAACAAAGCATCCTCGGCGGCGAGCGGGTCAACCTCGATGCGCTGAATGCCGAGCAACAACTGTTCACCACCCGCCGCGATCTGGCGCAAGCGCGCTACGACTATTTGATGGCCTGGACCAAGTTGCATTACTACGCCGGGACCTTGAGCGAGCAGGACCTGGCGCGGGTGGATGAGGCATTTGGGCAGGGGCCGCGAGTTCGTTGACGCCACATCAAGTGTGGAGAGAGGGCGTTTGGGCAGAAGGCTGGAGGGCTGAATGACTGAATGAATGAAGGGCTGAAGGGCTGTTGTGGCGAGGGGGCTTGCCCCCGTTGGGTTGCGTAGCGACCCCAGAGGCAGGGACTGCTGCGCAGTCCAACGGGGGCAAGCCCCCTCGCCACAGACAAGCCCCCGCGCCACAGGTAAGCGTGCAAGCAAAAAATGCGACTCAGTGACTACCCCGAAACAGGGGCTTAAAACTCTAAAAACGCCAAAAAAGCGAGTCTTCATGAACACCGATGAAAAGATCAAACCGATATCGATCAGCACACTGTTGCTGGTGGTGTGCGCCATGCCCGCCGCCGCGCAGGCGCAATACCTGGAAACCGGCAAACCCGGCGATGCCGCCAGTTGGCGTTCGGCCGAGTTTCAGCGCGATTGGGGTCTGGCGCGGATGCAGGCCGATCAAGCCTACGCCGCCGGAATCACCGGCAAAGGGGTGAAAATCGGTGAGCTGGACTCCGGTTTCGATACCGCCCATCCCGAGTTCGCCAAAGACCGTTATCACCCGGTCAGCGCCAGCGGCAGCTACCTCAACGGCACGCCGTTCAACGTCAACGGCGCGCTCAACGGCAACAACGATTCCCACGGCACCCACGTCGCCGGCACCATCGCTGCCTCGCGTGACGGCGCCGGCATGCACGGGGTCGCGTACAACGCGCAGCTCTACGTGGCCAACACCAACGCTAACGACAGCTTCCTGTTCGGCCCAACCCCGGATCCGCGTTACTTCAAAGCAGCCTATGACGCGCTGATCGATTCCGGCGCGCGCGCGATCAACAACAGTTGGGGCAGCCAGCCGCCCGACGTCAGCTACCGCACCCTCGACGATTTGCACGCTGCGTACGCCCAGCATTACAACCAGGGCACCTGGCTGGACGCCGCCGCCGACGTTGCCCGGCGCGGCGTGATCAACGTGTTCAGCGCCGGCAACAGCGGTTATCCGAACGCCAGCGTGCGCTCGGCGCTGCCGTACTTTCAGCCGGACCTTGAAGGTCATTGGCTGGCGGTGTCGGGGCTCGACCAAGGCAATTTGCAGAAGTACAACCAGTGTGGCATCGCCAAATACTGGTGCCTCAGCACTCCCGGCGCGAAGATCGACAGCACCATTCCCGATGGCGGATACGCGATCAAGTCCGGCACCTCGATGTCGGCGCCGCACGCCACCGGCGCCTTGGCGCTGGTGATGGAACGCTACCCGTACATGAACAATCAGCAGGCGCTGCAAGTGCTGTTGACCACCGCGACGCAGCTCGATGGTTCGATCACCGATGCGCCGAACAATCAGGTCGGCTGGGGCGTCGCCAATCTGGATCGGGCGATGCGCGGGCCGGGACAATTGCTCGGCGCGTTCGACGCCAATCTGGGCGCGGGGCAGAGCGATGTCTGGAGCAATGGCATCAGCGACAAGGCGTTAATTCAGCGGCAGCGCGAAGACCTCGCCGAGCACAGCGCCTGGCAACAAACCCTGAAGGACAACGGCTGGGAAAACGGTGTGGCGGCGGGCGCCAGTCAGCAGGATCAGACTGACTACGCGGTGGGCATGGCGCGCGATGCCGCTGCGGCCAGCCGCGTTTATGAAGGCAGCCTGACCAAATCCGGCGCCGGGCGTTTGCTGCTCAGTGGCGACAGCACCTATCGCGGGCCGACCACGGTCAACGGTGGATTGCTGGTGGTCAACGGTTCGCTGACTTCCGCCGTCACCGTCAATGACAACGGCACGTTGGGCGGTTCCGGACGCATCGGCGCACTCACCGCAAATGCCGGCGCTACGGTGGCGCCGGGCAACTCCATCGGCACTTTGCAAGTGGCTGGCGACGTGACGTTTGCGCCCGGTTCGACCTACGCCGTGGAGCTGTCGCCGACCAGCAGCGACCGCATTGCCGCGGGCGGTACCGCCAGGGTCATTGGCGCTACGGTCAGTCTGTCGCTGGAAAACAGCCCGACATTGCTCAGCACTGGCGAGGTGCAAAGTCTGCTCGGTCGCCAGTACGACATTCTGCAAGCAGCCGGTGGCGTTCAGGGGCAATTCGGCGCGGTGTTGCCGAATTACCTGTTCATCGGCGGCAGCCTCGACTATTCCGCGACCGGCGTCGGCCTGAACATTCAACGCAACGCAACGAGCTTCGCCAGTGTCGGGCAAACGCCGAATCAGCGTGCGGTGGCCGGCGCGGTCGAAGGTTTGGGCGCGGGCAATGCGGTGTACGAAAGTGTGCTGCTGTCACCGTCCGCGAGTTCGGCGCAACAGGCGTTTCAGCAATTGTCCGGGGAGATTTATCCGGCGCTGGGCTCTGTGCTGATCAACGACAGCCGTTACTTGCGTGATGCGGTCGGCGAACGTCTGCATGACGCAAACGCCGCACAGAGCAATGGCTGGATCAAAGCCCTCGGCGCTTGGGGCAAGACGGATGATCGCCACGACACGGCGGGTTACACCACCTCGATTGGCGGATTGCTCGGCGGTGTCGACGGGGCGCTGGATGAGCAGACGCGCATCGGTCTGGTCGCCGGTTACAGCGACAGTTCGGTGAGCATGGGCTCGGGCACGCATTCTTCGGCGCAGGTCGACAGTTACCACCTCGGCGCTTATGCCGGTCGCGAACTCGGTGCCTGGCGCCTGAGCGCGGGCGGCGCCTACAGCTGGCATCGCGCGGACGTGAAGCGTGACCTGCAATTCGCCGAGGTCAGCGCCAAGCAGAAAACCAAGGTTGACGCGGCGACTACTCAGGTCTTCGGCGAAGCGGCGTATCGCTTGAACCTGCAACCGTTGGCACTGGAGCCGTTTGCCAACCTGGCTTACGTGCATCTCGACACTGAAGGTTTCACCGAAAAGGGCGATGGCGCCGCGCTGAAAAGCCATGGCGATACTCGCGATGCGGTGCTCAGCACGTTGGGTGTGCGCGCGTTGAAAACGCTGAATCTCGCCGGTCAGCAACAGCTCGACCTGAGCGGCAGCCTGGGCTGGCAGCACAATTTGAGCAGCGTTGATTCGCAGCAGCACTTGGCGTTCGCCAGCGGCGGCACGGCGTTTTCGGTGGAAGGTGCGCCGCTGGTGCGCGACGCCGCGTTGGTCGGCGCCCACGCCAGCCTGGCGCTGAGCCGCGACGTGCGGGTCAACCTCGATTACACCGGCCAACTGGCCAGCCGCGAAAAAAGCCACGGCGTAGGCCTGAGCCTCAATTGGCAGTTTTAACCGCGCTGAAGGCCCACACGGTCCCGTAGCAGCTGCCGAGGCACGAGGCTGCGTTCGGCTGCGAAGCAGTCGTGAAATCTGGCGGTTCGGTGTTCGCGTCAGACCGTGGGGACAGGGTTTACGACTGCTGCGCAGTCGGACGCAGCCTCGCAGGCTCGGCAGCTGCTACAGGTTGGCGATCGGCTGGGCGAACGCGACGAAGAGAAAAGCCTCGGTGTGGGGCTTAGCTTGACTGGGAGTTTTGATGGTGTTGAAGGCCGCCACGGTCCCGTAGCAGCTGCCGAGCCCGCGAGGCTGCGTTCGGCTGCGAAGCAGTCGTGAAATCTGGCGGTTCGGTGTTCGCGTCAGACCGTGGGGCAGGGTTGGCGACTGCTGCGCAGTCGGACGCAGCCTCGCAGGCTCGGCAGCTGCTACAGGTTGGCGATCGGCTGGGCGAGCGCGACGAAGAGAAAAGCCTCGGTGTGGGGCTTAGCTTGACTGGGAGTTTTGATGGTGTTGAAGGCCGCCACGGTCCCGTAGCAGCTGCCGAGGCACGAGGCTGCGTTCGGCTGCGAAGCAGTCGTGAAATCGGGCGGTGCGGTGTTCGCGTCAGACCGTGGGGCAGGGTTGGCGACTGCTGCGCAATCGAACGCAGCCTCGCAGGCTCGGCAGCTGCTACAGGTGAGTGATCGGCTGGGCGAACGCGGCGAAACGAAAAGCCTCGGTGTGGGGCTTTGCTTGAGTGGGAGTTTTGAGAATTAACGGCGGATGCGCCGGACTGGATTGCCCGCTCGCGCAGAACCCTGTGGGAGCGAGCTTGCTCGCGATGGCGGAGTGACAGGCGACATCGATGTCGAGTGTCACGACCTCATCGCGAGCCGCGAGCAACCGCGCTCTCACGGATTTTTGGCACAACTCATTTTTTGCAACACAACTAAGGAAGGTCGCTGGATGAACGTTGAGTACAACAACAAATTTGCCCTGAAAACCCTCAACCTCGCCGTGCTTTGCGCGATGGCGACACTGGGCACTGCGCAGGCTGCGCCATATGTCGAGAACGGCAAGCTTGGGGATCCGGGCAGTTGGCGCAGCGCCGAGTTCAATGCCGATTGGGGCGTGGGCGCGGTCAATGCGCAGAACGCTTACGCCGCCGGCTACACCGGCAAAGGCGTGAAACTGGGGATCTTCGACCAACCGGTGTACGCCGCGCACCCGGAGTTTTCCGGCGCCGGCAAAGTGGTCAACCTGGTCACCAGCGGCATCCGCGAATACACCGACCCGTATATCCCGGTCAAAGCCGGGGATGCGTTTCTGTATAACGGCGCGCCGTCGGTCGGCTCCGACGGCAAGCTCGGCGCCCACGGCACTCACGTCGGCGGAATTGCTGCCGGCAGCCGCGATGGCGGACCGATGCACGGCGTCGCGTTCGGTGCACAAATCATCAGCGCCGACAACGGCGACCCAGGCCCTGAAGACGGGATCATTCGCGGCAACGACGGCGCCGTCTACAAGGCCGGTTGGGACGCGCTGATCGCCAGCGGCGCGCGCATCATCAACAACAGCTGGGGCATCGGCATCACTGACCGTTTCGACCTTGGCGGACGAGATCCGGCGTATCCGCACTTCACCGTGCAAGACGCGCAGGTGCAATTCAACGAAATCCAGCCGTTGCTCGGGACCAAACCGGGCGGCGCCTATGACGGTGCAATCGCCGCCGCTCGCAGCGGCATCGTGACGATCTTCGCCGCCGGCAACGACTACAACCTCAACAACCCCGACGCCATCGCCGGCCTCGGCTACTTCGTGCCGGACATCGCGCCGAATTGGGTCACCGTCGCCGCCCTGCAAAAGAACCCGGACCTGACCAGCCCCGAGCTCTACAACATCAGCACCTTCTCGTCGCGCTGCGGCTACACCGCCAGTTTCTGCGTGTCGGCGCCGGGCAGCAAAATCTACAGCTCGATCATCAGCGGCACCGATCCGGCCAACGTCGGCACCGGTTACGCCAACTACAACGGCACCTCGATGGCCGCGCCGCACGTCGCCGGTTCGATGGCGGTGTTGATGGAACGCTTCCCGTACATGACCGGCGCGCAAGTCGCCAGCGTCTTGCGCACTACCGCCACCGACCTCGGCGCGCCGGGCATCGACGCGTTGTACGGCTGGGGCATGATCAACCTGGGCAAAGGCATCGACGGCCCGGCAATATTCGTCACCGAGCAAGACGTGCCTGAAGAGTTCCGCATCGAGGGCGCCTACGGTTCCAGCCAGTTCGTCGCAGACCTGCCGGGCATCGGCGCGATCATCGACGCCGGCAAACCCACCGAACGCGTGTGCAACGACGTGCATTGCGGGCTCGACACCTGGCGCAATGACATTTCCGGCCACGGCGGCCTGACCAAACAAGGCATCGGCACCCTCGTGCTGACTGGCGCCAATACCTACAGCGGCCCGACGCTGGTCAATCAGGGACGCCTGGCGATCAACGGTTCACTGGCCTCGGCAGTCACCGTCAATGACAGCGGCATCCTCGGCGGCAATGGCCGGATCGGCGCACTGACCGCCAAAAGCGGCGGCACCGTCGCGCCGGGCAATTCCATCGGCACCTTGCAAGTGGCCGGCGACGTAGTCTTCGAGCCAGGCTCGACCTACGCCGTGGAACTGTCGCCGACCAGCAGCGATTCGATTGTCGCCGGCGGCTCGGCCACGGTCAGCGGCGCCACGGTCAGCCTGTCGCTGGAAAACAGCCCGACGCTGCTCAGCGCTACCGAAGCGCAAAGCCTGCTCGGCCAGCAGTACAACATCCTGCAAGCGGCCGGCGGCATCCAGGGCCAATTCGCTGCGGTGGTGCCGAACTACCTGTTTATCGGTGGCGCGCTCGACTACACGGCGACCGGCGTGCAACTCGCGGTCGAACGTAACGCCACGTCCTTCAGCGCCGTCGGCCAGACCCCGAACCAACGCGCCGTCGCCGCTGCCGCCGAGCAGTTGGGCGCGGGCAATGCGCTGTACGAAACCCTGCTGCTGGCGCCGAATGCCGCGGTCGCGCAACAAGCGTTCCAGCAACTGTCGGGCGAGATTCACCCGGCGATCAGCAACATGCTGATCAACGACAGCCGCTACCTGCGCGACGCCGTCAGCGCACGTTTGCAAGAACGTGACCTGTACGACGCCGGCGCACCGACCGATGACAACAGCAACCTGTGGGTGAAAGTCCTTGGTGCCTGGGGCAAGAGCGATGGCGGCAATGAAAACGCCAGTTCCACCAGTTCCATTGGCGGCTTGCTGGTCGGTGGCGATGGCTTGATTGCACCTGAAACACGCCTCGGTTTTGTCACTGGTTACAGCGACAGCTCGATCAGCATGGGTGACGGCACGCATTCCTCGGCCGATGTCGACAGCTACCACTTGGGCGCGTACCTGGGGCATGAAATCGATGCCCTGCGCCTCAGCGTCGGCGCTGCGTACAGCTGGCATCGCATCGATTCCAAACGTGATCTGCAATTCGCCGAGGTCAGCGGCAAGCAGAAAAACAAACGCGATGCGAGCACCGCGCAAGTGTTCACCGAAGCGGCGTATCACCTCGACCTGCAACCGTTGGCACTGGAGCCGTTCGCCAAACTGGCTTACGTGCATCTGAACAGCGACAGCTTCACCGAAAAGGGTGATGCCGCCGCGCTCAAGGGCGGTGAAGACAATCGCGATGCGGTTCTGTCGACCCTCGGCCTGCGCGCGAGCAAAGCGATTGCCTTGTCCGATCAGAAGCAACTCGAACTGTCCGGCAGCCTCGGCTGGCAGCACAACCTGAGCAGCGTCGATTCCGATCAGCATCTGGCCTTCGCCAATTCGGCGGGCAACAGCGGCTTCAACGTGCAGAGCGTATCGCTGGATCGCGACGCGGCGGTCGTCGGCCTGCGCGCCGGACTTGCGTTGAACAACACCACGCGGGTCAACCTCGATTACAACGGCCTGCTTGGCTCCAACGAAAAGGACCACGGCGTCGGTCTGACCCTGGACTGGCAGTTCTGATCTGACGCAAGGAAGCAGACAACATGGGATTGTTTGATTACAAAAACGCCGGCGGCAGCGCCGGCAAGGAGTTGTACAACGACGCCATCGCGCTGACGTTGTACGCCTACACGCCGACCGGCCAACCTTTGCCGGCCAGCGCCTGGGCGCCAATTGGCGCAACGGCGTTGGGCTATCACGGCAAGGTCGGGGCGCAAGGCACGTTCTTTGGCGAGAAGGACGGCTTCACCAGCGCCGAAGCCGAAGTGCTCGGCAAGTACGACGCCGCCGGCAAGTTGATCGGCCTCGGCGTGGCGTTTCGCGGCACCGGTGGCCTGGGCTATGGCGACACCTTCGGTGACCTGAAAAACAATCTGCTGGCCGCCATCGGCCCGGTGGATTACGCGAAGAACTACGCGAAAAACGCCTTCGACGGCTTGCTCAAAGATGTCGCGGCGTTTGCTGTCGCCCATGGCATCGGCGCCAAAGACGTGCTGGTCAGCGGCCACAGCCTCGGCGGTTTGGGCGTCAACAGTGTGGCCGAGTTGAGTGGTGACAACTGGGGCGGGTTCTTCAAGGAAGCCAATTACGTGGCGTTCGCTTCGCCGACGCAAAGCGCCAATGTAATGAACATCGGTTATGAAAATGATCCGGTGTTTCGGGCGCTCGACGGCACCACGTTCAGCAGCGGCTCGCTGGGCAAGCACGATGGTTATCAGGCGTCGGCGACCAATAACATCGTCAGCTTCAATGACCATTACGCGTCCACCGCGCAGAACCTGGCGCCGTTCAGCATTCTCAATCCGCTGAGCTGGTCGGCGCACGGTTCGCTGGGTTATGCCGATGGCTTGAATCGGGTGATTGATTCGGCGTTCTACGACCTGACCAGCAAGGATTCGACGCTGATCGTTTCCAATCTGCAGCAGGATTCGCGCGGCAAGACCTGGGTCGAAGACTTGGGCCGCAGCGGCGAGCCGCACACCGGCAGCACGTTCATTATCGGCACCGACAGCAGCGATTTGCTCAAGGGCGGCGTCGGCAATGACTTCATCGAGGGGCGTGATGGCGACGATCGTTTTCGCGATGACGGCGGCTATAACATCCTGCTCGGCGGCAAGGGCCACAACACCTTTGAACTGCAAAAACCGTTGCAGAACTTCAGTTTCGCCAATGACGGCGACGGCACGCTGTACGTGCGCGACGCTTACGGCGGCATCAGCCTGACGCGCGACATCGGCGCGCTGGTGAGCAAGGAGCCGGGTGCTTGGTTTGGCAGCAAGGACGTCACCCACACCGTCAGCGCCAATGGCTTGCTCAACGGCACGGCGTTGACCCACTACAACCATTCACTGAATGGCGACGCTTACGGCAATACGCTGGCGGCGACGCAGGATGGTGACTGGCTGTTCGGCCATGCCGGCAACGACCTGCTGCGCAGCGACAAAAGCCACGTGACCTTCGTCGGTGGCGCCGGCAATGACGTGATGCACGCGGGCGCCGGCAACAACACGTTTCTGTTCAGCGGCGCCTTTGGTTTTGACACGATCAAC
Organism: Pseudomonas prosekii; assembly: GCF_900105155.1. Classification (NCBI taxonomy): domain Bacteria; kingdom Pseudomonadati; phylum Pseudomonadota; class Gammaproteobacteria; order Pseudomonadales; family Pseudomonadaceae; genus Pseudomonas; species Pseudomonas prosekii. The sequence goes on from NZ_LT629762.1 coordinate 5,899,406, forward strand.
GGTTATCAGGGCAGCGACAAATTGGTCTTTATCGGCGTGCAGGGCGCGGGGCAGGGCTATGACTACACCCAGCATGCCGCGCAAACCGGGCAGGACACGCTGCTCAAAGTCGGCGATTTTGCCGTGACGCTGGTGGGCGTCGGGCTCGATCACCTGTCCTCCTCGAGTTTTACTTTTGCATAAGGACTGCACGCACTGAAATGCTCCGGAGCGCCTCGTCCCAGAGGCGCTTTGGCTGTGAGCTATCTCTGACAATTCCAACAAAAGAGAGGCAATAGCAATGGGTGTTTTCGACTACAAGAACTTCAGCACAGCCGAATCCAAGGCGTTGTTCAGCGATGCCATGGCCATCACGCTGTATTCCTATCACAACCTCGATAACGGTTTTGCCACCGGTTACCAGCACAACGGTTTCGGCCTCGGCTTGCCGGCCACGCTGGTCGCCGCGTTGATTGGCGGCACCGATTCGCAAGGGGTGATTCCCGGCATTCCGTGGAATCCCGATTCGGAAAAACTTGCACTGGAAGCCGTGAAAAAGGCCGGTTGGACGCCGATTACCGCCGCGCAGTTGGGCTACGACGGCAAGACTGATGCGCGCGGCACCTTCTACGGCGAGAAGGCCGGATACACCAGCGCTCAGGTGGAAATTCTCGGCAAGTACGACGCGCAAGGGCATCTCGGCGAGATCGGGATTTCCTTTCGCGGCACCAGCGGGCCTCGGGAAATCCTCATCGGTGATTCCATCGCCGACGCCATCAGCGACCTGCTGGCAGCCTTTGGTCCCAAGGATTACGCAAAAAATTACGCCGGCGAAGCGTTTGGCAAATTGCTCGGCAACGTCGCCGCGTTTGCCGGCGCCCATGGCTTGTCCGGCAAGGACGTGCTGGTCAGCGGCCATAGCCTCGGCGGGCTGGCGGTCAACAGCCTGGCGGATTTGAGCGGCAACAAGTGGTCGGGTTTCTACCAGGATTCGAACTACATCGCCTACGCTTCGCCGACCCAGAGCAGCACCGACAAAGTGCTCAACGTCGGCTACGAGAACGACCCGGTGTTTCGCGCCCTCGACGGTTCGACCTTCACTTCGGCATCGCTCGGCGTGCACGACGCGGCCAAGGTTTCGGCGACCGACAATATCGTCAGTTTCAACGATCACTACGCCTCGACGGCGTGGAACGTGCTGCCGTTTTCCATCCTCAATGTGCCGACCTGGATTTCCCATTTGCCGAGCGCCTATGGCGACGGCATGAACCGCGTGATCGACTCGAAGTTCTACGAGCTGACCAGCAGGGACTCGACGATTATTGTCGCCAACCTCTCCGATCCGGCGCGTGCTAACACTTGGGTGCAAGACCTCAACCGCAACGCGGAAACGCACAAGGGCAGCACGTTGATCATCGGCAGCGACGGCAATGATTTGCTTCAGGGCGGCAAGGGTAACGACTACCTCGAAGGGCGCGACGGCAACGACATCTTCCGCGACGGCGGTGGCTACAACATCGTGCTCGGCGGCAAGGGCAGCAACGTGCTCGACCTGCAGCAATCGGTGAAAAACTTCACGTTCGCCAATGACGGCGTCGGCAATCTGTACGTGAAGGATGCGAGCGGCGGGATCAGCATCACCCGCGACATCGCCACCGTGATCACCAAGGAGCCGGCGTTTCTCTGGGGCGTGTTCAAGGACGACGTCAGCCATAGCGTGACGGCGGATGGTTTGAAGGTCGGCAGCAATCTCACGCAATACGCTTCGACGGTGAAGGGCGGGGCCGGCGCCGACACGTTGACCGCGAAGGCCAGCGGCGACTGGTTGTTCGGGCTCGATGGCCACGACCATTTGATTGGCGGCAAGGGCAATGACGTGTTTGTCGGCGGCGCCGGTAATGACCTGATTGAGGCTGGCGGCGGGGTTAATACGTTCCTGTTCAGCGGGGCATTTGGCCAGGACCGGGTGGTCGGGTATCAGGCGACTGACAAACTGGTGTTCCTTGGCGTGCAGGGCGTGACGCCGGACGACAACTTCCGCGCGCATGCGTCGGCGGTCGGGCAGGACACGCTGCTGAAATTTGGGGGTGATTCGGTGACGCTGGTCGGGGTGGGGCTGGAGAGTTTGACCGGCGCCGGGATTGTGATTGCCTGACAGCGCCTCTTCGCGGGCAAGCCTCGCTCCTACAGGGATTACGCGATCCCCTGTAGGAGCGAGGCTTGCCCGCGAAGGCGTCATTCCAGCCGCCATCAATTCAAAGATGTGCAACCGCCATCGCGCTGATTGCGTGACTCGCCCGCCATTTTCTGACTCAAAACACCTGCACTAAAGCGTCCGCCGACTTTTTCGTTAACGGAATGCGGTCATTGAGTAAAAGGAGATGGGGTCACGTGAGTAACAGCAAGAGGATTGTCTGGGGGTTGGCATTGGCCGTGTTATCGGCGAGCGCCGCTGCGGATTTGCCTCACAGCTCGATTTTGAGCCGGTATGGCATGACGCCAGATGAATTGCCAAAACCGCCAGCCATCGAAACCAAACCCGTTGCTGAAGAGAAAAGCCTGTTTCAGGTTCAGCCGGAACAGCCTTGGGCGACGGTGCGCATTGGCAACGGGAATTTGCCGGAAGTGACGGGCAACATCAGCATCGACAATTCGGTGCGACAGGAATATGAGCGGTGCCACAAGCTGCGCGCGGAGATGATCAAGCGTGGCGATCGATATGTCGTGTGCGACAGCGCCATGCCGGGGATGCCATAGATTTGCAGTGAATTGACGGGCCTCTTCGCGGGCAAGCCTCGCTCCTGCAGGGATTACGCGATCCACTGTAGGAGCGAGGCTTGCCCGCGAAGAACGATAACGCGGTCTTAGTCTTCCTCGCGAACCGTCGCAACTTCGTCAGCCTTGACCTTCACTTTCGCCCCGGAAATATCCTCGAACTCATAGAAGCCGTCCTTGGTTTCGGTTTTCGGCATGTCCTTGGTCAAATACTGGGTGCCGTTCTGCAGGGTCACGACGGTTGGCGTCGAGCAACCGGCCAGGGCCAGGAAGGCCGCTACTGCCAATGGCAGGCCCAGGGTTTTGATATTCATAGTCACCTCTCATGCTGCTTTGAAAAATCAATGTGACTGTCTTCAGTCATCACTGCTGTGCTGAATATTGCTGCTTTGCTCAATGTTGCTCTATGGCGGTTGGTGCCGTTGATCGGCATAAAGTTCGATGGCGCGGCGAAAAATTCTCGATTAGCTGCGCCGCCCATCTTTTTCCGTTTGCACCGGCAGGGCATGGCTGGTATCTGTACGCATAACCAGTACTCGCTCGCCATGGCCCATTTTCCTGTGACTGCAAACCCGCTCGACGACCCGTTCTACTACTTGAATAACTTCATGCAAGTGCTTGATTGGCTTGAGCATCGTTATGCCGACGTGCTGAGTGTAGAGGAACAACGCTTTATCGGTGAGTTCAATCAGCTGCCGCGTGAGTCGCGCGCGCTGCTGGTGCGCATGGTCATGCGCAAAGGCCTGCATTTTCGCGCCGGCAAGCTGCATTACGTCGAAATCGGCGACATCGCCATGGCCGCCGCGCCATTGCTGCAATTGGGCTGGATCGATGAGCAATCGCCGCTATTAATAGAAGAGGTGTTTGGCGTATTGCTCAAAGCCGAAATTCTCCAGTGCCTGGGCCACGCCATCGAGCAACCGAAAGGCAAGAAGACCGATTGGCTGCCGCTGCTCAGCGAGCAGTTTCCCGAACCGCGCAGCTTCCAGCACTGGTGCCCGACGCTGGGTGATCGGTTGTTCAGCCTGACGATCATGAATCTGTGTGACCGCTTGCGCCTGATGTTTTTCGGCAATCTTTATCAGGATTGGTCAGAGTTTGTGCTCGCCGACCTCGGCATCTTCACCTACGAAAAAGTAGAATTCTGCGCCGAATCCCGCGGGTTGCGCAGCCGCGAAGACGTTGATGCCTGCGTGTTCCTGCACGACTGCCAGCAACGCTTCGAGGCGGGCGAAGAGGTCGCGACAGTGGTCGAGCAGATCAACGCTGTGGCGCTGAGCAACCCGTGGCTGCAACGTCGGCGCGGCAAGTTGCTGTTCCAGATCGGCCAGTATTGCGAGCGGATGGCCGATTTCGCCAACGCGCTGATCATCTATCGCGACTGCGCCTACCCCGGCGCGCGCCTGCGGCTGATCCGCGTATTGGAGCGCTGCGGCGAGTATGCGCCGGCGCTGGAACTGGCGACGGTCGCCGGGCAAGCACCGGAAAGTGCCGCCGAACAGCAGAAACTCCTTCGCGTGCTGCCACGGCTGCGGCGCAAACTCGGCGGGCCGCCGATCAAACGCGCCAGCGCTCGGGCGATGCAGCGCCTCGACCTGCAACTGCCGCGCAGCGATATGGGCCTGTCCGTCGAGTATTACGTGCAGGCGCACTTGGCCGAAGCGGCGGCGCCGGTGCATTACGTCGAGAACAGCCTGATCAATTCACTGTTTGGCTTGCTGTGCTGGCCGGCGATTTTCGCGCCGTTGCCGGGAGCGTTTTTCCACCCGTTCCAGCGCGGGCCGGTGGACCTGCTCAATGAAGACTTCCATGATCGCCGCGCCGAACTGTTCCAGGCCTGTTTTGCCGAACTGGATGACGGCCGTTACCGCCAGACCATTCGCGAACGGTACGCCGGCAAGTGGGGCGTGCAGTCGCCGTTCGTGTTCTGGGGCGCGTTGAGCGAGGAATTGCTCGATCAAGCGCTCGATTGCCTGCCCGCCGAGCACCTCAAACACTGGTTCAGCCGTTTGCTGCTCGACATCAAGGCCAATCGCGCCGGCATGCCTGACCTGATCCAGTTTTGGCCGCAGGACAAGACCTATCGCATGATCGAGGTCAAAGGCCCGGGCGATCGCCTGCAAGACAACCAATTGCGCTGGCTCGAGTTCTGTCACGAACACCAGATGCCGATTGCCGTGTGTTACGTGCAATGGGCGGAGCAGAGCGCTTGAGCTACAGCATCGCGGTGCGGGCGCTGTGTGAATTCACCGCCAAGGTCGGCGACCTCGATTTGCGCTTCACTCCGTCACCGACCGCGCTCGAAGGCATCGTCGGCCATCGCACCGTGGCCTCACGCCGCAGCGACCACTACCAAAGCGAAGTTGCGCTGATCGGCCACTATCAATCGTTGACGGTAAAGGGCAGGGCGGACGGCTACGATCCGACGCAAAACTGCCTGGAAGAAGTCAAAACCTATCGCGGCGACCTGAGCAAACAACCGGCCAACCACCGTCAGTTGCACTGGGCGCAGGCAAAAATCTACGGCTGGCTGATGTGCCAGAAGCTCGAACTGGCGCAGATCAACGTCGCGCTGGTGTATTTCGACATCATCAGCGAGAAGGAAACCTGTCTGGTCGAGGGTTATCGCGCCGAAGAACTCAAGGCGTTCTTCGAGCAACACTGCCAGTTGTTTTTGCATTGGGCCGAGCAGGAGATGGCCCATCGCGAGGCGCGCAACCACGCCGCGCAAGGGTTGACGTTTCCGCATGCCGGGTTTCGTCCGGGCCAGCGGCATCTGGCCGAATCGGTGTTCAAAGCCGTGAGCACCGGGCGCTGCCTGATGGCGCAAGCGCCGACCGGGATCGGCAAAACCGTCGGCACGCTGTTTCCAATGCTCAAGGCGTTAGCGCCGCAGCAACTGGACAAGGTGTTCTTCCTCACGGCGAAAACCCCGGGACGCAAACTGGCACTCGACGCTGCGCAAGTGATCCTCGACAGCGCCGATGCGCCGCCGCTGCGGATTCTCGAAATGATCGCGCGGGACAAGTCTTGCGAACACCCGGACAAGGCCTGCCACGGCGAATCCTGCCCGTTGGCCCAAGGCTTTTACGACCGTCTGCCCGGCGCACGGCAGGCCGCCAGTCGCTTAAGCCTGTTGAACCAAAGCGCATTGCGCGATGTGGCGTTGCAGCACAACGTTTGCCCGTATTACCTCAGCCAGGAGATGGCGCGTTGGGCGGACGTGGTGGTCGCGGACTACAACTATTACTTCGATTTCAGCGCATTGCTCTTCGGTTTGGCCCAAGCCAATAACTGGCGCGTCGCGGTGCTGGTGGACGAGGCGCACAACCTCGTCGAACGCGGCCGGCAGATGTACAGCGCCAGCCTCGATCAGGCGACTCTGAATAACGTGCGCAAAACTGCGCCGGAACCGTTGAAGAAATCCCTGCAACGGGTCAACCGCGAATGGAATGCCCTGCATGAACCGCAACTCAGCCCGTATCAGGCCTACGACCGCGCGCCGGAAAAACTCCTGCAAGCCTTGTCGTCTTGCAGCGCGAGCATCGGCGATTACCTGAATGATCATCCGCAAGGCCTCGACAGCGCTTTGCAGAATTTCTACTTCGACATGTTGCAGTTTGGCCGGGTCGCCGAGCTGTTCGACGAGCAGTATTTGTTCGACATCAGCAAACGCGACCTCGAGCGCAAGCGCAATCTGTCGACCCTGTGCCTGCGCAACGTGGTGCCCGCCGGGTTCATTCGCCCACGCTTGACGGCGGCGCGCAGCACGGTGCTGTTTTCCGCGACGCTGAGCCCGCGCAATTACTACGCTGACCTGCTCGGCACGCCAGCGAATACCGTGTGCATCGACGTTGAATCGCCGTTTCATGCCGACCAGTTGCAGGTCAGCATCGTCAGCCGCATCTCTACGCGTTTCGTCCACCGGCAAGCCTCGCTGGAACCGATTGTCGAGCTGATCGCCCGGCAATTCAGCGAACGCCCCGGCAACTACCTGGCGTTTTTCAGCAGCTTCGATTATCTCCAGCAAGTGGCGCAGTTACTCGCCGAGCGCCACCCGCAGATCAGCTTGTGGTCGCAATCGCGCGGCATGGCCGAAACCCAGCGCCAGGAGTTTCTCGACCAGTTCACCACGCACAGCCAAGGCGTGGGTTTCGCGGTGTTGGGCGGGGCGTTTGGGGAAGGCATTGATCTGCCCGGCGCGCGGCTGATCGGTGCGTTTATTGCGACGTTGGGCCTGGCGCAACTGAACCCGATCAACGAGCAGATGAAACACCGCATGGCCGCCATTTTCGGCGCCGGCTACGACTACACCTATCTCTATCCAGGCGTGCAAAAAGTCGTGCAAGCGGCGGGGCGGGTGATCCGCACGCAACAGGACCAAGGCGTGGTGATGCTGATTGATGATCGTTTTGGCGAGAGCAAGGTCAAACAGCTGTTGCCGCGTTGGTGGTCGGTGCAGTCCGCGTAGTCTAAGGCTCGACCTCAATGCTGGCCATTTGGCCAGTTTTGCTGTGACCCTCGCGCCATCCGAGACTTCCAAGGCCTGAATTTGTATCTTTTCAAATGTGCGGTTTATCGCATACTTCGTGAAACAAAAAAGTCGGGATGGATCAATGAGCGGTGATCGGACAAAAACCAGTGCTATCGAGGACAGCCGATTTCGACTGTTGATCGATGCTGTGGTGGATTACGCGATCTACATGATCGACCCCGATGGCATCATCACCAGTTGGAACGCCGGGGCCAGACGCTTCAAGGGCTACGAGGAAGCGGAGATTCTCGGCGAGCATTTCTCGCGGTTTTATACCGAGCCCGATCGGCTTGCCGGGTTACCGCAGCGCGCGCTCGACACTGCGCGCAATGAAGGGCGTTTTGAGGGTGAAGGCTGGCGCGTGCGCAAGGACGGCACACACTTCTGGTCTCACGTGGTCATCGACCCGATTCTTGATTCGTCGGGCGTATTGCTGGGTTACGCGAAGATCACCCGCGACCTTACCGACCGCAAGATGGCCGAAGAAACCCTCAAACAGAGCGAGCAACAGTTTCGCTTGCTGGTGCAGAGCGTCACCGATTACGCCATCTATATGCTCGACGCCAGCGGACGCCTGACCAACTGGAACCTCGGCGCCCAGCGCATCAAGGGCTACCGGCCCGAAGAAGTGATCGGCAAGCACTTCTCGATGTTCTACACCCCCGACGACCGCGAGGCTGGCGAACCGCAACGAGCACTGGAAACCGCCGCGCGCGAAGGCCGCTTCGAAAATAAGGCCTGGCGCCTGCGCAAGGACGGCACGCAGTTTTTCGCGCATGTGGTGGTCGACCCGATCTGGGGCGAAACCGGCACGTTGCTCGGTTTTGCGAAGATTACCCGCGACATCACTGAAGTGACCCAGGCCCAGCACGCGCTGGAGCAAACCCGCGAAGCGTTGTTCCAGGCGCAGAAGATGCAGGCCATCGGTCAGCTCAGCGGCGGCATCGCGCATGACTTCAATAACCTGCTGACAGTGATCCTCGGCAATCTGGAAATCGTCCGCAAACGCGTCGGTGAAGACCCGAAAATCGTGCGTCTGCTGGAAAACGCCACCCAAGGCGCGATGCGCGGCGTGTCCCTGACTCAACGCATGCTCGCGTTCGCCCGGCGCCAGGAGCTGAAAACCGAAGCGGTGGAGATTCCGGCGCTGATTCAGGGGATTACCGGCCTGTTGCGCAGCTCGCTCGGGCCTGCGGTGAAACTGCAAACGCGTTTCGCCGCCGACCTCGAACCGGCGGCAGCGGACGTCAATCAACTGGAATTGGCCGTGCTCAATCTCGCGACTAATGCCCGCGACGCAATGCCCGATGGCGGCAGAATTGTCATCGGCGCGCGGACCGAAGCGATCAGCGATCCGGCGATATCCTCGCTGCCGGCCGGTCGTTACGTGTGCCTGAGCGTGGTCGACACCGGCACCGGCATGGACGCGGCGACGCTGGCCTCGGCCACCGATCCGTTCTTCACCACCAAAGGTGTCGGCAAAGGCACGGGCCTGGGGCTGTCGATGGTCCACGGTTTTATCGCGCAACTGGGCGGACGTTTCATCCTTAAAAGTGAGAAAGGCGTCGGCACCACCGCCGAACTGTGGATGCCGGTGGCCACCCCCGGTTCGCTGGCCAAACCGGCCATCAGCTCACCAGCGATGGCGCCGGTGCCGGGGCTTTGCGTGTTGGTGGTGGACGACGACAGTCTGGTCCTGACCAGCACAAGTCTGTTGCTTGAAGACTTGGGCCATCGGGTGATCAGCGCGGCGTCCGGTGCCCAGGCGCTGGAAGTCTTCGGCAAAAGCCCGGCGATTGATCTGGTGATCACCGACATGGCCATGCCGCACATGAACGGCGCGCAACTGGCGCAGGCGATTCGCGGGATCAAACCGCAAGTGCCGATCATCCTCGCCACCGGTTATGCCGACCGCCTCGAAGGTTTTGTCACCGAGCTGCCGCGCCTGTCGAAACCGTTTACCCAACTGCATCTGGTGGAAATCATCGCCCAAGCGATGAAGTGAGCGCTGACGGTTCTGTTTGAATTTTCCTTGGCCCGCCGGCTCAGAGCTTTATAAGCGCTTTAACGGCCAAGGAGAATCCAGCCATGAGCACATCGCCAGTCACGCTGCCGCAGCAATTGTTTTTCAAGGACGACGGACAAATCCCCAACAGTCCGTTGCCGGTGTTGTTTTATCACCAGGTGCAACTGGACGGTGCCGATAAAGCAGCGGCGTTCGAAGCGCTGTTCAGCGCCAACCAATGGCCGGCGCAATGGCGCGCACAGGTGTTTGATTACCACCATTACCATTCCAACGCGCATGAAGTGTTGGGCGTGATCAGTGGTCAGGCGCGCCTGATGCTTGGCGGCCCGGCGGGCATGGAGTTGGAAGTCGAGGAGGGCGATGTGCTGGTGTTGCCGGCCGGCACCGGGCATTGCTGCCTTGAACAGAGTGAGGATTTCCTCGTGGTCGGCGGTTATCCGCAAGGGCAGGAAAACTACGATATCCAACGCCCGGACACCGCGAGCCATGACGACAGCGTTGCGCGGATTGCCGACGTTGCACGACCGCCGGCGGATCCGGTGCATGGCAAGGACGGGCCATTACCGGGGCTTTGGTAATCCCGGCTGAACTTTGCCTGCGCCGGGCTCGTCTAACTGCTTTCCACTGTATGCGTGACTGCCGTGCCAAGAATATTGATGGACACCGTGGCCGGGGAGGCCCTGACCGAACACAACGCGAAGATGTTCGGTTCGCCAAAGGAACGCCTGGATTTCTATCGTCGGGAAATTCAGTACGAAACCACCATCCTGGCCAACCGCACCGACGCTTACCTGACCGCGCAATCGTTTCTGGTGATTGCGTTTGCGTCGTGCATGGCCAACATCAATCCCGAATGGGGCAAATCGTTCACCCTGGTTGTGCCGCCATTTCTGGCGCTGCTCGGCGTACTCAGTTCGCTGAACGCCTGGCCGGGTATTCGCGCCGCTTACGACATCATCGATCACTGGCACTTCAAGCAAAGCCAGTTGCTCGACAGCGAGCCGGTGATGGGTCTGGCTTACGATGAATCGCCGCTGTTCGCCGAAATGGAATCAAGCCACAAGGGCTATCGCAAGTCGCTGCTGTTCTCGGTGCGCACGCCGTGGATTTTTGCGACGTTCTGGATCTTGCTGGGGATTTACGGGGTGTACATCCAACTGACCTGATGGGCAGAGAGGGGGCCGTCGAGCCCCCTCGCCACAGGCTGATCACGCCGCGATATTTGCCGCAGTCATTTCCTTTTTGTACTGCGCTTTTAGCGCTTCCATCTGCTGCCCCAATTCTTCGAGCGCGGCTTTGCCCAAGAGCTTTTTGGCTTGAGGAAACATCTCGGTTTCTTCTTCCTCGATGTGGTGCTCCAGCAGTTCCTTGACCACTTTCACCCGACCGGCAAATTCCGGAGTCGAAGGGTCAGTGACTTTCAAGTCCGGCAGCACTAACGAGTCAACGGTGCGGTGTTCTTCCTTGGCCTCGTAATACATCACTTCTTCTTCCTTGCCACCGGCCTTTTTATAAGCGGGATAGAGCACTTCCTCTTCCAGGCGCGTGTGGATGGTGATTTCCATTTCCAGTTTGTTGATCAACTCCACGCGTTTTTTCACGGCGCGTTCGGTGGAGTCGCTCAATTGGGTGAGGATGGCTTTTACGCGTTCGTGGTCGCCTTTCAACAGGTCAATGGCGTTCATGATGAACCTCATGTCTGGGTCACGGGATAGCGCGGACGATCGAAGTGCCGTCAGTCGCTTACACAGACAAGAGCATTTCCTGTGCCGCATCTAACTCGACAGATAATTCTCTACCGAACAATGAGTTAGAGATTGTGTTGCGAATTCGTGCCGTGCAAGGTGCATGAATTGACGCCGGCACCTATTGCAGATCGCGGCGTTGCAAATGCAAAAAAAATCGGCAACTCAGAGGAGTTGCCGATCTTTGATCTAAGCGCTCGATCCTGCAGTGCAATCACACCCGCGAATCAAACCCTTGGCCAGCCGATTTCGAGGATAGCAACGCTACGTTTTCCATCGATGGCAGCTCTTCTTCAATCAAGCGCAGGTGCTCGATGGCTTCCTCAAACTTCATATCGGCCTTCTGCCGCAACGCCTGATAGTGCGTGAACAACTCAGCGTCCAGCTCGGCTTTTTCCAGCAGTTCAAAAGCTTCGCGACTCAGTTGATGCGCGTCCTCGAACAAATGGCGATTGCATTCGAGGGCGATGTTGCGGCGAGCCTGAGGGTTTACCGGGGCCGAGAAGTACTGCATAGCGTTCACCTTTTCTATCAAGTGAGAGGAGGGAGCCACAACGGCTGCATAGTGTTGTGACTGCCGTTCCCCGGCGGAAATTTCATCCGTTTGCGCCGGGAAATTGGATAGATACATAGGGTGCTATCAGAGCAATGAATCAGGATTTTTGATGACTCAGCCGTTCGTAGCGAGCCAGCATCGGCTGAGTACTGATGCCGTGAATCAGAATACTCAGCGCAACCACGGATAAGGTCAGGTCGGTGCACAGCGTGGCGACCGAGGCCGGCAAATCGTGATTCAAGGCGTAAAACAGGTAGTAAAAACTGCCGATGCCACGAATGCCGAACCAGCCAATCAACGTGCGTTGCCGCCCATCGAGTAACTTGCCCCACGGGATCAACCAAACGCTGAGCGGTCGAATCACGCAAAACAACACGCCGGCAATGATCAATGCACGCCAGTCCCAATGCGCCACCAGCACCACGCCGAGGAGCGTCACCAGGAACACTTCCATGGCGCGCTCGACCAGACTGCCGAAGGCGAGCATGTCGCCCATCATGATGCCGGCCGCGACCTGAGTGTCTTCCAGATGGGCGACGTCGCCGTGCACTGCCGCTTCAGGCTCGACGTTCTGGTGACCGACCACCGGTTGCACCAAATGCTCGGCTGGCGTCTGGTTGCTGCCGGTAGATTTCACTTCGGCCTGACGCAAGCCCAAACCCGCAGCGAACACCGAAAGAAAGCCGTAACCGTGGATCGCTTCCGCCACTACGTAGGCGAGTGCGATCAGTGCCAGCGTCAGGTAATCATTCGGTGAAAAGGTGCTGTCGGCATTGCGGATGCGCATCGACAGGGTCACGCGACCGATGCCGTGGCCCATCCAGTAACCGGTGAGCAAACCGGCAGGCACGGCCCACAACAGACTCTTCAATGCCCATTCGCCAAGCCAAGCGCTGGAATCACCGGTCTGTTGCAGAAACAACAGGCCGAGGATGACAAAGGGGAACGCAACGCCGTCATTCAGGCCGGCTTCACCCGAGAGGCCGAAGCGCACCGAGTCGTAATCCTTGGCATCGTTGACCTGCACCAGCGACGCCAATACCGGGTCGGTCGGCGCCAGAATCGCGCCAATCAGCAACGACGGACCCCACGCCAGCTGAAAACCGAAGTGCAGCAACAGGCACACGCCGGCGATGGTCAACACCATCACTGGCCCAGCCAGGCCGAATGCCACGCGCCATTTGCGCTCTTTGAACGGCAAACGCAGTTTCAGTCCGCAGACGAACAAAGAAAAGAGCACCGCGACTTCCGTCAGGTGCTCCATCCAGACCGATGCATCCTTGATGTCGAGCTTGAGCCAATCCAGGCCCGTCGGCCCGATAGCGATGCCGAGTGCCAGGCACACCGCCGAGGTGGTGACCGGCATCCAGCGTAAATACGACGACGTCAGTGCCAATGTCAGCAACACAGCGCCCAATACCGCTAACCAAATTGTGAAACTCATGCCGGACGCTCGCTGATCAAATGTTTTTGCAAGCTCAACCGACCGTCGCGCGCAGGTACTCAGGCGTGAGCACGTTGAACCACAGCAGAATCATTTCCACCAGCATGGTCACGAGCACCAGCAAACCAACGCCCCAGACACACGCGGAGTTAAGCAAACCTTGTTCCTTGCGTTCATGCATGAACGTCGGCAGGCCAACGAACAGCAGAAACGTTGAATAAACCGAAGCCGCGCCAAGCACGATAATTGCCAGCCATCGGCTCGGGTACAGCCCGCCAATCCCGGCGAGAAAAAACGGCGTCGCGGTGTAAGCCGCAAAACCGATGCATTGATTGAGCGTCGGCCGCGAGTCAAATGCCCGCGACATCCAGCGAATGAACCCGCCCAGCACCGCCACGCCGACGATGATGGTGATGTAGAGCATCACACACAGTTGCAACGCGCTGGCGCTGCTGAGTTTGACCGTCTCGTTTTCGGCCAGGCTCCAGCCGACATACACGGTGCCAATGAACAGGCACACCGGTGGAATCAACGCGAGCAACAGCAAATGTGCGAGGTAGTGGCGGGGATGCGCCTCTTCTTCCTTGCGGATATCCGTCCAGGCGAAGTTGGGCTGGGTGAACAGTTTCAGTAAAGGTGCGGACATGACGACCTCCAGGTTTCCCAAGGCCCGCCGTTGGCGGGCCTGTGTGTAAAGTTGAGTTGTGGAATTGCCGTCAGGTTCAATTTAAAGAATCGGCTTGCCGCCGGTTACGCCATAGCGCTGGCCGGTGATGTAACTGGCTTCGTCGGAGGCCAGCAACACGTAGATCGGCGCGACTTCGACCGGTTGGCCAGGACGACCGAGTGGGGTTTCGGCGCCGAAGTTTTCGACTTCTTCGTCGGGCATGGTCGAGACGATCAGCGGCGTCCAGATCGGGCCGGGCGCAACGCTGTTGACCCGAATGTTCTTCGGCCCGAGGATCTGCGCGAGGCCGCCGGTGAAGTTGGCAATCGCGCCTTTGGTGGTCGCATAAGCCAGCAGGGTCGGCTTGGGCATGTCGGAATTGACCGAACTAGTGTTGATAATCGAGCTGCCGGGCTTCATGTGTTTCAGCGCGGCTTGGCAGATACGGAAAATCGCGGTGATGTTGACGTCGAAGGTCATCACCCATTCTTCGTCGGGGATGTCTTCGAAGTTTTCGTGGGTCATCTGGAATGCGGCGTTGTTGACCAGAATGTCGATGTGGCCGAAGCGTTCGACGGTTTTGTCGACGATGGCCTGACACTGGGCTTTTTGCGCGAGGTCGCCCGGCAGCAGCAGGCATTGGCGCCCGGCCTGTTCGACCCAGCGTGCGGTTTCTTCGGCGTCTTCGTGCTCGTTGAGGTAGGAAATCACCACATCGGCACCCTCACGGGCGAAGGCAATCGCCACCGCACGGCCAATGCCGCTGTCACCGCCAGTGATCAGAGCGATTTTGCCTTCCAAACGGCCAGAACCCTTATAGCTCTGCTCGCCGCAATCCGGGTACGGATCCATCTTCTTCTGCGAACCGGGCACAGCCTGCGCTTGTTTGGCGAAGGGCGGTTTTGGGTAGTCAGTCATCATCGATCTCCATTCTCACAGCAAAAAAAAGGCGAGGGCAGTAGCCGCTCCTGGAGGGTTGACCCCTGCCTTTTGCGATGAGTTCGGTTGGATTTCAGATGAAAACTTGTGCGCTTTTGATCGTGGGAGCTGAGCTTGCTCGCGATAGCGGTGGGTCAGCCACCCTGTGAATCGCCTGACCCACCGCCATCGCGAGCAAGCTCAGCTCCTACGAGGTCGCGGGTGAATCCAGAATTCGGGCACCCCCCAACCCCCTGTAGGAGTGAGCCTGCTCGCGATAGCGGTCGGTCAGCCAACCTGTGAATCGCCTGACACACCGCCTTCGCGAGCAAGCTCAGCTCCTACAAAGTCACGGGTGACTCCAGAATCCAAGCACCCCCTTAATCCCCTGTGGGAGCTGAGCTTGCTCGCGATAGCGGCAGGTCAGGCGCCATCCATGTTGAATGCTGCACCGCCTTCGCGAGCAAGCTCAGCTCCTACAGGTTGGTCGTTTACAGGTTGATGCTCATCGGTTGAGCAAGCTGCGCTGCATGCGGGCGATGCCTTCTTCGAGCAGTGCTCGCGGGCAGCCGAAGTTGAGGCGCACGAATTGTTGGCTGTGATCGCCGAATTCCACGCCCGCGCTCAACCCGACTTTGGCCTGTTCGAGGAAAAACCGCTGCGGATTATCCAAACCCAGCGCCGAGCAATCGAGCCACGCCAAATACGTCCCTTGCGGAACATTGATGGTCACGCCCGGCAACCGGGTGCGCACGGCATCGACAACAAAATCGCGATTGCTTTGCAGATACGTCATCAGCTCGGCCAGCCACGGTCCACCGTCGGCGTACGCCACGCGGGTCGCTTCCAGCCCCAGCGGATTGACGCTGTCCACCAGACCACACCGTGCATGGTTGACCCGCGCCAACAGCGCCGGGTCCTGAATGATCATGAACGCGGTTTTCAGACCGGCGATGTTGAACGCCTTGCTCGCCGACATCAGCGTGATGGTGCGAGCAGCAATTGCCGGGCTCAGCGACGCCACCGGAATGTGCACGCGCCCGTCGTAACACAGCTCGGCGTGGATCTCGTCGGAGATGATCCAGGCGTCCTGCTGCAGACACACATCCGCCACGGCTTGCAGCTCTTCGCGATCAAACACCTTGCCCAGCGGGTTGTGCGGATTGCTCAACAGCAAAGCGCCGCCACCATTCAGTGATTCGCGCAGCGTTTCCAGCGGCGTGGCATACGTGCCGTCCGCCTGCGCATCAAACTCCAGTTCGACCTTGTTCAAGCCCCAATGCCCGGCAGCATGGCGCAGCGGCGGATAGTTCGGCGTTTGCACCACGACGTTTTGCTGCGGCTCCAGCAGCGCATTCAGCGCCATGTTGAAACCCGATTCCACGCCCGGCAGAAACACCAGTTCCTGCGGCAGCACGCGCCAGGCGTATTTGCGCCAGAGGTCAGCGACGATCGCTTCGCGCAGGTTGTCCGGGGCCACGCTGTAGCCGAGCAACGGGTGTTCCAGGCGTTTTTGCAGGGCCTGGATGATCACCGGCGGCGCGGCGAAATCCATGTCGGCGACCCACATCGGCAACACGTCGGCCGGGTAGCGGCTCCATTTGGTACTGCCGGTGGCGTGGCGGTCGAACACCTGGTCGAAATCGAAAGTCATGCGCAGTCTCATAAAGGCAGGATTTATCACGGCCGCCATGATAATCCCCACGCCCCAGGATGGGCAGCCCCGCGTCCCTGTGGGAGCTGAGCTTGCTCGCGAAAGCGCTCTGCCAGTCGATAATCGCCCGAAACTGACCCCGCGCGTTCGCGAGCAACCCCCGCCCCCGAAAATCCGCGTTGCCCTAAAGGTGATTGAAGTTCAGCGGGTACTGGACGACCACGTAGACCCGATCAATATCATCGCCAGCCTGCGCAGTATTGGCCCGATGCGAAACATGGCTCAGTTGCACCGACAATCCCTTCGCCGTCCCCGATTGCATGACGTAGCGCAAATCGATATCGCGCTCCCAATGCTTGCCGCCACGCCCTTGCTGCGGCGCATAGCCACCGCGCTCGTCGTCGAAAGGGTTGTACGCGCCACCCTGCGGCGCCTGGGTGCCATCAATGTTGCGACCGGTCACATAACGGGTCATGAAATTCAGACCAGGAATGCCGAATGCGCCCAAATCCAAGTCATAGCGCGCCTGCCACGACTGCTCGTGGGCACCATTGAAATCAGCGTATTTGATCGAGTTGGCGAGATAAATCGAGTCTCCGCCGACAAAATCAAACGGCGTGTCGCCATCAATCTGCTGAAAACCCAAGGTGAAGCCATGCGCGCCGAAACTGTATTTGCCCGACAAGCTATAAGCCGTATTGTCGATGGCCCCCGCCGTGGCGCGGCCGGTGTCCTGCGTGTGATACAGATTGGCATTGAGAAAAACATCCGATTGCCGCAGATGCAGATTGCCGTAGTACTGACGCCAGGTGTCGCTCAACTCCGACGCATACAGCGCGCCGCCCACCGGACTGTCGGTGAACAGATCAGCGCCGAGAAAGGTAATCGCGCCAGCCTCGGTGTTCGCCCCGTAACCGTAAAAATCGCCCTTGCCCGAGGAACTGTCCTGATTCTTGAACGCGGTAAAACGCCCGGCCACCAGGTTTATCCCGTCGAACTCCCGACTGTTCAGCAGCAATCCACTGGCGTACTCCGGTTGCAGGCGTTTGTCCGAGGTATCGAACACCGGCGTTTCCACGGTCATTTCACCGAACGCCACGGTAGTGCGCGAGGCCCGCAACTTGAGCGCGCCGCCAGCGCTGGAGTAGTTATCGGCGCTGCGGCCATCGTCATTGATCGGCAACAACCCGGTGCCGGAATGGCCCTTGCCGCCATCCAGTTTCAGCCCCAGAAACCCATGAGCATCCAAGCCAACGCCAATCGTGCCTTCGGTGAAACCGGATTCAAAAGCGCCGATAAACCCTTGAGCCCACTCAGCTTTGTAACTCTTGCCGGACGGCGAAGGCGTGCGGTAATCGTTGTTGAGATAGAAGTTGCGCGCCAGTACGTCCAGCGTTGCACCCTCGAAAAAACCTTGAGACGCGGGCGGCGGTTCGTCGGCCAAGGCTTTACTGGCGAGCAGAATCGACAGCCACAAGCAGCGGTTGGGTACGGAAAACATCATCAATCGATCACCACGAGGCAGCGACTGCGCAGGGCAGGCTGACCAGAACTATTCGGGGAAAGTGCAGGACGATGGTGCCGTAGCGGCTACCACAGAAATTGAGCTAGTGTGCTGAGTCGGGCCTCAGCTCACGGGCTCAGCGCTACAACGCATGTCTCCCGCCCCAGGTTTCTGAAAAACCACCGCATCATCACTCTGCCAAAAACTGTAATTCCCCTGCGCATCCTTGCCGGTGTAACGAGTGCCGCTGTCACTCGCCACTTGGCTCAACGTCACCGCGCCGTTCGCCCATTTCAGGTACACCAACCCCGGCTGCATCATGAAAAAACTCGCGGCCACGGCACCGTTCAGTCCATTACAACGAAAAACCACTGGCCCCTCGGTGAGCCGGTAAGGATCCTTGGTTCGCGCAATCGTCGAGCCTTGGCGCAATTGATGCGCGCGCTCGGCGTAACGGCGGATCGCGCACGCCTTGGGGTCGGGATCGGCGCCGCACTGGCTGCGCGCATCGACCCAGAATTGCTGGTCGACGATGATTTTTTTCGGCGGCGGGACCGCGCGCTCGTCTGTCAGCGCCAAGCGGTAGAGGCGAAACACTTCCATGTCCATCTGCTTGAGTTGCGGGTCGCGGCAGATCAGTTTTTCGATGGTGACCTTGGCCAGCGCGCAGTCGAACGTGGTTCTGATCGGCGCGGCAGGCTCGTCGGAAATGCTCGGGCCGGATGCGGCGCCTGCAGTGCTGGCGAACAGGCAGGTAGATAGACAGGTGAAAAGCGCGGTGAGGGTTTTCATGTTGGGTCACCGGGTTGTTGGCTATGCCGGACTATAACGCTGTGGGGGTGAAGTTCCACCTCGAGGTGAATCTTGGGTTGAGGGTGGCGGACAGATTGCCTTCGCGGGCAAGCCTCGCTCCTACCGGAGCCGGATCAGCAATACGATGCAACGAATGGCGTCGCAGGCCCTCATATAAGGACAAGCGGCGCCCGGGATGGAGCGGGGCGGTTGCGTCTTTTACATGACGACAGGTGATTGTTTTTATGACGATGGTCGATAAAAAGCACGTGGAATGGCTGGTCGAGCAATCAATGCTGAACGCCGCACGGCAGCGGGCCAAGCTCTATAGCGGGCAAGGTCGCTTGTGGCAGCAACCCTACGCTCATACCCGGCCCCGCGACGCTTCGGCCCTGTCTTCGGTGTGGTTCACGGCGTACCCGGCGTCGATCATCACCAGCGAAAACGGCACTGTGCTCGAAGCGCTGGGCGATGAAACGCTGTGGCACGCACTGTCGAGAATCGGCATTCAGGGCATTCACAACGGCCCGCTGAAGCGCTCCGGCGGTTTGCAGGGCACCGAACACACGCCGACGATTGATGGCAATTTCGACCGCATCAGCTTCGACATCGACCCGCAACTCGGCACCGAGGCGCAGTTGCAAGCGTTGACGCGAATGGCCGCCGCGCACAACTCGGTGATCATCGATGACGTGATCCCGTCGCACACCGGCAAAGGTGCGGACTTCCGTTTGGCCGAGATGGCCTACGAAGACTATCCGGGTCTGTACCACATGGTCGAAATCCGCGAAGAAGACTGGCCGCTGCTGCCCGACATCGAAGAGGGCCGCGACGCGCACAACCTCAGCCCGCTGCAGGTCGATGCGTTGCGCGACAAGCATTACATCGTCGGCCAGTTGCAACGGGTGATCTTCTTCGAGCCCGGCGTCAAGGAAACCGACTGGAGCGCCACGCCAGTGGTTATCGGCGTCGACGGCAAGCCACGGCGCTGGGTGTACTTGCATTACTTCAAGGAAGGCCAGCCGTCGCTGAACTGGCTCGACCCGACGTTCGCCGCGCAACAGATGATCATTGGCGATGCGCTGCACGCGATTGACGTGATGGGCGCGAAGATCCTGCGCCTCGACGCCAACGGCTTCCTCGGCGTCGAACGCAAACTCGACGGCACCGCGTGGTCGGAAAGCCACCCACTGTCGATCACCGGTAACCAACTGCTCGGCGGCGCGATCCGCAAGGCTGGCGGTTTCAGCTTCCAGGAGCTCAACCTCACCGTCGACGACATCGCCGCGATGTCCCACGGTGGCGCCGACCTGTCTTACGACTTCATCACTCGCCCGGCCTACCAGCACGCGCTGCTGATGGGCGATACCGAATTCCTGCGCCTGATGCTGCGCCAGATGCACACCTTGGGCATCGATCCCGGTTCGCTGATTCACGCGTTGCAGAACCACGACGAACTGACTCTGGAATTGGTGCATTTCTGGACCCTGCATGCGCATGACACCTACCTGTATCAGGGCCAGACCTTCCCCGGCAGCATCCTGCGCGAGCATATCCGCGAGCAGATGTACGAACGCCTCGCCGGTGAGCACGCGCCGTATAACCTGAAATTCGTCACCAACGGCGTGTCCTGCACCACCGCGAGCATCATTACTGCGGCGCTGGGCATTCGTGATCTCGACGCCATCACCGCCGCCGATATCGTGCAAATCCGCCAGATCCACTTGTTGCTGGTGATGTACAACGCCATGCAGCCTGGCGTGTTTGCGCTGTCGGGTTGGGATTTGGTCGGCGCATTGCCGTTGCCGGCCGATCAGGTCGCGCATTTGATGGAGGATGGCGATACGCGCTGGATCCATCGCGGCGCCTACGATCTGGTGGATATGAACCCCGACGCCGAGTTCTCCGCTGGCCAGATGCCACGCCCGAAAACCTTGTACGGCAGCCTGCCGAGCCAGCTCAAGGACCCGGATTCGTTTGCCTCGCAACTGAAGAAAATCCTCGCTGCCCGCCGTGCTTACGACATCGCCGCGAGCCGGCAGATTCTGGTGCCGGACGTCGAGCATCCGGGGCTGCTGATCATGGTTCACGAACTGCCAGCAGGCAAAGGCACACAAATCACCGCGCTGAACTTCGGCTCGACGCCGATCACCGAAACCTTGCACCTGCCTAACATCGCGCCGGGGCCGGTGGTCGACATCATCAACGAGCGGGTTGAAGGTGATTTGACCGATGAGGGTGAATTCACCATTACGCTGGATGCGTATGAAGGGTTGGCGCTGCGAGTGGTCAGTAGTACGCCGATGTTGTAAAGCAAGCGTGTAAGCAAAAAGCCGTAAGCATAAAAATGCGCGAGCGAATCACTTCGCTCGCGCATTTTCTCTGTCACTTCCAAATCACTGCTAAATCACTTCAACACCAACATCCGGTAAACCCCGCCCTCGCTTTCGATCCCGTGCGTGTCATGCGTAAACCCCGGGAATGACTTGTCGAACGCCTCCAGCGCCTTCAAATACGCCAACAGCGGTCCATCCGCAGGGCCGGCGTTTTCGCCCGGCATCAGTAATGGAATGCCCGGCGGATACGGGACGATGCCGGTTGCTGCGACGCGTCCGGCGGCTTCGTCGAGGGTCACCCGTTCGATGTTGTTGCGCACCAGATTTTCGTAGGCCTCTACCGGACTGAATTCGGCTTTCGGCAACGTGCCGAAGGCCTTGGCCATGTTGGCGGTGGTTTTGTGTTGTTTCATCGCGGCGAAGATTTCGTCGGCGAGGTCCTTCAGGCCCATGCCGGCGTAGCGCTGCTGATTGGCCGCGAGCAAGTCGGGCAGGGCCAGTTCCAGGTCGAGGTTTTCGTCGTAGTCGCGTTTGAAATCGAGGAGGGCATTGACCAGCGTGCCCCACTTGCCTTTGGTGATGCCGATGGAGAACAGAAACAGGATGGTGAAGTCGGTGGTTTTCTCGACGACGATGCCTTGGCGGCCGAGGTACGCGGTCAGCACGCAGGCCGGAATGCCGGAGTCGAGCAAATTGCCGTCGTCGCCCATGCCGGGGCTGAGCACCGAAACTTTGATCGGGTCGAGCATGCAGTAGCCGTCTTCGATATCTCCAAAACCGTGCCACACCTCGTTCGGGTGCAGCACCCAGCAATTCGGCTCGGTTTTCAGCAACTGCGGATCGACTTCATGGAACGGCACGCTCGCGCCGCCGACGTGCACGGTTGGCGGCTGCCAGCAAGTGAAGAACCAGTCGTTGTTGCTGAGCATTTCGTGGTGCATGTGCGAGATAACCTGGCGGAACGCCACGGCTTCTTCGATGGATTCAGTGGTGAGAATCTGCCCGCTCGGCGCTTCCATCATTGCCGAACTGACGTCGCAGGACGCCATGATCGCGTAATTGGGCGAGGTCGAGGCGTGCATCATGAACGACTCGTTGAAGCGCCCGTGATCGATCGGATTACGCCCGTTGCGCACATGAATCATCGAGGCTTGAGACAGCGCCGCGAGCAGTTTGTGGGTGGATTGGGTGGCGAACACCGTGGGTTTCGACGCGTCGTGATCGTCGGGGCTGCCGTGCATCGCGTGGCGCTCGCGATACAGCGGATTGAAGCGCGCGTAACCGTACCAGGCTTCATCGAAATGCAGACGGTCGACGCTCTGGCCGAGCAATTCCTCGACGCGGGTGACGTTGTAGGTCAGGCCGTCGTAAGTCGAGTTAGTGACAATCGCGTGGACCGGCGTCGGGTCGATGCCGTCGCGGACCAGCGGGTTGTTGGCGATGGCCGCTTTCACACCTTCGGCGCTCAAGGTCTGCGGCAGGATCGGGCCGATGATGCCGTAGCGGTTGCGGGTCGGCACCAGGTAGGTCGGGATCGCCCCGGACAAGGTCATCGCGTGTTCGGCGGACTTGTGGCAATTGCGGTCGCACAGGGCGATTTGATTGCGCGTGACGCTGGCCATCAGGATCACGCGGTTGGAGGTCGACGATCCGTTGGTTATGTAATAAGTGCGATGCGCGCCAAACACCTTGGCCGCGTAACGTTCACCCTGGCCAATCGGGCCGCTGTGATCGAGCAGTGAGCCCAGTTCGCCGACGGAAATCGACAAGTCGGAACGCAGCAGGTTTTCCCCGAAAAACTCATAAAACGCCCGGCCCGCAGTGCTCTTGAGGAACGCGGTGCCGCCGGCATGCCCCGGCGTGTGCCAGGAATATTCGTAGGTGCGGGCAAACTTCACCAGCGCGCCGAACATCGGTGGCAGCGCCGCTTGGCGGTAACGTTCGATGGCCGCGAGAATGCGTCCGCTGAGGAAGCGGCTGGTGTCTTCGGGCAGCCAGATAAAGTCGTCGGCGTGTTGCATGACCACCAGCGGAATGCTCGACGCGGTGCTGCGGTCGCTGATCAGAAACACCGGCACGCGGGTGTTGCGCTGGCGCAGGGCGGTCAACAGATCGATGCAGGCCTTGTGGTCGTCGCTGGCGTCCATTTCCCAACTGAGCAGCACGCATTGGATTGCCGAGTCGGTGCGCAGGATCGACGCAGCATCGCTCAAGCTCTCTGACGCCAGCACGCGAATGGCGCGCTCTTCGACATCGTGGACCAACTGATCGAGGGCGCGGCCGAACACGGTGCGTTTATCCGGCGGATTGCTCACCAGCAGCGTGAGCATGCCCAGCGTGTGTCGATATTCCGTCATGGCCTGACCTCCAGAGTTGAGGATTGCAAGTGGTTCACCGGCACCGGTTCGGCGGTTAGGTGCTGCGCGCTGACGGTCTGTGTCGGCACGCTGTTGTTGATCGCTTCGAGGCGGATCAGGCGGTTATTGACGAAGCCGAACAGCGTATAACCGAAAATCGTCGCGACGCCGCCGAGCATCAGCGCCTGCTCGCCAGAACTGTAGAGCGCCAGGTAGCTGTAGGCCGCCGCGACCCACGCGATGATGTTGGTGGCCAAGGCTTTGCCGGGCGGCACGTTGGAGACTTTTTGCAGGGTCATCAGCGCCGCCATCGACAGGATGTACGGCACCAGATTGGTCACCACCGCCAGATTGACCAGC
This sequence comes from Pseudomonas prosekii, assembly GCF_900105155.1. Classification (NCBI taxonomy): domain Bacteria; kingdom Pseudomonadati; phylum Pseudomonadota; class Gammaproteobacteria; order Pseudomonadales; family Pseudomonadaceae; genus Pseudomonas; species Pseudomonas prosekii. The sequence continues at coordinate 5,923,053 of NZ_LT629762.1, forward strand.
GTGTCGAACTGCTTGCTCAAGTCCGGGCTGATCGTCAGAAAGCCCAGCGCGGTTTGCCCGGCGAGCAGAATCAGCATGCCGACAATCGGCGTGCCGGCCTTGTTGGCTTTGGCGAAGATCGGCAGGAAGTAACCGGTGTCCGCCGAGCTTTTGAACACCTGAGCGATGGTGAACTGCCAACCGAGCAGCGAGCCGATGCAGGCCAGGACCATGGCGGCCATGACGATGTCGCCAATCAGCGGCGTGAACATCTTGGCGAACACCAGCCCGAACGGCGCGGTGGACGAGGCCAGTTCCGGGTTATCGACGATGCCGGCGATGACGTTGGTCGAGACGATGTAAATCACCGCCGCGCCGAGGGTGCCACCGAGCACGGCAATCGGCACGTTTTTCTCGGGGTTTTCCACTGCATCGGTGTTGGCGCAGGCCGATTCAAGCCCAAGGAACGCCCACAAGGTGATCGCCACCGAAGCGCCGGCGGCGTCCATCCAGCCCATGTTGTGCGGGTTCCAACCGGCGGCGTAGACGCTGCTGTCGAACCAGAACCAGCCGATGGTCGACACCAGCACCACCGGCGCGATTACACCCCACACGGTAAACGCGCCGATCTGCCCGGTAATCCGCGCCCCGCCAAAGTTGGCGAACGTGGTGATCCACAGTAAGGCAATCGTCGCCAGGCCGACTTGCAGCGAATCGAGTTTGATGTCGAACAGTACTTGGATATAGCCGACCGCCGTGATGCTGATCGCCACGTTGGCAATCAACAGCGAGACGCCGTAGGTGTAGTTGGTCAAGTAGTTGCCGGCCTTGCCGAAGGTGTATTCGGCATAACCGCCCATGCCGCCAGTCTTGCGACTGAGCATGCCGCAGCGCGCAAAGGCGTAGGCGAGGGCGAGCGAGCCGGTGGCTGTGATCAGCCAGGAAAGTATCGAAATCCCGCCGACTTCGGCGAGTTTGGTCGGGAGCAGAACGATGCCGGAGCCGAGCATATTCACGGCGGTCAACATCGTCAGTTGCCCCACACTCATTTTCTTTGCGACTGACATTCCGTTGCCTCGTTAATTGCATTTCGGAACAGTAGCTATAGCAAAGGACGGTGAGGCTGCAAGAAATGAAAGTGGTCGCGGGTGATGGCTGATTGCCCGTTGCAACTGCTGCGCTGGCCGCAACGGGACTGTTTACTTGAAGGCTGTTCGCTGCACGGAGCAGCGCTTAGTTGGACGCCAACGTCAACGCATGCACCCGCGAACTCAGCTCATTCAGGCTGAACGGTTTGGTCAGCACTCTAGTGGTTGCATCGACCGACACCAGATTGGTCCCGCCGGCGAAACCGGTCACGAACAACACTTTCAACTGCGGATACTTCAACCGGAGTTGAGCGGCCAGACTGATGCCGTTCATCATTCCCGGCAGGCCGATGTCGGACACCAGCAAGTCCAGGTGATCAAGTTTTTCTGCCTGTTTGATCGCAGAAACACTGTCCACCGCTTCAACTACCCGGTAGCCACTTTCAGATAGCAACTCAGCGGCCATTTCACGAACAGCCGCTTCATCGTCAACCAGCAGAATGGTTTCGTTGTGCGCGGTGAGTTCATGTTCTTCAGGCGTATCCGCAGACGTTTTGAGTTCGCCGGGTTGCGAATGGTCGATGGGGAAATACATGGTCACGGTGGTGCCGATGCCGAGCGTGCTGTGAACCCGGACTTGCCCGCCGGATTGCTGGGTAAAACCATAAATCATCGACAGGCCCAGCCCGGTTCCTTCGCCGATCTTCTTGGTGGTGAAAAACGGATCGAAAATGCGCGACAGAATGTCGGGGCTGATGCCGGTGCCCGAGTCGGTGACGGAAATGCTCACGTAGGTGCCGGACGGCAGCAGTTTTTCCGACGATGCCGCTTGGTCGATGACGTAGCGGTCGACCCGCAGATCCAGCGTGCCGCCATTGGGCATGGCATCGCGGGCGTTGATCGCAAGGTTGAGGAGGGCGTTTTCCAGCTGATTAAGATCACACTTGATCCGGTCATTGGCCTGGAATGAACACTGCACTGCGATACTCGGCCCGACCGAGCGACGAATGATCTCTTCAAGGTCTGCTACCACTTTGCGCGGTTCCAGCAGTTCGGGTTCGAGTGACTGTTGACGGGAAAAGGTCAGCAGTCGTTGAGTTAACGCTGCCGCCCGCGAAGCCGAGGTCATGGCCACCGAGTTGTAGCGCGACAGTTCGCCAAAACGACCGGCGTCGATGCGCCGTTGCATCAGTTCCAGGCTGCCGATGATGCCGGCCAGCAAGTTATTGAAGTCGTGCGCGATGCCGCCGGTAAGTTGCCCGACCGCTTCCATTTTCTGACTTTGGCGCAACTTGGATTCAGTCATCGCCCGCTCGTGCTGCTCAGCCTCCAGTTGCTGGGTGCGTTGCCCGATGCGCACTTCGAGCAGGTCATTCCAGTCGCGAAGTGCACTTTCCAACTGCACGCGGTCGTCGATGTCTTCAATCGTGCCGTACCACTGTTCGCATTGGCCGTCGCTGTCGAGACTGCACAAGGCGCGAACCCGGAACCAACGGTAATCGGCAGTGTTTTTGCGGATGCGGATCTGCGAGTCGAACGGTTTTAAAGTGACCAGCGACTGGTCCCAAAGCGTAATCAATGAACCACGATCATCAGGATGAACAGCGTTGGCCCATTCCCGACTTAGCGTCTGCTCAGCGGTCAGGCCGGTGTATTCGTACCAGCGTTGATCAATCGAACTAAGGTCGCCGGCAACATCGGCGGTCCATGGCCACAATGGATTCAACTCGGCGGCGATGCGGTAGTGCCTTTCGCTTTCGCGCAGTTTGTTTTCCGTAGAACGCATGACGCTCAAGGTTTTCGAGCGCTTTAACACCCCGCCTAGCAAGTTGCTGTAGCCGCGCAAGAAGTCGATATCACTTTCGGTAAATTCGCGAGGCGTGTGGCTATCCACTTCAAAAATACCGAAAGGCCGCTCGCCCTCAGCGCCGAGGACCAACACGTTAACGAAGGCCTTGACGCCATTTTCGGTTTGAAAGTGGTGATAACGAAAGCGTGTCTCGGTAGCGAGGTCTGTCGAAATTACCGGGCTGTTGGTTTCCAGCGAATACCACTCCGGGCTGCCCACCGTGGCCTGGACTCGCACTTGGCCGACCACATCCGGCGTCCAGCCAACACCATTGCGGACCAGAAAAGTAATGCCGTCATCAAGTAACAACATGAACTTGGCCATGTTGGTTTCCAGCGCATCGCCGACTAAGCGACACGCCTCATCCAGAATATGTTCAAGGTCGTCCGACGCCACGGCCAACTCGCCAAACCTGGCGAGGACCTTGCGCTGACGCAGTAGTGTTTCCTCGGTAGCCATGTCATCACCCATCTCATTTGTATATCCGAGGGTGCTGTTGCGGTCGGGTTCAATCGATATGATCGAAGGCTGATCGCCGGTGCGCTTAGTGCCGTTCCGCGACGCCGGGCACGTCCATGTTGATCTTGCGCCACGCCGCTTCGGACAAGCTGTAGACCGAAAACGCAATCAGCCCCAAGGCCATTACCATCAGGATCACACCGCCGGCCGGCAAGTTCTGCAACGCATTCAGCGCATCTTTCATGCCCGGCGGATTGATCGCCTTATAGCTTGAGCCGCTGATCATCAACAGCAGGGCGATCTCGATGAACACGACGCCACGGGCGATAAGACCAAATCGCGAGACCGGCCTTACATAGCGCATGACTTCTTCGTCGGCTTCAAAGTACTTCTCGAACGAAGCTTTCCAGCCCTTGATGATGTGCGCGATACCCACGCCCAGTGGCACCAGTGCGACGAGGTAGACCAACAAGTTCGAGTGTTCCCACGACAACAACTGCGCGAGCAAGTCTTTGGTTTGCCCACCTCCGGAACCGCCCGAACTATTGATCCCGCTGACCAGCAACCCCAGGGCAAAGAACGCCAGAGCGCCGTTCACCACGCCGCCGGCCAATAAACCCGCACGGATCACCAAACCCTTGAACTCTTTGCCGTGATGATCAACATCGCGGGTTGCCTGCAATACCCGCCAAGCCGCGAATGCCAGCAAACCGGCGACGACAATGCCAATCAGCAAGTAGCCGAATGGTTGGCTCAACAAGGCTTCCAGGCTCTTGTGACTGTCTTTGGGTTTGCTTGAATCCTGGGCCGCGAGTAACGCGAAGATCCCGATAATCAGGTAAAGAATGCCCCGGGCGGCATAACCGCTTCGAGCTAAAACGATAAGGCTGTGTTGCGTGGACATTGCTGTTAATTCCCGAAAAGTTATACAGGAGAGACCTGTAACGGCGGACGGGGTTCGATCTGGCTTCGACTTGCAGTGAAGTCGGCCAAATGTACTCAGGTGTACATTCACAGGTCGTCCGAGTACATTCGGGTCACGCATTTTTCAGCAAGGCAGGACCCGATGTCTCAGTTAGGCAAAGCACGCGGCAAGGCGCAGGACAGCGGGTGGCGTGGTTCGCCCGAGGGTTGGCTGGCCGCCGCTTACGATGCGCTGAAGGAGTCGGGCATCGATGCCGTTCGGGTGATGCCGCTGGCGAAACGCCTGGGATTATCGCGAACCAGCTTCTATTGGTTCTTCGAGGATCGCGAGCAATTGCTCGCCGCTTTGCTCACACGCTGGCGCGACACCAATACTGGCGGGCTGATCCGCCAAAGCGAGAGTTACGCGGAAAGCATTTCCGAAGCGATCCTCAATGTCTTCGAATGCTGGCTCAACCCGCAGACGTTCGATTCGCAATTCGAGTTCGCCGTGCGCAGTTGGGCGCTGCAGTCTGCCGAGGTTGCCGCCGAAGTCGCCACCGCCGATGAGCAACGCATCAGCGCGCTGGCCAGCATGTTCAAGCGTTTCGGTTACGACTTGAACGCCGCCGACACCCGCGCGCGCACGATCTATCTGACGCAGATCGGTTACATCACGATGAACACCAGCGAGGAAATCACCGTGCGTTTTCAGCGCATCCCGCATTACGTGAGCATCTTCACCGGCAAAGTGCCAAAGCAGCGCGAACTGGACCGTTTCTACGGAAAGTTCGGTTACGCCGAAAGTGAGCCGGGGCACTTTGTGCCGTTGACCGACACATTCGAGGACGCGGCGAAATGAGCAGCCAGACGCCGGGAATCCAGACGCTGGGAATCATCGGCGGAACTGGCTGGCTGGGTGGCTCGATTGCGAAAGCGCTGCTGGCGAAAGGCGTGTTGCACAAGGCCATCTGGTTATTTCCAATCGATCCGGCAGTCATCCGCTAGCGCGCGAAGGCGCGCAACTGGTCACCGATAATCAGGCACTGGTGGCCCGCAGCGGGCTGATTATCCTCGCCGTGCGCCCCGAACACTTCGCCAATCTCAACATTAATGCCTCGGGCAAAACTGTGATCTCGCTGATGGCCGGGATTACTGCGCAGGCGATTTCAAAGCAGACTTCGGCAGCGGCGGTCATCCGGGCGATGCCCAACGCAGCGGTGGAAATCGAGCGATCGTTCACGCCGTGGTTTTGTTTTGGCGAGGTGGATGCGGCGACAAAAAGTCTGGTGCAGCGTTTGTTCGAAAGCGTCGGCACAGCGGCTGAAGTGACGCAAGAGGATCACATCGAGGTGCTCTCGGCGCTGTCCGGCACCGGTCCGGCGTTTCCTGCGTTATTACTGACCGCGTTGGCCAAGCAGGCGACGCTAGCCGGAATACCTGCCGATATCGCGCAACTCGCGGCGAAGAATGTGGTGGTGCATAGCAGCCAGTTACTCGCCAGCCGCGATGCTCAGGAAACCCTTGATAGCTTGATTGCGTATCGGGGTGTGACCGCCGCCGCGTTGCAGTCGCTGACGGATGGCCAGTTCGAGCAACAGATCGGCAAGGCTTTGGAGGAGGGCGCTGCCGTCGCGCGCAAAGGCCTTTGACCCGCATCACCGCAGCGCCCTCCAAATGAGGGCGCTGCGGCGTCAGCTCAGAGGTCTTTCACCAGGCGCAGCGCGTCGTAAATGGCGGCGTGGGTGTTGCGCGCCGACACGGCATCGCCAATCCGGAACAATTGGAAACGACCTTCGGGGTGCGTGACGATGTTCTGGGTTTTGCCGGCGATCAAATTGTGCTGTTCGACCGCGCCGCCATTGCTCGAATGTCCGCGCAACTCGAAGTACAGATCGTCCAGCGGCAGGGTGCCGTGATTGATCACCACCTGATCGACCACCCGCTGTTTATTCACTCGGCCATAATCGCTGCCAAAGCTGACCAGCAACTTGCCATCGCGTTTTTCTACGGCTTCGACCCGATAAGTCACGGTAAACGTGACGTCGAGGTCTTGCAGGCTGCGCATGTACGGCACCAGGTTCATCGCCATGACTTCCGGCGCAAACGACCGGTCGGGCGTGACGATTTCGAGGGTGGCGCCACTGTTGGCGATCACTTCAGCGGCCTGCAACGCCGCATGGTCGCCGGCGTCATCGAAGATCAGCACGTTGCGCCCGGGTTTGACGTCGCCGGAAATGATGTCCCACGCCGATACCACCAGTTCATTGCCATGTTTCAGCACTTCGGTGTGCGGCAGACCGCCAGTGGCGACGATGACCACGTCCGGTTCTTGCGCCAGCACCGTATCGGCCTCGGCCCAGGTGTTGAAATGGAATTTGACCCCGAGCCGTTCGCACTGGGCCATGCGCCAGTCGATGATGCTGATCATCTCGCGGCGACGCTCGCTTAACGCGGTCAGGCGGATCTGCCCGCCGGGCTGGTCGGCGACTTCAAATACGGTGACGTCGTGCCCTCGCTCACCGGCGACCCGCGCCGCCTCCAGACCCGCCGGGCCAGTGCCAATAATCACTACGTTGCGTTTGACCGGCGCCTGCGCAATCTCGTGCGGCATTGTGGTTTCGCGGCCGGTCGCAGCGTTGTGGATGCAATACGCCGCGCCGCCCTGATAGATGCGGTCCAGGCAGTAGTTGGCGCCGACGCACGGGCGGATTTCTTCCTCACGTTTTTCGATGATTTTGCGCACGATGTGCGGGTCGGTCATGTGCGCGCGGGTCATGCCGACCATGTCGATCTTACCGGAGGCGATGGCATGTCGGGCGGTGGCGACGTCGGGAATCTTCGCTGCGTGGAACGTCGGGAAACCGGTGGCCGCGCGGATTTCACCGGCGAAATCCAGGTGCGGCGAGTTGCGCATGCCCTGGATCGGAATCACGTCGGTGAGGCCGGCATCGGTGTCGATGTGGCCACGCACTACGTTGAGAAAATCCACCAGGCCGCTGTCCTTGAGCAGATGCGAAATCGCCATGCCTTCCTGCGCACCAAAGCCGCCGGGCAGGTCCTCGTCGCCGGTATAGCGCACGCCGAGAATGAAATCCTCGCCGCATTGCTTGCGGATGCCGCGCAGCACATCGAAGGTGAAACGCAGGCGATTTTCCAGCGAACCGCCGTAAGGTCCGTCGAGATCGTTGGTCAGCGGCGACCAGAACTGATCCATCAAATGCCCGTAGGCTTGCAGCTCCAGGCCGTCGAGGCCGGCGGCTTTCATGCGCTCGGCGGCGTCCACGTAATCCTTGATGATGCGCTCGATGTCCCACTCTTCCATTTTCTTCGGGAACGAGCGGTGCGACGCCTCGCGGCGATGCGAGGGCGAGACCACCGGCAGCCAGTCGGCTTTGTCCCAGCGCGTGCGACGGCCCAGATGCGTCAGTTGAATCATCACCGCCGCGCCGTGTTCGTGGCACTCATCGGTGAGGTCTTTGAGCCAGCCGACCACTTCGTCCTTGTACGCCAGGATGTTGTTGAACACCGGCGGACTGTCGCGTGACACCGCCGCAGAACCGGCGGTCATGGTCAACGCCACGCCAGCCTTGGCGCGCTCGACGTGATAGGCCCGATAAAGATCCTTGGGCATGCCGTCGACCGGATACGCCGGTTCGTGCGAGGTGGTCATGATGCGGTTACGCAAGGTCAGGTTTTTGATTGTGTAGGGCTGCAACAGGGGATCGCTGGACATGTGGTGCGCTCCTCGAACAAACATCAGGCGTTGGTTTTGACATAACGGTATGTCCAATGTTCACAGGCGTCAACCGATCATGACACAGGTGTACATTTTGCTTGTGCCACCGCGAAACCGCGATTAACATCCGCTAAAACAAGAAACGCCGATGATGTTTTGATGCCCTGTGACTGCGATCTTGTTTGCTCTCCTGTCGGAGAGGTTTGTTGCTTCTGCTGCCCTGCCAATAACTATTCGAATAGAAAGCGGAGATGCGCGATGACTAACCAAACGTTATCCAGTAAAAGCCTGATCGGCTGGCTTGCAGCGGCGGCGCTGGGCACTTGCAGCCTAGCCGCCAACGCCGCAGACCCGGCGCCGATCCGTATCGGCTGGGTCAACTGGTCGGACACCGAGATCACGGTGAAACTGGCCAGCGCCGCGTTACAGGACAACCTCAAACAACCCGTAAAACTGGTGCTGGCGGATATCGGTATTCAGTTCCAGGCGCTGGCCAACGGCAACATCGACTTGATCCCGATGGTCTGGTTGCCCAGTACGCACAAGGCTTTCCACGACAAGTACCGCGACAAGATTGAAGACCTGGGCGTGCTCTATGAAGGGCGGATCGGCATGGCGGTGCCGACGTCAATTCCTGAAAGTGAGATCGCCAGTGTCGAAGACCTGAACAAGCCTGACGTGAAAGCCAAACTGGGCGGCAAGATCCTCACGTCTGAAGTCGGCAACGGCCAATACAAACTCACGGAACTGGCACTCAAGGAATACAAACTTGATGGCTACAAGATGGTCGCGTCTTCAGAGTCGGGCATGTTGAGTGAACTGGATCGCAACCTGAAACGCGATAAGTGGTCGTTGGTCAACGCCTGGAGTCCGCACTGGATGTTCTCCAAGTGGTCGCTGCGTTATCTGGATGATCCGAAGAAGATTTTCGGCGGCGCTGAACAAATCCACGCGTTCGCCCGCCAGGGTTTCAGCGTGGAACATCCGGAAGTGGCGCGCTTCTTCGCCAACTTCAAAATCCCTCAGGCGGATCTTGAAAAGCTGATGTTTGCGGCGCGGGAAAGTACTGCGGACAAGGTGGTGGCGGACTATTACGCGGCGAACAAACCACGGTTTGCGGCGATGTTTGAAACGGCAACGGCTGCGAGTGGCGTCACTCAGTAACGAACAAGGGCGACGCCGTTGGCAGCGTCGCCCTTGGTTTTGCGGTGGTGCGTGAACCTTACGGAACGGCCTGGCTATGTGAGTGCGGCGTGCCGGTCGGGTCTTCGATTTGAATGACATCGCCCTTGCGCCAGGCATCGGCGCCCGGATCAATCGCAGGCGCGGGAATGTCGGCGCGCGACTTCCTCTTCTCGGCACTGTTGATGCCGAATCGCTTGTCGCGCTCTGAGACTAACTTCTGATCAACTTGGCCATCTGCGGTGAATCCCATCATCAGTTGCGGAACGCCCAGCGGCAGGTCTTTATTGAGGTCGGTGTGCCACGTGTGCCAAGTCTTGCCGTAGGTGTGAACGAGTTTTTCCATCAGCGCATGTTCGGCAACTTCCGGGATCCCCGGCGCAACTAACTGGCCCGATTTCACTTCGTGGACATGGCTGTGCCACAAGGCTTTTTCAGCCTTCGGCAACTTGGCGAACAGTTGCTCGCTGATGATGTATTCCACGCCCATGAGCTTCGCGTCTTTGCGATTACCGTCGTAAATCACGCACTGGATCACCTCTTCATTGAGGATCGAACAGTAGTGATGCGCCTCCATCTGTACATCGGGATGACCATTGTAAAAATGGAAGCCATCGAGGTAAGCATTCAGCGCTTCAACCGGCGGGCGCGATTGCATCAGCGCTGCGCCGGCCTCCAGGGTCTTGGTCGAGGGCGTTTTCTCTGCGCCCGGCGCAACGACATTAGAGTCCGTATTGTTTGCGGCGCAGGCCGTCAGCAGTCCACTGACCGTCAGCATCAACAGTGGTCGGGACAGGGCAAAAGTGGCGCGTTTGCTTTTCATTGCAGATCCTTCTTACAAAGACTTGGAGCGTCGCTTAATCGATTCGCGGATGTTGCTGCACCAGGTTCTTACGCTTGGCTTCCAGCTCGGCAATTTCCGCATCGATGTCTTCGATCTTCTGCTCGATGTTGTCGTGATGTTCCTGCAGCAGTTCCTGTGCTTCTTCAATATCCGAAGCCGCCGGTGCTGCACCGCGTAATGGCTTGTTCGCGGTTTCTTTCATGGTGATACCTGTCGCCAACCCGATGACCGCAACGACCATCAAGTAATAGGCGGGCATGTACAGGTTCTGCGTGCTTTCCACCAACCAGGCCACGAGGGTAGGGGTGAGGCCGGCAATCAATACCGAAATATTGAAAGCACTGGCCAGCGCGCTGTAACGGATGTGGGTCGGAAACATCGCCGGGAGTGTCGACGCCATGACCCCGATAAAGAAGTTGAGTAACACCGCCAGCATCAGCAGCCCAGAGAAGATCAAACCAAGTTTGCCGCTGTTGATCAGCATGAAGGCCGGGATCGCCAGAAAGAACAAACCGATGCTGCCGCAAATAATGAAAGGACGACGGCCGATCTTGTCGCTGACGAAACCGATCATCGGCTGCACGAACAACATGCCGACCATGATCGCGATGATGATCAATACGCCGTGGTTTTCGCTGTAGTGCAAGTTGTGCGTCAGGTAGCTCGGCATGTACGTGAGCAGCATGTAGTAAGTCACGTTAGTCGCTGCAACCACGCCAACGCAGGTCATCAGGCTGCGCCAATGTTTGGTGGCGACTTCCTTGAACGACACTTTGGGACCGCTGGCCAAGCCTTCGCGGTCGCCTTGTTCAAGTTTCTCGACGTGTTGCTGGAAGGCCGGGGTTTCTTCGAGCGCGTTACGCAAGTAGAGGCCGATCATGCCCAGTGGCAGGGCGAGGAAGAACGGCAGACGCCAGCCCCAGGATTCAAACTGCTCTTCGCCCAAAATCGTCGAAATCAGCACTACGACGCCGGCGCCGAAGACAAACCCGGCGATTGAGCCGAAGTCCAGCCAGCTGCCAAGGAAACCGCGCTTGCGATCCGGCGCGTATTCGGCGACGAAGATCGAGGCACCGGTGTATTCACCGCCCACCGAGAAACCTTGAGCCATTTTCGCCAGCAACAACAGGATCGGCGCCCAGATACCAATCGAGGCGTAGGAGGGGATCAGGCCGATGGCGAACGTGCTGAGCGACATGATCACGATGGTCGCGGCGAGGACTTTCTGTCGGCCGTATTTATCGCCCAACGTGCCGAAAAACAAACCGCCCAGCGGTCGGATCAGGAACGGCACCGAGAATGTCGCCAACGCGGCAATCATCTGCACGCTTGGGTCGGCGCCAGGGAAAAACACTTTGCCGAGCACGTAGGCGACGAAACCGTAGACGCCGAAGTCGAACCATTCCATGGCGTTGCCAAGCGCGGCGGCGGTGATCGCTTTGCGCATCTTGACGTCGTCGACGATGGTGATGTCTTTCAAACCAATCGGTTTGACTTTTTTCTCACGAGATTTCATGCGGACCACTCTGTACCTGATCAGTCTTGATGCAAACCGCCGAGCCCGCTGTGGCGTGGGCTAGACGCGTTTGCCGTTGCCGGTGCTATCTTTTTGATGTCACGGCTTGTTCCTGATCAGATACAAGAGGAAACGAAATAATTCACCGCTGGCTGAGTTTTTTTGCTGGTGGCAGAAGGTGGGACGGGCGTCTCAGAGGTTTAGGGGCAGGTTTCTGGTTGAATCGGAAGGTGCATGTTTCACCCGCAGGCTTACCAGAACTATGTCCGGAAACACGTTAGAGTGCTCGCCACTGTCTGTTCAGAACTCAAAGAATGAATCGTCCGCTGTTTGTTTCCCTGGATGGCCCCAAAGGCACCGGCAAAACCACGCTGTTGGAGGCCATTACCCAAGCGCTGAGGGCTGATAACAAAAAAGTGATCCGGCTTTGCGAGAAAAAAAGTGATCCCTTCAGGGGTGCAACGATGGCCCTGGTCAACCAGCTCGTCAGAAAACCCAGCGTCGATCTGGAGTGGGCGGTGTGTCAGCGGTTTGCTGATAGTCGAGCCTGGATTTCGCAGAACGTGCTGACCAAACAGCCCCCGGACAGCATCATCTTGATTGATCGCTGGTATCCCTCTGATGCCGCGTTTCGCCGAATTGCCCCGTTCGCCGACATTCTGCAATTGAACCTGGATCGAAACGTGCAAGTGCCCGACCTGCATGTCGGGGTTGTCACCGATCCTGAGATTTCCTGGGCGCGGGCTGCGGCACGCTCGCGTGGGTTGAGCAGTACGGTGATGCACAAGCTCGAAGAACATGTCGCGAGCACCGAGGCGTTCGAGCGCGCGGTTGCCGAGCATGGCTGGGTTTTGTGCCGCAATGAAGGGACGATCGAAGCGGCGACGGCGCAGGTGGTTGCCGAGATTAATAGCGTTCTCGCTGGTTAGTCCGCGCGCAAGGCACCCTGTATCAGTGATGCGAATGAGGCGGTCATTTGCTGGATGTCATGCTGCCCGCGGATCAATGCGCCGGAGAGCGCTTCCCCGGCGCCGATCAGGCCGATACAGCGTCGCTCCAGTTCGTCTGCTGTCAGTGGCGCAGCCGCGTGAGGCTTGAGCACGGCGATGAACATTTGCACGCAGTTATCCAGCAGCTCCTGAAATACCACTGATTTTTCTTCGCTGCCGGCCAGCGCCGCGCCGACTGCGTGAAACTCATCGGTGTGGTCTGCTGCGCACTGAATGTAGGCGCTGGCCAGAATCAGCGCGGTTTCGCCCGGCCCCTGTGTGGTGTTGGCCATGGCCTCACGCAACGCATTGACTCGCTCGGCATCAATCCATTTGTAGAGCTCGATCAACAACGCCGAGCGCGTAGCGAAGTGATCGTAAACCACCGGTTTGGACACGCCGGCGCGGACGGCCAAATGCCCGAGAGTGAGTCTGTCGGCGCCTTCCTCGCGCACGATCAGCAGCGCCGTATCCAGCAATTGCTGGCGCCGTTCGGCTTTGGAAAGGCGCCGCGCCGCTGAAGGTTGGGTAGGTTGCTCGGTGGTTTTTGGCACGTGATCGATTTCCAAAACAATAAAACCTACCAATGGTAGGCGAAAGTTACAGCGCTCATGTTAGGGTGTCTACCAATAGTAGGTTGCAGTCCCTGAACGAGGAGAATACACAATGTCAATTGATCCTATCTTGTTAATGGGCGGTTCCGGCGCGATTGGTCACCAGACTGCCCGGGCATTGCGCGCCGCGCATCCTGATGCGCCTTTACTGATCGCTGGCCGCGACCTGGCCAAAGTCCAGCAGGCGGCAGAACAGATTGGCGGCGCGCAGGGCGTGGTCATTGACGCTGCCGCAGCCGACTTGGGTTTGGGCAATCAGTCGGTCAGCGGCGTCGTGGTGTTTTACATGGATCATGCCCTCGCCGGGTTGCGTTTCGCCCAACAGCGCGGTGTGCCTCACCTGAGTATTTCCTCCGGCGTGTTCGAGATCGCGCCGGAAATTGCGACTTACATGCACACGCCAGACGCAGCGCCGATTGTCCTCGGTTACGAATGGATGGTCGGCTCAACGACTGTGTCGACGCTGCACTTGGCCAAGGCGTTTAGCCGGGTGCACGACATCAGCATCCACGCGCTGGTCGATGAACAGGACGGCGGAGGGCCGACCGTCGCCAAGGATTTCGAACACTTGAGCAAGATGCTGCCAGCCGCCCTGACACGGCGCGACGGCGTGTACATCTGGCGCGAAGGCGAGGATGCCAAGGTCAGCTTTCGCGCGGTCGATGGTACGCAAATGCAGGCCTCCGGTTTCTCCTCCATCGACGTTGTCGGTTTGGCCGCTGCGACTGGTGCGCCCAATGTGCAGTTCAATCTGGCGAGCGGGGTTAGTTCATCGCGACGCCAGGGACAACCGATGTCGACTGAAATCATCATCGAACTCGCAGGCGAGGACTTGACCGGCAAACCGTTGCGCACCCGCCACGCCACCGTCCACCCGGCAGGCGCGGCGGCGCTGACCGGCCTGAGCGTCGCCATGCTCCTTGAGCGACTGCTCGGGCTCGACGGTCAACCACCGACTGCGCCAGGCCTGTACTTTCCTTATCAATTGCTCAACGCAGGCGCATATCTGCAACGCCTCGGAAAAGAAGGAGGTGAGTTGCGTGAGTTGCCAATGCTCCAGTGACAGATAAATTCGGCAGTAGGGCAATGACATCGAGTTGGAGGCGATTCACTCGCTGAAGAAATAGATCACTCACCCGCACGCGCTTTGCCTCGATACCGCAAGGTATCGAGGCTTTTTTATGCCTGAAAGGTCTTCAGCAGTAGGTTGAGACGATCAAGCAATAAACTGAGCAAGACGCACAAAAACGGCTTTCAAACCCACGTCAGACTACCTCCACATTCACAGATTTGGAGAAGTCTCATGCTCACATCTTTTACTGCCTGGCTGCGGTTTATCAGCAAAGTCGATACTGTCGGAACGTCACTCATGCGACTGGCTATCGCTATCGTTTTTCTATGGATCGGAGCGCTGAAATTCGTTCCATATGAAGCTGACAGCATCACTCCTTTCGTTGCCAACAGCCCATTCATGTCTTTCTTCTATGAGCACCCAGAAGAATACAAAGCGCACCTCACACATGAAGGCGAGTTGAACGCAGAGAAGCGCGTTTGGCAAACCGCTAACAACACGTACGGTTTTTCGACTGGACTCGGGATCGTTGAAATCTTGATCGGTCTGCTCGTGCTGTCAAATTCGATTTCGCGACGTACTGGCCTGTTGGGTGGCGCGCTGGCCTTCGGTACACCGCTGGTAACGCTGAGCTTTTTGATTACCACTCCTGAGGCCTGGGTGGGCGCTCTCGGAGATGCGCAACATGGTTTTCCCTATCTGTCGGGGGCAGGTCGTTTGGTGCTCAAAGATGTACTGATGCTAGCCGGCTCTTTACCCGTGATGGCTGACTCCGCGCGTCAATTGCTCCGCGAACGCTCCGCTTGATCACTCTTGCCACTAGTTGGAAAAACATGATGAAAACCTTAATGGCTTTGTTCTTAATGGTCGTTGCCGGCTCTGCTTTTGCTGGCGAGGGTGCCCAGGCTGCACGTACAGGCGTTCCCTTGGACGTTGCTAAAACTATCAGCATCACTGATACCTCCTTAGCCTGCGGTATCGTGCCAGTTGAAATGGTTTATGAAGACTCAAAAGGTGAACGGCATACCGTCACCTACCAAGTGCAGGGCGGGGGATGCATGGGCGGCTGAATACGCTGTGCGTTGCTCTGACAGCACTGGCCTGTACGCGTTGATCTTTCGCCGAATTGCAATGCAGAGAACTCAACATAAAGGACGCTTGGCGATTACTTCGAATACTTTGTGAAGATGAAGTCATCCTGAGGAGGCAATTTGGTGTGGCAAGCGAAACAGGTGTTCATGAGCTGCTCACTAGGGTTGGCTTTGCCATTTTCAAACTGGCCGTAACCCCAACCCCCAGTACTTGCGTAGCGCTTTGAGTCTTTAACTTCTATCTGCACGTTCGTCGGCTCTCCGGCTATGTATGATTGCACGCGACCGAAGACGGCGTTGTTCCTTGCGGAGGATTCATACTTATAAGCGAGTCGCGCGATGATGGTGCCGTCTGGAAATGGGATAGTCCCGTCCCGATACGCTTTCATTGCAATATCATTTCCCAGGATCACACGAATGTCGGCTTTGTCACCCTCTTCATGGGCGATGCTAACGAATTGCCATTCGCGATATCCCTCAGGAAGAGCGACTCCAAAAATAGGCGAGCGATCTTTATCAGCGCCAGTAGACGAGTCTGCGTATGCAACAATTGAAACTCCTGCAATACCACTCAAAATACTGGCGATTGCAGTTACCACGAGCAATTTCGTCTTCATCTTATAACTCCTGCGACGGACGCAGTTTTATCGACTGCCGTCGTTTTAGGGCTTTATGAGAGCATCCGTAACACCACCGGATGCTCGTTCACTGACGAAGCGGCTCAATACTAAGCCGCGACTTTTTGTCATTTGGCGTTAGCTGCTTTTTCGATCAGGCTGGCGACGACTTTCGGGTTGGACACCATCACAACGTGAGAGGCGTCTTTGACTGCGACGGTTTGCCTGGCGTGTGCCCGCTCGGCCATGAATACCTGGGCTTGTGCCGGAATGTTCTTGTCGGCGGTGCCATAGACGAACCAGGAAGGAATGGTTTTCCAGGCCGGCTCGGTCGATGCTTCATTTAGCGCGGCGACAGTGACGGGACGTTGAGTTGCAGCCATCACGCGAGCGTCCGCGTTGGAGACGTCCGCCGCAAACTGGTCGTGAAATTTGTCTTGCTGGATATACAGATCCTTACCGCCGTCAGCCAAGGCAACTGGAGGAGCGAGGGTAGGGCCGAGCGTGCCACCCGGAAAACGTCCAGATAAATCTGCGGTGGATTCACCTGCTTCGGGTGCAATGGCTGCGACGAATACCAACGCTTTGACATTGGCGTTGCCGTAGGCCGCTTCGCTGATGACCGGGCCACCGTAGGAATGCCCAACCAGCACGACCGGCGTTTTGATGCTGGCGAGCACATCGGCAACAGACTGCGCGTCACCTTTGAGTGAGCGCAGCGGGTTCGAAGCTGCGATCACTGGATAGCCATCTTTTTCCAGAATTTTGACGACGCCATTCCAACTGCTCGAATCGGCGAAGGCGCCGTGTACGAGTACCACAGTCGGTTTGACCGGCGCTGCCAGCGCGGCGGTGGCTGTAATCATCGCGGCTGCGAGGGACAGACCTGAGAATAACTTGTTCATCTAGTGTTCCTGTATGTGAAGAGATTGACGCAACTCCACCAATTTGTGTCGGGTACAGAACTAGCCTTCCCCTCTCGGGTGAGCACGTAGTAAGTCTGTGCAACGATGCAAAACCTTCTTTGCATCGTGAAAACAAACAACCGTCATCAGGCTGATGACTCTGCGGCCGATTGCAAATCAATGCTGTGCGTGTCACATGCTCTGCCCTAAGCAAATGCAGGAGAACGACCAAAAAAGACAATCTACTGTTCCAGTTTTTGAAATGGCCGCGATTTTTTGCAGCAAATTTGGAAGAGTCCTCCGGCTGCGTGTTGCACTAGATCCTTCCCGAGTAGATTGACTACCTATTCAGAAGGCTCTACCCCACATTGTTTCATCCAGCACAATTAAGCCATGACATCTCTGCCCGTTCTCTAAACCCCATTTGTTAGTGAAACTTATCCCAGAAGCGATCAACCACTGGAGTTGTCGCAGCGTTTTGCATTGCTGGGAGATCCCAATGTTTGGCACTACTCAATCCTGCTCTGGCGATTCCTATCCTGATACTTCAAGCGTGCTTCATTGTGAGCACGAAGCGGGCTTTTTGCTTCCCCAGTTCATGGGCGCTTTGGCAAGTGAAACCAGCGGATTAGGCATGACTGATAAGTGCCAACCGCAATCAGGCGAAGGTTTGTTTTCGCGGCTTCGTACCGCACTGACGCATTCGCTGAAGTTCCGGTCGTTATTCCTCAAATGAAATGGACAGCCGGGCGCTGTGCATTCCCTACAGAGAACTGAAATGAGCTACGACTTCGATTTATTCGTCATTGGTGCCGGCTCGGGTGGAGTGCGTGCTGCAAGGTTTGCAGCTGGTTTTGGTGCAAAAGTAGCGGTTGCCGAGAGTCGATACTTAGGCGGCACGTGTGTGAATGTCGGCTGTGTTCCAAAAAAGTTGCTGGTTTACGGTGCTCATTTTGCTGACGACTTCGAACAGGCCGAAAGCTTCGGCTGGACAGCGGGCAAAGCGAATTTCGACTGGCCATCGCTTATTGCGAACAAGAACCGTGAGATCGCTCGTCTCAATGGCATCTACCGTAAGCTTTTGATTGATAGCGGCGTCACGTTGCTCGAAGGCCATGCGCGATTAGCAGATGCGAACCATGTTGATATAAACGGCCAGCGTTTCAGCGCTGAGCGGATTTTGATTGCGACTGGCGGATGGCCGCAGATTCCGGACATTCCGGGAAAGGAGTATGCGATCACTTCGAACGAAGCATTCTTCCTGGAAGCGTTGCCCAAGCGGATCCTGGTGGTCGGCGGTGGTTACATTGCCGTGGAATTCGCCGGCATTTTCAACGGGCTAGGCGCTGATACCCGGCTGCTGTATCGAGGCGATCTGTTTTTGCGAGGATTCGATCAGTCAGTGCGTATTCATCTGGCAGAGGAATTGACCAAGCGCGGGTTGCGACTTGATTTCAACACTGACATTGTCCGAATTGATAAGCAGCCAGACGGAAGTTTGCTCGCGACGCTTCAGGATGGAACGCAGCTGGAAACTGACAGCATTTTCTACGCCACTGGTCGAAGGCCTATGCTCGATAATCTTGGGCTGGAAAACACCCGCGCCGAACTCACCGAGGCTGGCTATATTGACGTGAATGAGCACTTTGAAACTCGCGAGCCTTCCATATTGGCTCTGGGTGATGTCATTGGCGGTGTCCAGTTGACACCCGTTGCAACAGCAGAGGGCATGGCAGTTGCTCGGCGGTTGTTCAACCCTGAGCAGTATCGGCCGGTCGATTATCGGCACATTCCGACCGCTGTGTTCAGTCAGCCGAACATCGGCACGGTGGGGCTTACCGAACAACAAGCCGTTGAGCAGGGCCACAAAGTAATGGTGTTCGAGAGCAGGTTCCGCCCGATGAAATTGACGCTCACCGAGTCGTCAGAACAAACGCTGATGAAGCTGGTAGTGGACGCAGAATCTGATCGAGTGTTGGGATGCCACATGGTCGGTCCGGACGCGGGGGATATTATTCAAGGCTTAGCGATTGCTCTTAAGGCGGGTGCCACGAAACGACTTTTCGATGACACTATTGGCGTTCATCCGACCTCCGCAGAAGAGTTCGTGACCCTCCGGACGGCGGTGAGTAGCAAGTGACGGAAGACGATGGAGTCTTTACCACCCGCAGTCGTATGACGCAGATCGATTTAACGTTTAATCGGTAGGGTTGAGCAGGAACTAAAAGCGCACTCTGATCAGGTCAGAGTGCGCTTTTTTCATTTTTGCTTGATCAGGAATTTTCGAGTGAGGTTCGCGACGTCTTCCAGCCGGGTGTCCATAACGAAATGTCCGCCGTCGAGAATCGCAATCTCTGCATTGGGCAAGTCCCGGCGAAAAGCTTCAGCGCCTGCAACGGTAAAGGCCAAATCATGCTTGCCCCAGATAACCAATGTGGGTAGCTGATGTTCACGCAGCCATTGCTGCCACGCCGGGTAGGCATCGATATTAGTGCGATAGTCATAGATCAGCGCCATTTGAATCGCGCCTTCACCGGGGCGGTTGAGGAATGCCACTTCGTCTTGCCATAAATCGGGGTTGTACGCTGTGACGTCCGGGTCGCTGCCAACATGCCGCTGTCGAGTTACATCCAAGGATAAATGAGCCGCCTGGAACTTGGCCTCATAGGCATTGCGGTCGGCCCAGTAAGCTTTGCGGCTGTCCCACATCTTGCCCAAACCTTCTGCATAGACATTGCCGTTTTGGAACACCATTGAGGTTACGGCTTCGGGCCTTGCGATGGCTAATCGCATACCGACGGGAGCGCCGTAGTCCTGCATAAACAAGCTGTATCGTTTGAGCCCGACTGCGTCCGTGAAGTGCTCCATTACCTTGGCAAGGTGATCAAATGTGTAGACGAACTTGTCTGGTGGGGGCGCATCGCTGTTACCGAAGCCTGGGTAGTCCGGAGCAATGAGGTGAAAACGGTTACCCAATTGCTTCATGAGATCGTCGTACATACGAGACGAGCTGGGCACTCCATGAAGGAGTAATACGGAGGGGGCGCTGGGATCGCCAATTTCTCGATAGGCGATATTTACTCCATCGACCGTCACTTGGCGGTACTGCATTTTTGGCGTTTCCGCTTGGGCGTGTCCGAAGCCCAAAAGCATCGTCAACACGAGAAAGGAGAGGTATTTAAGTAAGGGCATCACCGGTACTCCAGTGGGTGCAGAGCTAATCTGCGGAGAAATTAGCCTGCGTGTTGATGTTGTTTTGCGCTGCTTCTGATACTCGATAACTGATAGTCGATAACTGATATTCGATAAACCGCTGAATCAGCGGAATGGCTAACAATGGCAATGCGGTATTTCACCTAGTGAAAGAATCAATAGGGCGCACGTACTTGAATCCCGGCGCAGGGCTGGGCATCTTCGCGCTAGCGGTGCTCACGGAAGGTCCATTGCCTTTTGGCAGTCTCGGTTGAGAATAAAACTGATCACTGCTCGGCCAATCGCTGGGCAACGGTCAGAGTTACAATGCATCACGAACCCAATCTTTCGGTGATCCAATGCTTCTAAGACACTTGCGGTATTTGTTGGCAGTAGCTGACCACGGTGGCTTCACCCGAGCCGCAGAAGTCCTGCATGTGTCTCAGCCGACACTGTCGCAGCAGATACGGCAGCTGGAAGAAACGCTTGGCGTCAGCCTTTTTGACCGAACATCGCGGACTGTCAGACCCACAGATGCTGGACTTGCCTACATCGAATGCGCCCGGCGCGTACTGGTGGAGCTGGCGGCGGGCAAACGGGCATTGCACGACGTGAAAGACTTGTCCCGTGGCACGTTAAGGCTGGCCATGGCCCCAACCTTTATGGCGTACGTCTTAGGTCCGTTAGTGCGTGATTACATCGCCCAATTCCCGAACATTCGCTTGGAGATTTTCGAGTTATCGATGGGCGATATCGAACAGGGACTGGTCGATGACTCGCTGGACATAGCTGTTGCATTTGACCAAGTGAGAAACGCTGATATCGAATCAATCCCGGCGTTTGTTGAGACACTCGGTCTGATGGTTGGCCGCGCTCACCCACTTTATGACTGCCAGGAAGCACTCACGACGGACCAGTTAGCTGAACTTGATTTTGCGTTGCTAACCCCTGACTTCGCTACGCGCATTTGTATCGATGAGTACTTCACCAGTGTGAAAATTACGCCCAAGGTGACGATTCAGGTCAACTCCGTAAACACGTTGCTTGAAGTCATCCGAAACACCGCGGTCGCCACCATTCTTCCTGAACCCATAGCCACGCAGGATCGCGCTCTGCACAAGCTGGCCTTGGTCGACAAGGCGCCTCAACGTGGCGTGTCGATTCTAAGACGAAAAAATAACTACCACAGTGCAGCGTCGGTCGCGTTCATGAACTTGATGCTTGGATCCGCGGCATTGGACTGAGAATAGAGTACTGACAATAGAGTACTGACCATTACGCCCAGTGAAATGCTGGATTGCAATTAATGGTAATTCCTCTGTTTGGTAGGGGAGAGCAAGATGACTCCATCGACACGATCACCGGGTCGAATCCAGAAAAAACCGGAGTACGTCATGTCCCAACAACCCATCAAACTTTATCGTCACCCATTGTCTGGCCACGCGCATCGTGTCGAATTGATGCTCTCACTGCTCGGCCAGCCAACAGAATTGATATTTGTGGATCTGATGAAGGGCGCGCACAAAACGCCCGAATTCCTGGCGCTCAATAGCTTTGGCCAAGTACCGGTGATCGATGATAACGGCACCGTTCTAGCGGACTCGAACGCCATTCTGGTCTATCTCGCTGCTAAATACGGCAACGGCGAGTGGCTGCCCACTGATCCTTTAGCGCAGGCAAAAGTGCAACGCTGGCTGTCAGTTGCCGCCGGGCAGATCAACTCAGGCCCCGCTACCGCTCGACTGATCACTGTGTTCGGTGCCGGTTACAACGCGGAGGATGCGATCAGCAAGTCCCACACCCTGCTGACGGTGATGGAGCAAGAATTGGGTAAAAGCAAATTCCTGGCTGGCGACAAACCGACCGTCGCCGATGTAGCAGCCTACACCTACGTCTCCCATGCTCCAGAAGGCAATGTTGCACTGACTGACTATCCTAACGTTCGGGCCTGGTTGAGCAGTATCGAGGCATTGCCAAATTTCGTAGGTATGCAGCGCACTGCCAAGGGCTTGCAACAAGTTTGATCCAACGGCCGGAGCTACCCGGGGAAAATTCCGGGTGGCTTTCGCTAATTCAACTACGATCACTTCGAATTTTCGCCTGTCGCACTAGTCATCTGGATAGGGTTTGCACTAGTCGCTCCAGGCGACACTTTTTTGCATCCATGTCTGCTCGCTCTCGCGATCAGATCTTGCTGTCCCTACACCACGGCAGAGTCGCCTATGGATCGCTTTCAGGAAATGCAGATATTCATGACGGTGGCCGAAGAAGAAGGTTTTGCGGCCGCCGCCCGTCGTTTGAATATTTCTCCCCCCAGCGTTACCCGTGCCATTGCTGCCATGGAGGAACGCATCGGCACTCAGTTGCTCTCACGCACAACTCGTAGCTTGCACTTGACTGAGGCTGGGCAACGTTATCTCGATGATTGCCGACGAATACTCGGTGAGATCAATGAAGCGGAGGAAGCTGCTGCTGGCAGCTACTCAGTTCCATGTGGGCACCTGACGGTGACAGCTCCCGTGCTTTTCGGGGAGTTGTACATCGCGCCTTTGCTGGCTGAGTACTTGGATCAATTTCCTTCCGTACATCTCAACGCGTTACTGGTTGACCGCGTGACAAGCATGGTGGATGAAGGTATCGATGTGGCGATCCGTATTGGCCATTTGCACGAGAATAATCAGCACGGTATTAAAGTTGGCGAGGTGCGCCAGGTCATTTGTGGTGCCCCCAAGTATTTCGAGGAATTCGGCAGGCCCCGCCATCCTGGCGAGTTAGGTTCCGCCAAAATCGTTATGTCTTCCGCAAGCCATTTGTTGAGCGATTGGCAATTTGAGAATGAAGGAAATGCACTAAGCTTTCGTTTCGATCCGCAGCTAGTCGTTACCGCAAATCAAGCTGCCATCAATATTGCTTGTCTGGGCTGGGGTGTGACACGTGTGTTGTCCTATCAGGTGGCTAGTCAAGTAGCCGCCGGTGAACTGGAAGTGGTACTCCAGGATTTTGAACCGCCCGCTTTACCCATCCAGGTCGTTTACCTCAAGAATAATCGCGTACCAGCGAAGATACGTACGTTCGTGGATTTCCTCACGGAACGTCTGGGACGTGATACGGCACTTCGACCTACGATGAAAAGTGCGCTCTGATGGACCGCTTTCATGAAATGCTCATGTTTGAAGCGCTCTCGGAGCGGCCAAGCCTAGCGGCAGCTGCGCGCCGTCTTAACGTTTCTGGCCCGACGGTTGTTCGCGCGATTGCTCGGTTGGAGAGGCGTCTCGGGGTGCCGTTATTGCAACGGAGCACTCGTGGAGTGTCGCTGACTGAGTCGGGTGCTGCATTCATGGCTGATTGCTCCCGCATCCTCAAAGAAATCGAAGATGCAGAAGCCTCAGCTAAAGGCCTTCATGTTCAGGCTCAGGGTAATCTGACTGTCTTGCTTCCACTGCTTTTCAGCCGCTATGTAATGACGCCTTTGCTTGCGAGCTACATGGAGTTTTATCCCGAGGTCCGAGTATTCGCCCATTATCATGATCGTTTTCCAAACATGAACGAGGAGGGGCTTGATGTCGCCGTGCTGGTCGGAAATTTGCCAAGTTCCTCGTTGATAGCAAGGCCGGTTGGCTATGTTCGTACGATCGTATGCGGCAGCCCCGCCTATCTCGAAAGCCATGGTGTGCCCGCCGAGCCTGAGGATCTTAAAAGTCACCGGCTAATTGGCATTCAAGCTTATCGGGAGAAGATCAACTGGGATTTTTCCAACCAAGGCTTTCAATCCACCCTTAAGGCCCGATCACGCGTTAGTTGCACCACCGTTCAATCTGCCATCGATGCGGCGGCTCATGGCGCGGGACTTACGCGCTGCCTCAGTTATCCCGCCTACGATTATTTAAATGGCGGTCGGTTGCGCAGGGTGTTGCAACCTTTCGAACTGCCAGCGCTTCCAGTTCATGTCGTTTACCGAGAAGGGCGTAGGGCTTCAATGAGAGTGCGCAGTTTTGTCGACCACATTGTCGAGGGCCTGCGCGAACATCCGGCAATGTTGCCGGATGTTCATTGAGCGTTCGGCGATCCCGGACTGAGGTCGCCGACTAGCTTCATTTGTCGTTAGCTGCTTTTTCGATCAGGCTGGCGACGACTTTCGGGTTGGACACCATCACAACGTGCGAGGCGTCTTTGACTGCCACGGTTTGCCTGGCGTGTGCCCGCTCGGCCATGAATACCTGGGCTTGTGCCGGAATGTTCTTGTCGGCGGTGCCATAGACGAACCAGGAAGGAATGGTTTTCCAGGCCGGCTCGGTCGATGCTTCATTTAGCGCGGCGACAGTTACGGGACGTTGAGTCGCCGCCATCACGCGCGCGTCCGCGCTTGAGACGTCGGCTGCGAACTGGTCGTGAAATTTTTCTTGCTGGATATACAGATCTTTGCCGCCGTCAGCCAAGGCAACTGGAGGAGCGAGGGTAGGGCCGAGCGTGCCACCCGGAAAACGTCCAGATAAATCTGCGGTGGATTCACCTGCTTCGGGTGCAATGGCTGCGACGAATACCAGTGCTTTGACATTGGTGTTGCCGTAGGCCGCTTCGCTGATGACCGGGCCTCCATAGGAATGTCCGACCAGCACGACTGGCGTTTTAATGCTGGCGAGCACATCGGCGACCGACTGCGCGTCACCTTTGAGAGAGCGCAGCGGGTTCGACGCTGCGATAACTGGATAGCCATCTTTTTCCAGAATTTTGACGACGCCATTCCAACTGCTCGAATCGGCGAAGGCGCCGTGTACGAGTACCACAGTCGGTTTGACCGGCGCAGCCAGCGCGGCGGCGGCAGTAACCATCGCAGCTGCGAGGGCCAGACCTGCAAAAATCTTTTTCATTTAATGTTCCTCTGTAAGCGAGAGATGGGCTGTGAGCGACAGCAATAGTTAAACCGCTGGCTGTGTCCTGTATGTGTCGAAGTAGCGAGTGCTCCGCATGGAACTGTGTCTAATGCCACTTTTGCTACAAACAGATACAAGCTCTCCAGCATTTCAGTAGGCGAAACATTGGATTGTGTTTT
Organism: Pseudomonas prosekii; assembly: GCF_900105155.1. NCBI lineage: Bacteria > Pseudomonadati > Pseudomonadota > Gammaproteobacteria > Pseudomonadales > Pseudomonadaceae > Pseudomonas > Pseudomonas prosekii. Next base: position 5,948,142 of record NZ_LT629762.1, read on the forward strand.
GTGTTCGTTCTCACCAAAGCGATTAAAGCGGAGCATGCGTTTCAAGCACTTTATTAACGCCGGACCGCGGAGCTGCCTGATGAAACGAGTACTCATGCTGTTAGCCAATGGTGTCGAACCAATGGAGATGGCGGCTTTCACCGACGTGCTCGGCTGGGCTGACTTGCTCGGTGACTTTCCTGTTGAGTTAGTGAATGCAGGCCTTCGCAGGAAAATTATTACTACGTTCGGGCTCTCGCTTAATCCCAATTACCTGCTGAGCGATTTGGACGTCAGTAGCTTTGATGCTCTGGCATTGCCGGGTGGTTTCGAGCCGTCAGGATTCTATGAGGAAGCGCTTAGTGAGCCTTTCCTTGAAACCATTCGCCAATTTGTTGATGCCGGCAAACCTGTCGCCAGTGTTTGTGTGGCATCGGTGTGCTTGGGTGCGGCGGGCGTCCTACGTGATAAGAATGCGACGACGTATCACCAGGAGGGCGGAAAACGGAAAAACCAGTTAGTGGAATCTGGCGCTCTGTTCCTGGATCGACCTGTCGTAGTTCACGACAACATCATTACTTCCAGCGGTCCGGGCACCGCCACTGAAGTTGCGTTCTTGCTGTTGGAAAAACTGACCAGTCTAGAGAACGCTACTTCTATCCGCCAAAAAATGCGCTTCGCCACACCTGATCGGGATTGGTACGACACGCCGCAGGTGCCGTAGTCCTCACTCAATATTATTTATCGACTTTCTGCAGGTAATTGTATGACTGACACAGCACTTATCGTCGTTGATATTCAGAACGACTATTTCTCCGGTGGAAAATGGGAACTCAACGCCGTTGACGCTGCGGCAGATAATGCTGCGCGCGTAATCGCATCGGCACGTGTTCGAGGCGACACAGTCATTCACATTCGGCACGAAACCCTCGCTGCCGATGCTCCTTTTTTTGTGCCTGGCTCCGTTGGTGCGCAACTGCATGAAAAGGTGCGTAATCAGAGCGACGAATTGGTCATCGTCAAACACTTTATGAATCCATATCGCGAGACACAACTGCGCGAGGTGCTGGAGAAGCAGGGCATTAAAAAAGTCGTTGTTGTCGGCAATATGAGTCACATGTGCATCGATGCGGTCACTCGCTCATCTGACGATTTCGGGTATGCCACAACAGTCATCCACGACGCCTGCGCGACTCATGATCTGGAATTTAATGGGGTAAAAGTTCCATCAGCTCTGGTGCACGCAGCCTTCATGGCCGCCTTGCAATTCGGCTACGCCAAAGTGCAGAGCGCAGATGAATATCTCTCCTGATTTCCCCTCGATAGGTTCAGAGGTTAACCCGATGGCAAACCCATCCGCTGCATTGGACTATTACTACTGGCCGACGCCGAACGGGCAAAAAGTCGCGATTTTTCTTGAAGAATCTGGCCGTCCCTATACAGCTCATCCGGTCAACATCAGCAAGGGCGAACAGTTTTCTCCCGAATACACAGGGCTTTCACCAAACCAACGCATACCAGCGATTGTAGATAACGAAGTTGGTGTTTCAGTTTTTGAATCGGGCGCAATTTTACTGTACTTGGCTCAACGTCGTGGTCAGTTTTTTCCGAGAGACTCTAAAGGGGCCGCGTCGGTTCTACAGTGGTTATTCTGGCAGGCTGCCAGTCTCGGCCCGATACTTGGGCAAGCAGTGTTTTTTTTAAACTACGCCTCCGAGCATGTCCCGCTTGCGGTAGAGCGATTCAGTAAAGAGACCGAGCGACTGTATAGAGTGATGGAGCAGCAGTTGAGCCATCAATCTTTTATTGCAGGTGAATACTCGATCGCTGACATGGCGATTTACCCATGGTTGCTGCAACACGAAAAGCAAGGCATGAAATTGGATACCTATCCGCACATTGCCGCCTGGCTTGCGAAAATTACTGCCCGGCCAGCGGTGATCCGTGCCTACGCTAAAGGAGAGGAAATTCGCCCATCAGGGCAAACCGATCAGGACAGGAAAAAGCTCTACAAGTTGTCGTAAGGACCGTCGCTGCGACTGAAGGAAATGATGTAAAGGCGTGCGGGACGCCAATGTGTCTCGCAGATACGTGTAACGCTCCGGCCTGCAAGGCGTTGCATTGATGGTATCGGCGGGTGCTCAGTGAACACCTCGTTGGTGACGTCATTCATGGGCGCCGGGAAGCGAGTGAATTGCACCTGTTTACGAATCCGTAGAGGTGATCATGAATAATACCGATGAGCCAGGGGCCTCACCTTGGCATGCTGGTGAGCGGCAGTTGCAAGAAAGTGTCGGCGTGGCGCAGCAGATGGAGCACTTTGGGCGAAAGGTTGTTCGCGATTACATGCCGGATCAGCATCGTTCGTTTTACAGCCAACTGCCTTATCTGGTGGTGGGCGCGGTCGACCAAAACGGCATCCCTTGGGCAACGTTGATCGAGGGCCCTCCAGGGTTTGTTCACTCCCCGGACCCACGTAGCTTGCAGCTTGACCGCCTCCCCGCGGACGGCGACCCAGTCAAACCAGCCTTGGGAATGGGCGCCGCAGTCGGGTTACTTGGCATCGACTTGAAAACCCGAAGGCGCAATCGAATGAACGGCAATATCAACACCGTCTCCTCTGACGGTGTTGGCGTCTCTGTCGTGCACGCTTTTGGCAACTGTCCTCAGTACATCCAGTTGCGAAGTGTCGAGCCGGTCAGCGTTGGGCGCGCCTCATCCGATGTTGCAGCAAAACGCCTGCACCAATTGGACGAGGCGGCTGCACAGATGATTCGTCAGGCTGATACGTTCTTCCTCGCCAGCTACGTCGACCTCGAAGGAGACTCATCCAAGCGCTCGGTCGACGTTTCTCACCGCGGAGGCAATCCAGGTTTTGTCAGGGTCGAAGGCAACGTGCTGACGATTCCCGATTTCGCCGGCAATCTGCATTTCAATACATTGGGCAACCTGTTACTCAACCCTAAAGCCGGTTTGGTTTTTGTCGATTTCTCGTCAGGTGATGTGCTCCAAGTGGCGGGGCGCACCGAGCTTATTCTTGAGGGACCGCAGATCGCTGCATTCCAAGGGGCCGAGAGACTCTGGACCTTGACGGTGGAGCATGTCGTCCTGAGGCGAGCCGTATTGGCGCTGCGTTGGGTATTCGAAGGTTTCTCACCGAACAGTCTGATGACCGGCAGTTGGGAAAAAGCTGAAGGCCGCTTGCAGGCCGATGCGCTGCGCGACCAATGGCGGCATCTGCGCGTCACCCGAATCGTCGAGGAGAGCAGCACCATCAGCTCTTTTTATCTGGAACCTGACGATGGTGCGGGGTTGCCGCGTTTCGAGGCGGGCCAGCATTTACCGGTACGGTTTAGCCTGGTTGAAGGGCAGCCTCCTTTGGTCAGAACTTACAGTGTGTCGAGCGCACCTTCTGACACCTTCTTTCGGATCAGCGTCAAGCGCGATGGTTTGATTTCGTCGCACTTGCACAGCAAGATTCGGGTCGGCGATCTCATCGAAGCCCGCGCCCCGCAGGGACGATTTACAGTGCAGGCCGATGAGCATCGGCCGTTGGTTCTATTGGCGGCTGGCGTCGGGGTCACGCCGCTGCTGTCGATGCTGCGCGAAGTCATCTACGAAGGGGAGCGAATTCGTCGTACTCGGCCGACTTGGTTTATTCAGAGTGCGCGTAGTCTGGCGGAGCTGGCATTTCGGGACGAACTGTTTGAGCTGGCGACACGCGCGAAAGACAAGATTCGCGCATTGCGACTTCTAAGTCAGCCGGAGCAGCATGCTCGTGAGGGTGAAGACTTCGAATTGGCTGGACGCGTGGATGTCGCATTGCTCAAGGCGCTGTTGCCGCTGGATGATTATGACTTTTACCTGTGCGGCCCCGGCGCGTTCACCCAAGCTCTATACGATGGGCTACGTGAACTGCGTATCGGCGATGATCGCATTCACGCTGAAACGTTTGGGCCTTCGACTCTGGTTCGATTACGCGATCAGTTGACCCCGGCGGTAGAACAAGTTCCGGCAGCCAGTAGCCCAGTCAAAGTACTGTTCGCGACTTCTGCGAAAGAGGCGCGTTGGGAGCCAGGCAACGGCAGCTTGTTGGAGTTGGCCGAAAGTCGTGGTCTGAATCCGGACTTTAGTTGCCGCGGTGGGTCGTGTGGGACTTGTCGTACAAAATTGATCAGTGGCGAAGTGCACTATTTGAACTTGCCCGCTGAAATGCCGGCGCAGGGTGAGGTATTGATTTGCTGCGCAGTACCAGCGCAAAGCAAGGAGGGCGACGCCCCCCTGATTTTGGATCTGTGATATGAACGCCTTCTCTATCGCTCATCCCGCGAGACGCGGGTTGAGCGCTTGAGCCAAACCACCTTCACGGTCGAGTTGAGCGAGGTCGTCAAATCCGCCCACATGCCAGTCGCCGATGAAAATTTGCGGAACGGTGCGACGGCCGCTGCGATTTATCATTTCGACTTTCTTGCCAACTGACTGCACATCGATTTCGGTATAAGAAATACCCTTAGAGTTGAGCAGTTGCTTAGCACCACGGCAGTAAGGGCAGGTGCTGGTCGTGTACATAGTGATGTCAGGCATGAAGAGTCCTCCTCGTTTGGACGATTTTCAGGCTGCGGCTTTTTCTACGCGAGCGTCAACCGACATGAAAATTGCTTTTAACAGATAGTTAAGTTGAGAAATATTTAGTTAGTACAGCCGCGACCTATCACGCTGTATTCAAGGACACGCGTGTCGCCGTGCGAATCTTTGTAGGTCATTTGCACTGGCACTGGACCGCAGACGTCTGCTGCTTCTGTGATGTTGATGACCTTGGCAATATCTAAGTGCATGCCATAGGCATACGGAGTCGCCGCTGGCGTAATCGAAGCGCCCTGTGCTAAGGCAGACAATGAAGCTGTCAGGGACAGCGCGATAAACAGAAATTTTTTCATGACGAATCCTCCATTAAGATTTGGTGAGTCAGTGAAGTGGATAAATTTGTTGAAGCAGGCCCGCTATGAGTGCGGACCGAATTACATTTCCAGTGGCCTTCCTAGAAGGGACCCAGTGGCAGAAACTTGCCGTCGATGCATGGTGTCGCTCCTGTCGGATACTTGAGTAAGAGTTGCTGCATAAGTGCTGCTTGGTGTGAAGCCATGTTCTGCCGTTTGCTCCATAGCGTCCAAGACCGATAAACAATGCTTCGCATAAGCCCTACCTATAGTTTTAAACCGGAGTGCTCATGAACGTGGAAAACTCGGAAGCAATCTTGCTAATTCCGGGTATTCACATGGTCAACAAAAAAGAATCGCATTGCTGCACGAAGGGGATGGCGAGACAAAAGAGCCCGCGTATGGCGGGCTCAGTGACAGCATCTGTATTTATTGGCGGGAGGCAACTCGTCGTATAGCGCGGCTTTTCTACCTGTCTTCCTGAATTAGCGCGAGTACTCCTCAGGACGTCAGGCTTGCTGTACAAACGCCAGCCGCACTGCAAATCCAATCAGGAGGGTGCCGAAAAGCCATTGCTGAACTCGTTGCGCGGTGACGCTACGCTCCAACCAACTCCCTACCCAAGCGCTGGCAGTAGCATAAATGCTGTCGAAAATCAGACCGGTGATTACGAGTACTACACCCAGTACTGCAAATTGCTCCGATACCGACGATCGATTCGGATCTATGAATTGCGGAAGCAGCACTGAGCAGAAAAGCAGCGCTTTCGGATTGAGTAAATTGGTGAAGAGCCCCCGTCGGATGGCCGCGCCCAAGCTCGACGTTACAGCTCCAGTTTCTGTAATGGCAGGGGCACTCATGCCACTGGTTTTGAACATCTGAATCCCTATCCAAAGTAGATAGGCCGCTCCTGCATATTTGACGACATCAAAAGTCCAAGGCAGCACCTTGAACATTGTTGCCATTCCCATAGCGGTCAAAGCCACATGGCAGGCACGCGCTAACGCGAGCCCCAACGCAGTCGCTAGCGCTGCGGCTCTACCTTGCTTTGCACCCGTTTGAAGCAGCAGGATCATGTCCGGACCGGGCATTAGAAAAATCATCGAGAGAGCGAGGAGGTACAGCGCTTTGTCTTCCATATTCGTGTTGCTCGGCGGGAAATGAGGAAGGCAATTTTAGAGGGGAGGGGTAGGGCAGGTGGTTGCGTATCGAACTCCCAGGTCTACGTGTTTTGGCAGAATCTGCCCTTTGATAGTTAGAACAAGAGCCTATATGCCAACTGATCGTTTTGCGCAAATCCGACTTGGGCGGCTGGACTCTTGCCTGGCTGATGCCAGGAAGGAACCGCCAGGGCGTGCTGTTACTTCCCTTTACCAGTTTTTATGGCGCTGAAGTGATCACTCAGGGTGCCTTGAAAATGGTCAATCAGGAAGTTTATGAAGACGCGTGTTTTAGCTGGCAGTTCTTTCCTGGCCGAGTAGTAGACGGAGATTGAGCCCAGATCGACATACCATTCTGGTAATAGCCGTATCAGCTCACCCCGCTGTAACCAGGGCCATGCTCGCTCCAGAGGCACCAATGCCACGCCCAGTCCCATCAGGGCGCACATGCACAGGGCTTGCGGATCATTCATGATGGCGGTTGGTTTCAGGCTCAGATCAAACGTTTCGTCAGTCGAACTGCGCAATGTCCAGGTGCGTAAACGGTTGGTGTCGGTCGATCGCACGACAATGCCATCCTGGCCTTGCAAGTCCGCTGGCACAATCGGCAGTGGCTTGCCTTGGAGCCACTCCGGCGCCGCTACAGCGACGAGGTGTAACTTGGCCAGTTCACGCGCCACAACGCCCGGGCTTAATTCCATGCCGCCACCAATCGCAACGTCAAAACCTTCACCTATCAAGTCAACACGGCGGATTTCGAGGTGCCAATCCGGCACAACGGAAGGGTACCGTTGCTTGAACGTTTTCAGCAGAGGCAGCACGTAGTCGTAGGCAAAGGACGGAGACATGTTGACCCGCAGCCTGCCGGCGGGCACATCGCGTGAGTCGCCGAGTTGAGCCATTGCGCCTTGGATCGTTTCGACACTCCCCGCCACCTGTTCATATAGCGCCTCACCGGCTTCGGTAAGGGACAGACTTCGCGTGCTGCGTTGAAACAATCGGGTGCCCAAGTTTGTTTCGAGGCGCGCAATGTTTTTGCTGACTGCGGCGGCGGAAATGCCCATCCGCCGAGCCGCTTCGGAAAAACTGCGAGCTTCGGCGGCTCGTAAAAATGATTCCAGATTGCCCAGACTGTCCACGCTTATCTCCAACTTTTGGTTGAAGCTGATTCTACTGATTGATGACTAATTTGCTGGTGAATTTGAGCCCATAGTGGTGGCCGACCGAATTTCACACTCAAAACAGGTAAAGCGTAATGGGCAAAATATTGATCACCGGCGCGACCGGAAAACTGGGTAGCGCGGTAGTGCGCTCGCTGGTCCGCAAGGTGCCTGCGGCAGATGTCGTCGCTTTGGTTCGAGAGGAGAGCAAAGCGCAGTGGTTGTCGGACCTGGGCGTCGAAGTGCGGCTGGGCGATTACACCGACGTCGAATCCCTGGTCAATGCCTTCGCCGGGGTGGAAAAAATCTATCTGGTGTCAGCCGTTGCTTTCAGCGATCGGGTAGGTCAACACCGGAACGTCATTCAGGCGGCACGTACGGCTGGTGTTCGACATGTGTTCTACACCAGCATTCAGCGCCTTAGCGATGACTTTTGTCCCATCGAGGGGGTCACTGCCAGCGACCTCGAAACAGAGGCGATGCTTAAATCATCCGGGCTGGATTACACCATCGTCCGGCATCCGCTTTATGCCGACGTGCTTGCGATGTACATCGGCGAAGATGCTCCGCAGAAGGGCTTCAGCGCACCCGCCGGTCAGGGACGAGTGGCACTGACAAACATTGATGAACTAGCTGAAGGCGGGGCAACCCTGCTCAGTCAGCCGGGTCACGAGCACCGAGCTTATCTGCTTAATAGCGGACAAACCTGGTCGTTCGCAGACATCGCCACCGCGCTTTCGCGCATAACCGGAAAAGCCGTTCATTATCAGCCGATTTCGACCGCAGCCTTCATCGTCGCCCGCGAAGCCGAAGGTTGGCCGCCACATGTCGCGGCCTTCATCGGCGACTGGTATCGCGCTATCGAGAAAGGCGCATTTGATCAAACCAGTCGTACCCTTGAAGAACTGCTAGGTCGAAAGCCCAAAGATCTTGAGGACATCGTTAGAGATGCCTTCAAGCTCTGACGGTTCAGTTGGCTGTCCTGCAGCACAAATATGCCGAGCTCAGACTTTCTTTTTAGTGATCGAATTCTCCGACACAATCTCTCGGACGACGTTGACGAAAGCCCGAAGTCCCGCCGGCATATGGCGATTCGCAGGATAGTAAAGGCGCAGGCCCGGGTACGAAGGTGTCCAGTCCTCCAGCACTCGCATGAGCCTTCCGGACGCAATATGAGCAGAAGCGGCGAAATCATTAGTCCAGGCTACGCCGGCGCCTTGCAGAGCAGCCTCTAACATCAAGTGGTGGCTGTCGAGCGTCAACGACCCGCTGACCTCTATTGCTTGCTCTTCACCGCGCTTTTCGAACTCCCATTTGTAGATCGAGCCACTGGGGAAGCGCACGCGTATGCAGTTATGCGCGAGCAGGTCTGCCGGAACCTTGGGTTTTTTGAATTTCGCGAAGTACTGGGGTGAAGCGACCACCGCAAAACGGAGCGGGGGAGTGATCGCAATGGCGATCATGTCCTGCGGGACGCTTTCCGCCAACCGTATCCCGGCGTCGAATCCACCAGCAACAATGTCAACCAGACTTCTATCGGTAACGATGTCTACCCGCATGTCTGGATAACGCCTCAGGTACTCGAGAACCACTGGCGTCAGCACCATTTGCGCAGCACCTTCGGAGGTGTTCAGCCGCAGGGTTCCGGCCGGTGTATCACGGAATTCGCTTACCGCCTCCATTGCCGCGGATATGTCTCGCAGAGCGGGCTGCACCCGAGCCAGAAATTGCTCCCCGGCTTCAGTCAGGGAAACGCTTCGCGTGGTTCTGTGGAACAACCTCACGCCAAGGCGTTTCTCCAGTGCAGCGATCGCATGACTGAGTGCTGATGGCGACATTCCCAATTCCACGGCCGCACGACGAAAGCTGCGATGAGTAGAAACGGCGACTACGGCGTTGAGTTCAAGAAGCCCGGATTTCTGCATTGTGCTAATTCCTGCATCAGTTCATCCGATATTAGCCTGATTGTTTGCGACAGTGCTGAGGCTTATCTTCGTCCACAGTCGCTACTGCTTTGGAATCGAAGGAAGCTTGATCCGCCGGCACCCGGTGAACCCGCAAGTCATTTCGACTCAGCGGCCATTAAACATGCGAGGAACAATTCATGACGCGTATTACTACACCGTTCGGGTTTCACTCAACCGCACAAGAGGTCATTGAAGGGGTCGACCTCACTGGTAAAAGGGCGATCCTAACGGGCGGAGCTTCCGGTATTGGTATCGAGACAGCGCGCGCATTGGTCAATGCCGGCGCCAACGTGACACTGGCAGTACGGCGTCCGGAAGCGGCAGAATCGGTAGCCGCCGAACTGCGCTCCGAAGGCAAGGGCACCGTAGATATCCGCTCAATCGATCTGGCGGATCTGTCCTCTGTGAAATCGTTCGCTGATTCTTGGTCAGAGCCTCTTGATATCTTGGTCAATAACGCAGGGATCATGGCCGTTCCTGAGCGGGAACTGACATCGCAGGGCTGGGAAATGCAATTCGCAACCAATTTTCTCGGCCATTTTGCGCTCGTGCTTGGTTTGCAGGACGCTCTGATCAGAGCCGAAGGAGCCCGAATTGTATCGCTGAGTTCAAACGCTAATCTGATGGGCCCGGTGGTTTTCGATGACATCAATTTCGACTTCCGCACATACGATGCTTTCGCGTCATATGCCCAGGCCAAGTCGGCATGCGCGCTCATTGCGGTAGAGATCACCCGCCGCTGGGCGGAGCGAGGTATTTTCGCTAACGCTTTGAACCCTGGGGCAATCGCAACCAATCTTCAGAAGCACACCGGTGGGCTCAAGACGCCAATTGAACGTCAGAAAAACGTGCAGCAGGGTGCCGCGACATCCGTATTACTGGCGGCGTCTCCGCTGTTGGAAGGCATTGGTGGTCGTTATTTCGAGGACTGTAATGAAGCGCTGGTGGTCACCAAAAGGCCTGCCGATTACACGGGCGTTGCACCTTACGCTGTAGACCCTGATAACGCGCAGCGGTTGTGGGAAGTTGCCACGCGGATGATTGGGTGAGCGGAGGAAGACCCGGCGCACCAGCCGAAACAGATGGTACAACTGTTGCCCGGGCCGTTAGCCAAGACTGGTTGGATCAGTGAATCAGACGGGGAAAGCCCATTTCTGGGAGCCAAGGACAGCGAGCAGCAAGACAGCACCACTCAAGCAATTCCGCTATGGCGGCATTCCATGCACTAACCCCCGCCAACCTAGCCTCCTCTGAGCTGTTTGCTTGCTTGTATAGTTCGCGGGTCAGGAATAGATTCGATCCTTCAAGGATCCAATCAAGCTACAAATCAAAAGGAAATTGCCGTGATTTACTCAAAATCGCTCGGTAACAACCTCACCCTTTGATCTCAATGACGTCTATTTTTTTGCAGGTGGCCGATAATTCTGGTCGCTAAGACGTTGAGAAGTTGCGTGGCAATCTAGGGAGGATACCGAATGCGAGTGATGATTCTGGATGATGACCCCTGGATATCCGATCTTTTGAAACAGCTCGTGCTGAGCATCCGTCCGGTTGCCCAGGTCGATTGCTTCACCGACGTCGCTAGTGCTTTAGACGCTTGGCAGCCAAGCACCTATCAGTTGGTGATGGCCGACTGGAATCTACCGGATGCCCCCGGCGTCAACCTGTTGCAGAAAATTCGCGAAAAAGATCAAGACACGCCGCTGGTCATGATCACCGGGCGCGCTGATCGAGACAGTGTGTTGGCGGTCAAATCACTGAGAATCAGCGCATTTTTCACCAAGCCATTCCAGGTTTCTCGCGTCGTGCAATGCCTGGATACGCTCCTTCCGCTTGATGAGCCCCCCGGAGCTACCACTGTCAACGCTGAAGACCTGATCAGCTATCTCAGTGGTTTGTCTGCTGCAGAGTTGGACTTGCCTTTACTGGCGTCGATAAAAGACATGCTTCAGCTCGGCTATGGCGGGGCGGTGATGGATTTGCGGGAACTCGTTATTGATTGGCAGTATGACCCGGCGCTATGTGCGCACTTGATTGCCGCCGCCAACGGTGCCGCGTATCTCGGGTTCGGACAGCCATGCACAAATTTGAACGGTGCCTTGGCGCGGCTAGGTGGGCTTACCAGCGTAAATCTGGCGATCAGCCAGGCCTTGCGACAGACCGCCACTCAACCTGATGGCATGCTTAAGACTTTCATCCAGGCTCATCTGGATGAAGCCGAGCGTTTAGCTGAAAGGGTTGTGCTGTTAGCTCAACAATGTGGTCTGGATCCCGCTCCGCTGCAAAGTGCCGCCCTGTTGCACCGCATTGGCGAACTCTGTGTGCTGTACCAAACGCAGAAATGGGAGAACCAGGGCAATTGCGTGACCGAAGACACCCTTACCCACGCTGCCCGTGATTTTTCAGCGCCTTTCGCCATTCGCTTGAAAGCGCAGTGGGGGCTGCCTATGGTTCTACGCGAGTTGATAGGCGCAATTTATGCGTTGCCCCGCATGCAAGTTCGCCGCGAACAAGTGGTTATGCGCCTTGCTGCCGCCATCAACAACGGCGAACCCCAAGCAGACATAGACAGGCTTCAACGATTAGCCGGCCTGCCCTGAGCGTATTCATGACTCACAGGTTGCTCATATTGCGGCCCCTCCAACAGGGTTTGAACGTTAATCTCGAAGGCTCAAGGCCTTCTGCGATGGGACATTGCGGGTGAGAAAGCACAAGTTTTTTGCATGGAACTGGGGAGTAGCGATCACTCTGGCCGTGGGGTTAGGGGCAAGTATTCTGGGTGGCTTGACCCTTGGGCGCATGAACGATCAGCAGGTTCAAGAAGCGATTACAGCGGCGACAGAAGACGCCGCAGAGTTGGTTTTAATGCGTCTCAATCTTTACCAATACGGTTTGCGAGGCGCTCGAGGAGCGGTGCTGACAGCAGGCGAATATGACATTAGCCGTGAAGTGTTTCGCCGATATCACAGAACCCGTGACCTCGCTTTCGAGTTCCCCGGTGCCAGTGCTTTTGGTTTTATCAGGCGTGTACCAGAACGTGATGAAAACGAGTTTCTCAAGCACGCTCGAGCTGACGGCGCAGCGGATTTCTCCATTCATCAATTCTCCGCGCATGCAGGCGAGCGCTACGTTATTCAGTATGTCCAGCCGGCTGAAGGTAACCAGGCTGCGATTGGCTTGGATATAGCGTCAGAAACATCGCGGCGAGAGGCGGCACAATCCTCGATACAAAGCGGTGCGGCACGGATCACTGGGCCCATCACGCTAATACAGGCCATAGGAAAACCACAGCAGTCTTTCCTGGTGTTGATGCCCATCTTTCGCGGCGGAGTCACTCCGGTGACCGCTGCTGAACGAGAGGCAGCTGCTTTTGGCTGGAGCTATGTTGTGTTGCAGACCGAAGAGGTACTCAAAGGCCTGCGCATCGAAAATGAGACGGTACATTTGCGATTAAGGGATATCACCGTCCCCGGACAAGAGAAGCTGTTTTATGAAAGCACCGATGACTCGGCTCGCGGTGAAACGTTGAGGACCCATCAGCTGGAGCGCGAGGTTTACGGACGGCGGTGGCAAATCGAACTCGACGCAAATTCGCTGTTTATCCAGCGCCTACATCAGGTTTCACCAAAAGTTGTGCTGTTTTTCGGTGGTCTTCTCACGCTTCTTCTGGCGACCTTGGTGAGTGTCGGGAGTGTCAGCCGTCAACGTCGGCGTCAGATATTTGTCGAGCAGGCGAGGCTGGCTTCCATCGTTGAAAGCTCGGGCGATGGCATTATTGGAAAAACCCTCGATGGCGTCGTCACCAACTGGAACAAAGGAGCCGAGCGCCTTTTTGGGTTCGCCGCCGAGGAGGCGGTGGGACAGACACTCGCCAATTTGATTGTTCCGGCAGAGCTTGTCACAGAGGAAGCTCATATCCTTGCGCGTATCAGGGCGGGTGAGCGTATCGGCAGCTTTGATACACAGCGCCATCACAAAGACAGGCGACTGATTGATGTCTCCGTCAGCATCTCACCCATTTATGGCGAGGGTGGTCGCGTCATTGGGGCGTCTAAGACGTTAAGGGATATTTCGGCGAAAAAAGTGGCAGAGGCCCGAATTCTTGAACTCAACTCCAACCTAGAAGAGCAGGTTGCGCAACGAACATCCGAGTTGCGGCATCTCAATCTGCTGTTGGACACGGTGCTACGCTCGGCTACTGAGGTTTCGATCATTGCGACGGATCTCGATGGTGTTATCCGTGTGTTCAACAAAGGCGCCGAGCATTTGTTGGGTTATGGCGCCGATGAGTTAGTGGGCAAAGACACCCCGGCGCTCTTCCATGTCCCAGAGGAAGTTGCTGCACGTGGCGTTGAGCTGAGCGAGGAGTACGCTCAGACTATCGACGGTTTCCGTGTGCTTACCCATAAACCTGAGCTTGAAGGCGCAGAAACCCGAGAGTGGACTTACACACGCAAGGATGGCTCGCGGTTTCCTGTCACGTTAGTGGTTACCTCCATGCGCGATGCCGATGGGGTATTGAGTGGCTATCTGGGTATTGCGGTAGACATCACTGAACGTAAAGCGGCAGAAAAGGAACTGGCTGCGAGCCTGAGGACGACACTGGAACAACGTAGCGAACTGATGGCGGTGCACGATCAACTGCTGATGGCTGCTGAAGTAGCCGAATTGGGCGTCTGGTCTTGGACGTTGGCGGACAATAACTTGCAGTGGAATGACCGTATGTTCGAGTTCTACGGGCAGCCACTGACGTTGCGCAATAACGGTCTGAGCTATATGCACTGGTACTCGCGTGTTCACCCCGAGGATGTCGTGGCAGCGGCGGCAAAGCTGAATGCCGCCGTCGAGGGGACTGATGTGTATGACACAATTTTTCGTGTCGTTCACCCGGACGGTCAGATCCGCTTTATACATGCCGGCGCGCAGATTGAACGCAGTCCGAACGGTGCGGCATTGCGTGTGACCGGGATCAATCGGGACATCACTGTCCAGCGCGAGCTAGAGTCGCATCTGCTGTACGCCAAGGAACAGGCCGATGCGGGGAGTGCGGCCAAGTCTGCCTTCCTGGCCAACATGAGTCATGAAATACGCACACCGATGAACGCCGTGTTGGGTATGTTGCAGTTGGTGCAGAACACCGAACTGAATGGTCGCCAACTCGATTATGTGACCAAGGCGCAGACCGCTGCGAAATCACTGCTGGGTTTGCTCAATGACATTCTCGATTATTCCAAGATTGAGGCGGGCAAACTGCAACTCGATGTGCACCCGTTCGAGCTTGAACCGCTGATGCGTGACCTCGCCGTTGTGCTGACAGGTAACCAAGGCGAGAAGGAGGTTGAGGTCATGTTCGACCTGGACTCCAATTTACCCAACGACCTGATCGGCGATAGCCTGCGACTGCAACAGGTACTGATCAACCTGGCGGGTAATGCCCTCAAGTTCACCCTGGAAGGCCAGGTCGTGGTCAGCGTTGAACAACTGAAGCGCACGGAAAATGCTGTGAGCTTGCGCATCGCCGTTTCTGATACCGGCATCGGTATTAGCCCGGAACAACTTCAGCGCATTTTTGAAGGCTTCACTCAGGCCGAGGCTTCAACTTCCCGGCGCTTTGGTGGCACAGGTCTGGGCCTGGTGATCTGCAAACGGTTGGTCACTTTGATGGGTGGTGAACTTCAGGTGGAGAGCCAGCAAGGTGTCGGGAGTCGTTTCTGGTTCGATATCACTCTGGATGTAGCGCCAACGTCACTGCTGAAATCCGCCTTTGCTGGAGTCGATGTGTCCTTACGGATTCTGGTCGTCGACGACAACGCCATGGCGGGTGAACTGCTGTTGCGCACCGTGCATGCATTGGGATGGAAGGCTGACCGCGTAAGTGGTGGCACGCAAGCGGTGGAATGGGTGAAGAAAGCCCAGGCGCTAGGTGAAGCCTACGACGTGGTGCTGATGGACTGGCGGATGTCCGATATGGATGGGCTGAGCGCTGCGCAATTGATCCATCAGCAGGGTAACGGTGCGCCACCTCCGATGATCATTATGATCACTGCTTACGGCCGCGAAGTATTGGCAGACGCGCACCAGGCGGGAGACGCCCCCTTCGTGGGTTTTCTCACCAAACCGGTCACTCCAAAGCAGCTAGCCGACGCTGTTCAGCGAGCACTTAACGGCAAAGACCAGCTCCATTCCCCCCTTTCCCTGTCAACGGTTGACAGGCCGCAGCGTCTGGCCGGGCTGCGACTATTGGTGGTGGAAGACAACATGCTCAATCGCCAGGTCGCCGATGAGTTACTGACAAGGGAAGGTGCTCAGGTGACGCTGGCCGAAGGCGGGCTGGAAGGTGTGAGCAAGGTGATGAATGAGCATGTGCCCTTTGACGTCGTATTGATGGATATCCAGATGCCCGATATTGATGGCTTGGAGGCGACTCGTCGCATTCGATCGAATCCGCGCTTTGCAGCGTTGCCGATAGTAGCGATGACCGCAAATGCCTCCAATATCGACCGTGACGCATGTCTTGTTGCGGGGATGAATGATCATGTTGGCAAACCTATAGACCTGGAACAACTCGTCGCAACTCTGCTCTCTCAATCGAGCCGTAAAGATAGCCAGGCATCTTTAACCTTGGGGCAAGTCAATACGGGAGAAGGCGTTATAGAGTCTCGCACATCAACTATTGAGCGCTTTGGTGGTGACCTCGACTTGATCCGCAAGGTGCTATGCACCTTTGGCCCCGAGATGGAAAAACAGCTTGTCCGATTGAGGGATCAGATCCAGCGGCAAGATGTATCGGGGGCCGCCTTTGTTCTCCATACCATTAAAGGTAGCAGCGGCACCATGGGGGCCAAGGCGGTGTCGCTGCTGGCCGGTAACCTGGAGCAGACACTAATACACGGAAATGCAGAGTCTGTAGCGAGCATCTTTTTAGACCCAACATGGTTTGACGAATTGAGCAGGTTACTGCAACAGAGCCTTGAGCAAATGGATGTCGATTTTGCTCAGGGGCCGCGTGCAAAAAGCAGTGCTGACGAAGATTCTGTGGCGCCGGTGCAATGGAGAGAGTCCCTAGAGCAGATTCTGCTATTGCTGGAGACGGGTAACCTTCGGGCCATAGAACTGGCAGACGCATTGGCCTCAAAAATGCCGCCGTCCCTGCGGCCACAGTTCGACGAACTTGTTGTCAGGGTGCAATCGCTAGACTTTTCCGCTGCGATGCCGATTGGTCGTGACCTGTTGAGATCTGCCTGATGGAACAATCGATGAAAACCTGGTTACCGCATTCCTTTAACCGTCCAAAACTCCTTATTGTCGACGACCAACCGACTAATATCCGGGTACTTCATGAGCTATTTCGTGAGGACTGTGATGTGTTCATGGCCACCAGCGGTGAGCAGGCAATCAGCGTATGCCAGGCCCAACTGCCCGATTTGATTCTGCTGGACGTGGTCATGGAGGGTATGGACGGGCATGAAGTATGCCGTCGACTCAAGGTTGACCCTATGACCCAAGACATCCCCATCATCTTCATTACCGCACAGCAGCAGGACTCAGATGAGGTGCTAGGATTGGAGCTTGGCGCGGTGGACTTCATCAGCAAACCCATCAATACCACCATTGTCAGAGCACGTGTGCGAACACATCTCACCCTGAAACTACAGAGCGATCTGCTGCGTTCAATGGCATTGATAGATGGTCTTACCGGGGTAGCCAATCGACGCAAATTTAATGAGGACATATTGGCAGATTGGCGTCTGTGCTTTCGAGAACAAAAGCCGCTGTCGCTCATTTTGGTGGATGTCGACTATTTCAAACGCTACAACGACCGATACGGACACCAGGCTGGAGATGACTGCTTGAAGTCCGTTGCCCAAACATTATCTGCAACGGTTAGACGGCCCTACGACCTAGTCGCTCGGTATGGTGGCGAAGAGTTCGCCTGCGTTCTGCCCAATACAGTTCTTTCTGGTGCGGTGGAGATTGCAGAAAGAATGCAAGAACGTGTTCGGACATTGGGTATCGAACATTCTGCTTCTGATGTCGATCATGTGCTGACAATCTCTCTAGGTGTCGCAACATTGACGCCCACTGACGAACTGGGATTCGAGGCTTTGATAGAAGCTGCGGACAAGCAACTTTATGAAGCGAAGAACGCGGGCAGGGCGCGGGTATGTTCATCTGCAATGTCGTCCAGTTAAGAAAATGCGGCAGGCTGCTTCTTGCCGTTAGCAGCCGGTCACGATATCCCGCTTATATAAATTGCTGGCCTGCTACCTGGCTTTCACCGTCCACAGTGTAGATCCATCAGCAGAACTTCCGCCTTGCTGTACTTGAAGCCCGGTCGAAAGAGACGATTGACGGCTTCGGACGCAGCCTTGGTCATGAGTCGAACATCGTTTGTCGGGTAGGGTAGTTCGACGAGTGCGCCATTCGCATATAAACCTCGCAAGTGATTTTGGTGTGAGCACAAAAGGGCCCTATTGGGCCCTTTTTGCTTGGAGGTTGTTATTCAGAAACGGCTATTACCTGATCACTTATAAGCTGGGCCAGAATTCGCACAGGCTCCGTAAAACTCTGTCGAGACCGATGCACCAGCCCGATATCACGGTGAAAGGTATGCTGTCCCAGATCGAGAGCTCGTACACCAGCTGGCCATTCTTGATGGGTGTTCGTCTGCGGCACCAACGCTATGCCTACACCATTTTCAACCAGCTTGATGATGGCCTCCAGTTCATCCAGTTCGCAAACCTCCCGCAAGGTGAAATGCATCTGCCGCAGGAAACGATCGACCTGTCTGCCGCCGAAGGATGATCGGTCATAGCGAATAAAGGGCTGGCTGGACAGCAGTTCCGACCAGTCTTCTCCCTCTAGGTCACGTGGCACGATCAGTCGGTAGGGCTCTAGCGCCAACGTCGTCCAGCGCAGGTCACTTTGAAGGGAGAAGGGCGGGCGAATGATCACGGCCATGTCGATCTCGCCGGCGTCGACGAGGTTCACCAGCTCCATTGAAAGGCCCGGGATGACACGTGTGCGGCACTGCGGACACTGTCGGTGAAACTTTGCTAGCGCATCTGGCAAATAGGAGCGCTGCACGGATGCGATCGCGCCGATGTTGACCAGCACGCTGGGAGGCTTGCCCAGCGTTGTAGAGCCCAAATTGTCGTAAAGCCTCAGCAGCTCTTGCGCCTGCAAAAGTATCTGGTGGCCCATTTTGTTGAGATGGGCCGAGCGTCCTCTCCTGTCGAAAATTTCGAACCCAAGTTCGGCTTCAAGGCGCTGGATTTGCGCGCTCACGGCGGCCTGAGTCAGGCCGATCTTGTTGCCGGCAGCGGCGAATGTGCCTTCCCGCGCCACCGCAATGAGTGTCTTCAGTTCTTTGATCATTCACAAATATTAGTTGTGTTTCTAAGAAATATATATTGATTTTTATGTTTGGTTTCCCGTCCTACGATGTCTCACATCCCCGGCAACGGCTGAATCCAGAGAGCCAATGACGGTGGAAATGTTCGCCAACCAACAAAAAATATTTGGAGTTCTGATGAGCCTCTCGCCATTCCACCTCGCAATCCCTGTTTATGACCTGGCTGCAGCTCGCACCTTTTACGGTGAGGTTTTTGGTCTTGAAGAAGGGCGCTCCAGCACGCAGTGGGTAGATTTCGATTTTTATGGTCACCAACTGGTGATTCACGAACATCCAAAAACCGCTTCGCAGGAAAGCGTGCATAGCAACCCGGTTGACGGACACGATGTTCCAGTTCCGCACTTCGGCATCATTTTAGGTTGGGAACAGTGGGAGGCACTGGCCGAACGTCTGAAGTCGTTTGGTACCGAATTCGTGATCGAACCGTACATTCGTTTCAAAGGCCAAGTGGGCGAGCAAGCCACCATGTTTTTGTTTGATCCGTGCGGCAACGCTCTTGAGTTCAAGGCTTTCAAGGATATGAGCCAGCTCTTCGCCAAGTAACAACACCCATGGCACAACCGCGTTGTGCCATTTGATCTCAAGTGAGCTGGAAGCTCATGACTCTAGCAACTGCGAATAGACGCAGACCTTTCATTCCAACAAGAAGGCTAGACATGAAACGTATTCCCTTGGTGTGGCAAATCGTTGCCGGGCTGTTGCTTGGCGTGCTTGTCGGTTGGTACTTCAATACGCATCCGCACTATCAGACATGGGTGAGTGCGGAGATCCTCAAACCGCTCGGTGACATCTTTATCAAGATGATGAAGATGGTGGTTGTACCGATTGTGTTCTGTTGCATGATTCTGGGCATCGCAGGCGGCGGCGATAACAAGTCGTTTGGCCGCATGGGGATAAAATCGCTGGGCTACTTTTTTGCGATTACAGCCTTGGCCATTGTCATCGGCTTGTGTTTCGCCAACGTTTTCGAGCCGGGTACGGGCACTGACATTTCCGGTATTTCGCACGGTACTGCAGCGATCACTCTGGAGCCGTCCAAAGGCGCATTGGTCATCTTGCAAAACATCGTCCCTGACAATGTGCTGGTTGCCATGTCAGAAGCGAAGTTGCTGTCCGTGCTGTTTTTCGCCGTGCTGTTGGGCATGGCATTGAACGCTCTGCCGAAGGACAAAAGCGCACCTTTCATCGCGGTAGTTCAGAGCCTTTCCGATGCGATGTTCAAGGTCGTCTCAATCGTCATGGCTTACGCACCGATCGGTGTGTTTGGGATGATCGGCGCGACCGTGGCGACGTTTGGTTTCGCCTCGTTGTTGCCGTTGCTCAAGTTAATCGGGGTGGTTTATCTGGCGCTGATTGTTTTCGCATTGGTGATACTCGGCGGTATTTGCTACTTGATTGGCGAAAACATTTTCAAGTTGATCCGCTACTTTCGCAATGAGTTGATTCTGGCGTTTTCGAGTGCCGCGTCAGCCGCCGTCATGCCGCAGCTGATGACGCGATTGGAGAACTACGGTGTACCGCGTCGGATCGTCAGTTTTGTGGTGCCGGTGGGTTATGCGTTCAACCTGGATGGCGCATCGATTTTTCTCGGTGTGGCGACGATTTTCGTGGCGCAGCTCTATGGCATTGACCTGTCGCTGTCGCAGCAGATCCTGTTGGTGGTGACGATGGTGCTGACTTCGAAAGGCGCAGCAGGGGTGCCGGGTTTTGCCATCATCATCTTGTCAGCGACATTGGCGTCTGCCGGGCTGCCGTTGGAGGGGGTGGCGTTGATTGCCGGCATTTTCAGGATTATCGACAGCGGTACCACCACGTTGAACGTATTGGGCAATGCCATCGCACCTTTGGTGATCGCCAAGTGGGAAAGGGTCGAACTGGAACCCGCGCTGGCTCATCCAGCAGCTGGCGTCTAGTCGTTCGTCAGATATTCAAAAGCGCTTCTAGACGACCGGTCTAGTTTTGTTTAGGCTTTCCCACTATGAAAAAACCTACTCAAGACATGCGACAACACATCATCGATGTAGCGAAGGCATTGATGACCCACAAGGGCTACACCGCTGTCGGTCTTATGGAAGTGCTGAAGGCGGCGGGCGTACCCAAAGGGTCGTTTTATCACTACTTCCGCTCCAAAGAAGAATTCGGCCAGGCACTATTGGAAGAATACTTTCAGGAGTACATCGGGCGGGTAGACGTTGTTATGGCGGCGCAAGGGACGGGCGCCGAGCGGCTCCTTGGCTATTTGCGCTATTGGGCGAAGACGCAGGCTTTCGATCATCCCGAGGAGAAATGCCTGGTGGTGAAACTCGGCGCCGAAGTGTGCGACCTGTCGGAAGACATGCGCGGCGTACTGGAGGAGGGCACCGCGCTGATCATCGAGAGAATCACGCGGTGTGTTCAGCAAGGAATGGCTGATGGCTCAATCACTTCGACTCAAGACGCGGAATCCCTGGCTGAATCGCTGTATCAATTGTGGTTGGGGGCATCACTGCTGGTGAAAGTCCGCAATACCACAGCTGCCTTTGACACGGCATTAATGACGAGTGAGCGCCTGCTGGCATAGGGGCGTTTTTTTTAAGATTTTTACTAGACGACCGGTCTATTTAATTGGAGTTTGCATGACTGATATTGCTATAGACACCGATCTTTTTTCGCCCACGAATATGGGCGCGCTGCAACTGGCTAACAGAATTGTAATGGCCCCCGTGACTCGCAGCCGAATGGCCGACGACGGCGTGCCGAATGAAATGCACGCGACCTATTACGCCCAGCGTGCCACCGCCGGTTTGATCATCGCCGAGGCCACGAACATTTCTGCTCAGGGGCGTGGCTATGCCATGACGCCGGGTATCTGGTCGGAAGAGCAGGTGGCAGGCTGGAAAAAAGTCACCGACGCAGTTCACGCGGCAGGCGGCAAGATCGTCAGTCAACTGTGGCACGTAGGTCGCTTCTCCAGCGTTGAGTTGCAGCCAAACGGCGAAGCGCCGGTCGCGCCCTCGGCAATCAAGGCCGAAGGTACCACCTACACCAACAATGGCATGGTCGAAGTGTCCATGCCTCGGGCGCTTGAGACTTCAGAGATCCCGGGGATCATCGAGCAATACAGGCATGCGGCAGAAAATGCCAAGCGAGCCGGTTTCGACGGTGTGGAAGTCCATTCTGCCAACAGTTATCTGCTCGACCAGTTCCTGCGTGATTCCACCAACCACCGGACTGACCAGTACGGTGGCTCCATCGAAAATCGAACACGACTGACACTTGAAGTCACCGAAGCCGTGGTAGCAATTTGGGGCAGTGACCGGGTCGGCATCCGCCTTTCACCAGTAACGCCTGATGCAGGTAACACGCCTCCAGACAGCAACGTCATGGCGACCTACGGTTACCTCATTCAACAGTTGAACAGATTCAATTTGGCCTATCTGCATTTCGTCGAAGGCGCGACAGCCACCTCTCGTACCGTTCCTGAAGGGGTGGATCTGGACGCGCTGAGTGCGCAGTTCGAAGGTTCGTACATTGGCAACAACAACTATGACCTGGAAATAGCGCTGGAGCGCAGGGCGCAAGGGCGGATTGATGCCGTGGCGTTTGGTCGATTGTTCATTGCCAACCCCGACCTGGTAGAGCGACTGCGTCGCGGTGTCGAGCTGACCATAGCTCCGCGCGAGAGTTACTACGGCGGAGGCGCCAAGGGCTACATCGATTGGCCAACGGCCAACTCCAACTAATTAGAGATTTCCCCTGCGTCAGTTCGGCGCGGGGAGGCTCGGTCGCGAAACCATTTCGTCGCACAAGAGGTACTTGAATATGAATTATCTGCAAAACAAGGTCGCCATCGTTACTGGCGCATCTTCCGGCATTGGTGCTGCCACCACCCGCGCATTGGCCTCAGAGGGCGTCCGCGTGGTAGCGGCAGCACACGATCAGAAAGGGCTGGAAGCGTTTGTTGCAGAACTGCGTGAGGCCGGGAGCGACGTGGTCGCTTTCACCACAGACGTTACCCACCTGGATCAAACCAAAGCGCTCGCGAAATTTGCACAGGACACCTATGGCGCCGTGGACATCCTGGTCAACAACGCCGGCCTGATGCTCTTTTCCAACTGGGTCGATCTGGCCGTGCAGGATTGGGAAAAGATGATCGATGTGAACATCAAGGGCTACCTCAACACTATTGCTGCTGTATTGCCATTCATGCTCGAACAGAAATCCGGGCAGATTCTCAACATGGACTCCGTTGCAGGACACCAGGTTGGGCCGGCGGCGGGTGTTTACAGCGCTACCAAATTCTTCGTCCAGGCCATGACCGAATCCATGCGAAAGGAGTTGGGCGTGCAGCATGGCATCCGCGTCAACACCGTCAGCCCTGGCGTGATCAATACCGGCTGGGCGGACAAGGTCAGCGATCCTGAAGGGCGTAAGGCTGCCCAAGAGCTGAACCGTATTGCCATTGCGCCTGACGATATCGCCCGCGCTGTGATCTACGCGCTCAACCAACCGGAAAACGTCACCGTCAACGATCTGATCATCTCGCCGACTCGCCAGGATTGGTAATTGTCGTTTGAGTTTCCCGTGTCCGATTGACCAAAAGGTCACCGGCAACATGCAACCAGGAGTACATCATGAGCAATCCAACTTACGTTCAGGAATACGACGCGATCGTTGCTGTTCTGAGTCAGTACAACGAAGGTGGTGCCAAGGCTGACAGCACTTTGATGAAGCCCGCGTTCAACGAGCAAGCAACCATGTTTGGCGTCGACGGCGACAAGCTCGTCGGCGGCGCGATCCAGAATCTGTACGACATCATCGACAACTCTTTCCGCCCATCTCCCGAAGCCAAAGCCGCGATCGTTCGCATTGACATCGTGGGCACTGCCGCCAGTGCTCGGGTCGATACCGACAACGTTTCGGGATTTCGCTTCACCGACTTCTTCAACCTGCTGAAGGTAGAGGACAAGTGGACGATCGTCAGCAAGATTTACCACACCCATCCGAGCGCCTGAGTATTTGAGCGCATCTGGCGAGGTGTGTTTTACGTTGCTCTAATGAAATGAAAGGAGAGAACCATGTCCAAGAACATCAAGGCAGTACCAACCTCCGAGTACAACGCTGTCATCGCTACTGCCAATCAATACGTAGAAGGTCTGCGTGTGGGCAGTGCAGAAGGCGTTGCTCAAGCTTTCCATAAAGACGCCGTGATGTACGGTTTCACCAATGGTGAACTGCTTGGCGGCCCGATCAAGAATCTGTTTGATTTCGTTCAGAAGAACGGCAACGCTCCAGAAATTACGACTCGCCTCGACATACTGGCAATCACACCCACGACAGCCGTGGTGCGTGTCGATATGGAAAATGACGCGATCGGTGCCGACTACAACGACTACCTGACCCTGATCAAAATCGACGGCACCTGGAAGGTCATCGCCAAGGTTTATCACCAGTTCGAAGGTTGAGCGCTCACCGATCCCGGTTGAATCAATGCCGGGATCGGAGCTCGTTCATCGTTAAATGGAGAAGCGATCATGAGTAAGGTTTTCATCATCGGCGCCGCTGGCAGAGTAGGGCGACGATTGATTAAGCAACTCGTCGGACGAGGTCACGAAGCGATCGCACTGCATCGGAACCCGGAGCAGGGGAGTGAGCTTGCGGCCCTGGGCGCGACGTCCGTTAAAGGCAATTTGCTTGAACTTGATCCAGTCCAAATGGCGCGACTTATGTCGGGCGTTGATGCCGTGGTCTTCACGGCAGGGGCAGGCGGCGCAGGTATGGATCTGACCAATGCGATTGACGGTCGGGGATTGGAGTTGGCAGTGGCCGCAACCATTCAGGCAGGTGTCAGGCGTTTCATTCTGGTCTCGGCCTTCCCCGATGCGCTGCGTGGCGGCCCGGTATCGGAAGGTTTCGAAAATTACATTGCCGTGAAAAAA
Source organism: Pseudomonas prosekii (assembly GCF_900105155.1). Lineage (NCBI taxonomy): Bacteria > Pseudomonadati > Pseudomonadota > Gammaproteobacteria > Pseudomonadales > Pseudomonadaceae > Pseudomonas > Pseudomonas prosekii. The sequence goes on from NZ_LT629762.1 coordinate 5,972,678, forward strand.
CGAGCTGATGCTCACTTGGTGGGGACGGGTTTGGATTGGGTGATTGTCCGCCCAGGAACGCTTCTGGATGACACCGGCAGTGGCAAAATCCGTGCTGACGTCGCTATTCCTTACGGTGAAGTTTCAAGAGATGACGTAGCAGCGACACTTGCCGAGTTGATCGATCAGCCCAACGTGAGTCGGGTCATTATTGAGCTCACTCAGGGCGACACGCCAGTCTCCGACGCGGTTCGCAGGCTTGCTCAGGAGCGTTGCTCACCATGACGTTGGTTTTGGTTTGCGCTAAGGGGCTCGTTGGACACGAGTTTCTGAAACAGGCGCTCGACGATCCACGTATCAACTTTGTAGTTGCGCCGACTCGCCGTGCGCTTGCAGCACATATTTGAAGGGAAATACACGATGCCGATGGTTGAGTTTTCCGCTGTCTTGGACAGCAATACAGGACACGCCTGGAGCGTGTTGAAAAAATTTGGAGAGATTCATAAATGGCATCCGTCGATCGTCGAAAGCAGCATTGAGGACAACCAACCTGATGGATTGGTCGGCTGTATTCGCAGACTCACGCTGGCCGATGGCGCAGTTGTCAGGGAGCGTTTGTTATCGGTCGATGATCACAACACAACGCTATCCTACCGCTTCGAAGAGGCGCCATTACCGCTGGACAACTATGTTGCCACGGTGAAACTGGCCTCTATCACTGGACAGTCCAAGACGTTCATCAATTGGTCTGCGAGCTTCGACCTGCAAGATTTGAATACAGCAGAGCATTATCAGGAACTCATACGAGGACTGATCGTGGATGGTCACAATAGTCTTCAGTTGTTTCTCATCCGGCATTGAACATTTCAGAGAATTGACACGTACAGTCTTGGCCAGGCAAGTATTCTAAACTTGAATATAACGGGCGCTGGAAGCTGATGATAGTCGGCTAAATATATCCAGCATTGGACGAGACTTGATTATCAGAAGTAATACAGCGCCTATTGTCGGGTGCCGGATGAACTCGTCATCGCTTGGGCACGAGAGGTAGTCGCCGATCACGTTAGGGAGTATTGAGGCCAAAGCAGTGCTGAAGCACAACGCCCTCGCGTGATCAAATGGTGGGGGAGGAGGCGACCAAACTTACCGGTACCGCGGAGCGCCTGAGTTCCAAAATCTTACGCTCATGAACCGCTCCCCATTCCCGCATGGCACTCACCAAGGGTGCGAGAGAGTTACCCAATTCCGTCAGCGAATACTCCACCTTTGGCGGTACCTCGCGATAGATCTCTCGATGAATAACCCCATCAACTTCCAGCTCTCTCAACTGGAGAGTCAGCATCCGCTGAGTGATATCTGGGATTAGGCGCCGAAGTTCGTTGAAGCGCTTCGTTCCAGACATCAAGTGGAACAGTATGAGCGATTTCCATTTTCCACCAATGACACCGACAGTAAACGCGACGGGACAAGCGAAGGCTTCAATTTCGTCTTGAGGGTTACATTTTTTCACTGCTATCACCATGGTATAAAAAGTGTGCCTACAGCACAAAATTGTGCGTACTTACGCGTAGGTGCTGCGTAAGCTAGCATGATTCCATATTGACCGTTATGGAATCCGCTAGATGAGCTTGTTGCTATCCCCCCACCAAATCAAAGGCCTCAAACTGAAAAACCGGGTCGTCATGTCCCCTATGTGCATGCATATGGCAGCGGATGATGGCTTCGTCACTGACTGGCACCGGGTTCATTATGGAGCGCGCGCTCTGGGCCAGACGGCGCTGATTTTTCCGGAAACGCTGGCTATACAGGCCGATGGTCGTATCGGTGCCGGTGATCTTGGTATCTGGAGTGATGAACATGTTGTCGGCTTAAAGTCTCTGACTGGACTGCTCCACAGTTTTGGTGCAAAAGCTGGTGCACAAATCGGTCATGCAGGACGCAATGCCGATCTGCCCAACCTTATTCATATTGCACCTTCGGCGATTCCGTTCACGGATGCCAGCCCTGTCCCTCGCGAACTCGCGGCGGATGAAATTCCGGGTTTGGTTAAGCTTTACGGCGATGCCGCACGGCGTGCCAGCGACGCTGGATTCGATGTACTCGAGATCCATGCCGCGCACGGTTACTTGTTGAGTGAATTTCTCTCGCCGCTGGCTAACACCCGCGATGACGAATATGGCGGTGATGCCAAGCGTCGCTATCGCTTCCTGCGCGAAGTGTTGGAGGAGGTCAAAACCCATTGGGGCGATCGCCCTTTGTTTGTTCGGATCTCAAGTTCTGATTACGCCGAAGGTGGAAATACGCCTGAGTCATTCCTTGAGTACGGTCGCTGGATGAAAGAGCAGGGCGTCGATCTGATCGACTGCAGCTCTGGCGGGATCAAGATGATCAAGGTTCAGACCTATCCAGGTTACCAAGTACCGGCCGCTGAGTTGCTGCGTAAGGAACTGCATATTGCTACGGGTGCCGTGGGTTTAATCCAGAATGGTCGTCAAGCCGAAGAAATCCTGCAAAACGGCCGAGCTGACCTGGTATTTGTCGGGCGGCAAATGCTGCGTGATCCGTTCTGGGTGCGCACTGCAGCGGATGATTTGAAAGAAATCATTGAGATTCCTGCTGCCTATACTCGTTACGGTTCTGTATGGCTTGATACCAAAGCGTGAATTAGTCCACGTCTTAAGCAGGTGACTGGAAGGGGCTAGTCCTCAACTCAATCTAACGAAGCAGGAGTAAAACCATGAGCAAACCTACTTACGTACACGAATACCAAGCCATCACCGAGGTGCTGAACAAGTACATTGAGGGCTGCAAGCAAGCAAAGAGCAGCATCATGAAGCCTGCTTTCAATGAGCAAGCGACGATGTTTAGCGTCGATGGCGACGGCAAGCTGGCCGGCGGCGCAATTGCAATCCTGTTCAAGGGGATCGACGAGGGTTTTCGCCCATCTCCAGATGCACCGGCAGCTATCGTACGCATTGAAATTGTCGGTACGGCAGCCAGCGCGCGCATCGACGCCAACGATATGTCAGGCATTTCCTTCACCGACTTTTTCCATTTGTTGAAAGTCGATGGCCAGTGGACGGTCGTCAGCAAGATCTTTCACACCCACGCCGCGTCTTGAACCTCTGTCGTGCTTGAGTCTGCGGTAGTTGAGGCTTCCCAGCACTCATGCATAAAAAATGGAAACGTCATGAAAACCCTAACTTCTGCTTTCGCTCCTACCGTCGTTGCTCTTGCGCCTGGTACTGCATCCGCCACCACATACCCGGGAGTTGAGCAAAACACGGCGAAACTCTTGCAATCGCTTGAAGGAGGCCAGACGCTCGACTCCATGACGCCAGTCGATGCCCGTGCCGCGCTGGCGGGTGCCCAGGCTGCCCCTTAAGTAGCCTTGGCGGAAGCTGATGTCAGCGAGATGACGATACGCGTCAATGGCAGCGATCTGAAGTTGACCATCGTGCGTCCGACCGGTAGCCAACACAAGACGCTGCCCGCGTTCATGTATTTCCACGGCGGCGGCTGGGTACTGGGCGACTTCCCGACCCACGAACGACTGGTGCGTGACCTGGTTGCAGGCTCGGGTGCGGTCGCGGTCTTCGTCAACTACAGCCTCTCGCCAGAGGCAGCATATGGCGTCGCTACCGAGCAAGCCTATGCCGCAACAAAATGGGTTGCCGAACATGGCGAAGATATCAAGGTAGACGGCACGCGCCTCGCCCTGGCTGGCAACAGCGCAGGCGGGAACATCGCGGCCGTGGTTGCCTTGATGGCGAACGAGAAGGGCGCACCCGCGCTGCGCTCGCAAGTGTTGCTTTGTCCAGTGACGGATGGGAACTTCGACACCCCGTCCTATAAGGAGTTTGCCAACGGTTACTACCTGACGAAGGACTTGATGCTGTGGTTCTGGGACAAGTACACACCCGACGCCCAGGCACGCAAACAGATTTATGCGTCACCGCTACAGGCGACGACCGAGCAACTGAAGGGCTTGCCGCCGACCCTGATCCAGACCGCCGAATTTGATGTTTTACGCGATGAAGCTGAGGCTTACGGTCGCAAGCTCGACGCTGCGGGTGTAGCTGTTAAGTCGGTACGCTACAACGGCATGATTCACGATTTTGGGCTTTCGAACGCATTTAGCCATCTGCCGGCACCTCGCACCGCAATCGAGCAGGCATCTCAAGAGCTCAAAACCAGGCTGAGTGAGTAGTTTCAAGAAAAAAGAATCCGCAGGTTACGGTGTACCTGTAGAAATCACCTTACTTATTGAATCAAGAGTTAAGTATGAAAATCACTTTTATCAAGAGTTTGTATTTTTTCGCCCTGATTTCGAGCTTTAGCGCGATTGCTCAAGCAGAAAACCTACCGGGCGACCCGCAAGTCATCAGTAATAAAACAATGAACAAAACTACTTACGTGGACGAATACCAAGCTATTACTGAGGCGTTGAACAAGTACATAGAGGGCTGCAGACAGGCCAAGAGCAGCATCATGAAGCCCGCGTTCAGCGAAAATGCAACGATGTACAGCGTCGGTGCCGATGGCAAGTTGTCCGGCGGAGCAATTCAAATCTTGTTCGATGGGATCGACAAGGGTTTTCGTCCATCCCCTGACGCAAAGGCTGCTATCACGCGCATAGAGATCGTCGGTACCGTCGCTAGTGCTCGAATTGACGCCAACGATATGTCAGGCATTTCTTTCACCGACTTCTTTCATTTGCTGAAAGTCGAAGGCAATTGGACTGTGGTTAGCAAGATTTTCCAAACGCATGCAGCGCCCGAATTGCTTGAGCCGTCCGGCGGCTTATGATTTTGAACGTTTTGGGGGGTTGTGAGATTTCGTTCGTAGGTGACTGGGAACAGACAGTAGGGATTAGCGCTGGGTGTAATACATGATTTAACATAATATACATTATGCGTACCCTTGGATGCGAAGCCTCGGTGTCTCTGGTGGTGCTTTTATCAGGGCTCAATCATCTAGGCCTAGATCTTTCCTGGCATCCGCCGATGAAAGAAAAAGGCGCCGAAGCGCCTTTAAATAAGAGGTCTCACCCTACGCCAATTCTGCAGAGTTGCCGGGGTTCCTACATCAGCTTTGGCCCTGCAGGACAGCTGATTTCGCGCTCTTACTAAGCATATTCGCGCCGGTATCTCGCCAAGTCAAACCGGATCGTACCTTGACCTGACGGTTCTACCTGACTTGGTCAACCAAAACAGGCGTAAGAAACAGAACTAGCTCAGTGCTGATCGATACCGTAGAGCTGCTGGTGAATAACCATTTGAAGCCAGGAATCTTGCCCAGAAACGGCACGCTTTTAACGACTGTGGTATCGACGTCGGAATAAACCCCGCCCAAGGCAATGGTCTGGCCGAACGGAGAAAAAACCCGGGAAGTAAGCGACGTCGTGTTGATCGGCGGCACGCCATTCATGGCATTGGAATAATCAGGTTCATCCTTTGAAAGGATGACATCCAGCAGCACTCCCTTATCGTTAACGAACGGAGTCACGTCGAGCGACAAAGCAGCCTGCTTGAAGGATGTCGACGTTGCACCATCGCCGGCCGATTGTTGATAAGGAACCTGAGAACCTTTAACAATTTTGGCTTGATGACGGTCAGAGGTATAAACGCGAGGACTGGAAATCACCCTGCCCTTACCTTCCTGCTCCATCGCTGAAAGCCTGGCATCGAGCGTCAAAGCGCTTGAAATAATGCCAACAGCCCCGATGGCACCAGAGGCAAAACCAAGCGGCACAGAGCCTGAAACAGTCCCTGCCCCGCTGCCCACAGTGCCACCCCATTGAACGCCCAGGTTCTTGGAATAGGAACGATCCACCTCGACAATACGAGCCTGGATCATCACCTGCTTCCTGGAGTAATCAACAGCGGCGATCAAGGTTTTGAGCTGCTCTAAACGCGGCTTGCTCATCCTGGCAACGATGATTGAAGAACCGTCCTCAAAATTCAAAGTCTCTCCAGAATCGAGAGGGAAAGCTTTAATTGCATCAGACGCCAAAATATTGTGAACCTTGAAAATAGAAACATCGAAGGTAGGGTTAACGCCAGAAGACAGGCTTTGTAATTGTGAATATTGTTCAGCTGGATACGAATTAGCTGAATATGGATCACCTGGGCGAGAGTAAGCACTGACACGCAAAAACTTACCTTCGACAGTATATAAAAGACCTTTTGCCGATGTTACATACTCAATGGCTTCATCCCAGGTGACATCCTTCATTCGCATGGAAAGAGAACCACGGATATTTTCGTCTAGCACAAGATTCAAACCGCGATAATCAGCCAAAAGCTGTAAAGCGGACGAAACTGGAATAGTTTGAAAATCAAAGGTCAATTGCTGAGGAACATTTTCTGCCTGAGAGAAGGAAATAAAGAAAAAGAGGAATACGGCAACGTAAAGACGGCGAAGAGCACTAAAGGTATTCATGACAAGAGTTCCAGAAAGCCGGTTGATTAATTGGGCGCGGTCTTAGCGCTACGCTAAAGACCACTCCCAATTAACCCACCTGTAATAGGATTAGGTTTTTTTAATGACCAATTAGTGATCTTGAAGCCGTCAACCAAACAATAAGCCTCAGTAAAATCTGGAAAATATCGGCAATGAGAAAACGAAATATACCGAGTATTCCCGTTGTTATCCGCTACTAAAGCAAGAGCCTCAGACACCACCTTTGAAGATGCATCAGGCTTTGAAGGATGCACAAAGCCAACAAGCCGCCATGTTGTTGAAATTGGAGGCTCCGCAGGTGCGCTGGATTGTTTTGGAGCAGAAACCGAAGCCGGATGCTTTACACCGGGTTGATCGGTAGTAAAAAACTTTTTGACAAAAAAAACGCCCAGGACGATACAAACAACAAAACTACCTAGCGCACCCCATAAGCCAAATGAACGCAGAATACTTGAACGGCCATCTGCAGAAGACTCATCACCCACGCCACCAGAGTTTGATTGAGTAGCAGATTTATAAAAAGAATAAACGGACGACTTAAAAGTGCCTGCTGTAGACCTTATTAATTTTGTTTTTGACGGCGCATCGCCAGTGACAGCGCCGTTGTAAATATCTACTTTAAAAGTTTTCTTCGTGATCTTTCTAATCCGATATGTAGTCTCAATTAAAAGGCGCACCCATGACGAGATTTGAGCAAGGTCTTGAGTTACAAGAACAACGCGCATCGAATTATTCTTATCATCGACACGATGCCTATGCTCAGCAAGTAAGGACTTGTCAGTAAGATTGGCCTGATTAACATTTTTGCCCGCAGGCCACCTCCTCCAACATTCGTCAATGATAGCGACAGATCCAGGCGGAATAATTTCAGAAAGGTCATCAAGCTCAAACCAATTATCAGGCAATTGAGTAATATTCCCCCCGTAGGTAGACAGAAGATCATCAATGGACAAAGGTATGTTTGTGACCACATGCCTATCTTGTTTCAACGAAGGGATTATAACGTGCTCGACAACGCCATAACTTTTACCGTGCCCAGGTTTACCAACATAAGCATGAATAGCCATAAATCACCCAATGAACGGAATACGACGAACAAGGAAACGCAAAAGATAAGCGCTGCTAACAACGGTGATCCCAAAAGGGATTTGCATAATGTTAAGGAAATACCAGACCGAAGGGTCTATAGCCGTAAACAACTCGCCAGCGCTAGAAATAAGCCCAACAATAAAGCTAGTGCTAATAAGGTCAAGAAGCGCTTGATAAAGCCAATCCGCGATAGTAACAACAGCATCAACAAAGAATTGCAAAATCTCTTGCAGGATGGATAACAGCCAATCACCAAAACCAGTCATAAATCACTCCAATTTTTAGCCACTAAAATCAAGCAGACAGGAACACACGCAAGGCAAGTAATGACCAAGCCGCAAGAAAAACAGCACTAAGTATCGGAGAGATTCCGGCAAACAATGCGCAGTGAGCATCAAACGAAATTATGGTTCCTAAAATGGCAATGTCAGCAGTTGGACAGGTTCCGCCAGAATTAGCGGCGGAGATTTTTTGTTGGAATTCCTCCATCGCAACACCAAAACCAGAATGGTTAAGATCAACTTGCATGCCATGAACAAAAGCTTGGTAGTGAACAGCGTTAACCTCACTGTCTAAAACAGAATCCGCATTCAACGATCCGGGATTAGTGAAAGAGAGCTCACCGTCAAAACCGGAATCACCATCCCCACCGTTATTACCATCGCCTGGGTTTCCTCCATCCCCAGGGTTAGGGTCGGTGCCATCGTCGCCGCCGTCGCCAGGATCAACAATGGGGTCGAGAGGATCTCCAACGGCCGGGCTGGTATATCCGGATTCAGCAGCGCACGTAGGAGACGCGGAATTAATACCCACAAAGAAGTTACAAAAACCAGTGCTAGTAGAGCCAGAAGCAAGGTAGCAGTTGCTACGATTGACCGAGCTTGCCATGTAAGAACATGAATTATGACAAATGTCATTAACAACAGAATCTTCTTTCCAAGAGACATAGTTTTTACCGCCAGATTTTATAATCGGGGAATCAGGGCCGCGAACCTCTACAGTATCAGGACAAACTACAGCCTCTTTCAGAGCGCCGATGCTGTTATTCATGACAGTACCAAAGGACGTCCAAGAGTAAGCACAAATAGCATTCTGAGAGCCATTCATGGTGCAAGCACCGGCTTTATAATCCTTCCGATTGACATTTGTATTAAGAGCAGTGACGGCACTAACGAACGAGGAAATCAAGGCATCTGGAGTATCCTGGACACCAGCTCTAGAACATTCATTTGGATAACCAGCGGTCGTAGAGGCGTTACATTTCCAACCAGCAAAAGCAGAGGAAGAAAACACCGAAACAAACAAAAGAGGCAATAGATGGAGACGCTTCATTTCACCACCCCGAAAAGACAGCAAACGAACAGCCGGAACCAATACAAAACATGGCGAGGTAATAGAATTGATCCATGTAGCAGCCTCAAATTTTGAGAAAAAAAAGGGCGCCCGAAGACGCCCAGGTCACCCTTGACAAGCGACTTAACCGCGCAGGAAACCCAGCACGATCTTGGCGCCTTTAATACCGGCGTAAACACCAGCGAGGATGCCAGCGACGGCCAGAACACCCACGGAAATGGTGCTGAAGTCGATGGACGAAGTCAGACCGGTATAGTCCCAACCACCTGCAGGGTCAGCGGCGAAAACCGAAGGTGCAACAACAGCCAGGGCAACAGCGGATAAAGCTACAGCGGCAATCTTTTTAAACATGATGAATCCTCAGGATTGTTTGATGAAGTTTAAAAACGCACGAATTCCCATCGACATAACCATAAAGCTAGCTACCAATGTGAATCCCGCGCCAAAGGCTTGAGCCAAGATAACTGGATCAAGTTGTGAAGGATCAAAAGGGACAATGTAAGGAACAGAAACCCAATCGACCGAACACGAGGGAGCACCGCCCTGAATAATTAAATCACCAGGGCAATGCAGTAAACCGGACATTACGCAGACTTCTGCGAGGTCGAAGAAGCAGCTTGAACAGGTCGCTGTTCTTCAAGGCGAAGAGGGAGACCGGCGAGCTGGAAATTCAATTCTTTATAACGTTCGTTATAAGAAACTGTGAACGGCACATAAACCTCAACACCTTTTTGTGCACGATAAACATTATGAAGGCCATTTTTGACCGCATCGCCGAAAACAGAAAGCTCGAACAGCTCAAACTGTTTCATCCCGTTCCGGTTAACACTTTCGGCCTGAATACCAACAATGGCCCAGGGCTTTTCTGGTGTGCCTTTATCAAGAACATCGACGATTACGCCTTTAAGGATTTTCATTCTTTCATTTTTCCACTGGGGGGTGAAATGCCCAGCCGGGCACAATTACATCAGGTTCACGCCTGAAGGTTTTAAATTCACGGCGAGAGCGCTGCCGATTTACTTCTTGCTGAGCCAGTGCAGATAGAAACAAACGCATAAGATTATTAATCCCAGCACGCTCATCACATTGAGGATTGTTAAGTGCATTTATAAACTCTGCCTCCACAGCAAAACGTAGATTCTGATAAGCAACTCTATCCATCAGAAGCCCATCCATTCTGCAATGGATATTGTTCCTATTTCTTGCGTGTCAAAAAACCAGATCTGTTGAGGCTTTACGCCCTGTTCTTTCCGTGCTTCAAGAAACTCAATAGTTTGTGATACTTGCTGATTCAGAACAGGGTTACTGAAAGCCGCACGGACCTTCTGCTGAAACACCAACTGTCGACGCTGACCAGGACTAAGTGCTGTTCCTTGAAAACAAACGTTTTTCATGCAGCCACCAATCTTAGACGACCAGGTATCGAGGCTGGTCGATAAAACGAAGGCATGCCGAGTTCGAAATTACGTTCAACTTCCCGTACATTGCGAAGAAAAACAACGCCATGACGCGAGCTGTCAAAAGGCAACTTAATATCAATACCAATTTGTCGTAGACGAGCGCGATGCACCTTAACAGCAGACTTTGTGAGGTCGAACTTCTTTCCATTCATCCACTCATACGCATAACCCGCAGTACGTCCCGCAGCTTGCATAGAATCACAAATGTTCTCAGCTAACAGCTGTTCAGAAATGCTAGTAATGTCCATGGCGGTCACCTTCATTCGGTCGCCTACAGTTAAAAAGTCGCGGTGTATATGCCGCAGTCTGTCTTCGTCAAAAAGGCCCCAATGGCAAAGGCGCTCACGCTTTAAAAATTCTGATCTCAACTTGATTTCAGAACGAACCATGCCTACAGATGCGCACCAATCTCTTAAATCTCGCACATATGTATATTCGTCCGAATCCTCGCCATAAGTTTTTTTAACTTTAGGGAGTAAGTGCGCTTCTAATTCAGCGGCCTTATTATAGTTTCCTGGATACACCAAACGACCTGCTTTCTCACCACCTTTAGGAGTCCAAACAGTGGTGTTTCCGTCCGGATACAAATAACCAATGGAGTTACGAAAGCGCTGACTAGATATGCCGCGTAAGAAAGCTCGTTCATTCCCCTTCCCTACTGAAAAATTGTCAGTTAAATCAAGACGGTGAAAAACAGCGCCGTCTGTAAGGGAACCTCCATTTTGAAGATGTTCGACTTTTGTGCATTTAGTCAGTGGAGGTAGATCCCAGTCAGCGAGAACTGCATTAATGACCTTCATATTGTCATCGAGGCGTTCAATGCCAAAAACGTTGTCAAGTCGATTAATACGTGAGGAATTACCATCAACAGTTAATCGACGACCACAAACGTTGATCTTGAAGGTAGTGCAGTAGCTACCCTCTGCATGAAACGGAGGAGCGGACTCACTGAGAACCTCATTGCTTTCAGCATCTACACGACGAAGGAGAATGTTGCCTACCTTTCGAAGGTCGAAGGAGTAATCCTGAGATGCCTTGATCCAGTCGTAAAACATCAAAATCCCTGCAAGCACATGCGGCTAACCGCATAGGTAAGGCTCTCAGTATCTCCAGGGCAAAAAAGCCACCAGCCCAGCAGACTCTGTAAGCGCGTATTCCGTTCCTGAAAAGGAGGAATACCGAGATAATAGCGATGCAGCTACACGAGTCAAGAGAAAAGAAACGGTTTTTGTCGGATAATCGGTAAATTAGAACGGTTTACTGTGATTTTGGAGACAGATATGGGTATCGGCAGCAGAATCAGGCAGGAGCGCCTAAGGCAGAACCTTGATCTGAAGGAGCTGGCGAAACTGAGCGGAATGCCAGAAAGGACGGTGGCCGACATTGAGCGCGAAATCTCAAGCCCTAGAGCCGACAACCTAAAAAAGCTGATCATCTCTCTAGGATGTTCTGCAGATCAGATCATGTTTGATGACGATGAAATGACTGAGGATGGCGACTTAGCACTGCTCGTCCGCGAGCTTGGAAAAACCGAGGAAGAGACACGTCAAACGGTAAAACGGGTGATCCGGGCCATGCTTGTTCAAGAGCGAGTATTTGAGCTGGAGCGTATCCGCGCATTTGATGACGCTCACAAGGAAGAAAACAAAAATCGTCAGAATCTCGCGATGCCGCTGAAGCGCTACGAGAAAAATCGGTAGCCGAAAAAGTATGAGGTTTCATACCAAAGTGGGGGTGTTACAGCACCCCCACCCGCTTCGCTCCAAAGACCCAATCAGCAAAAACCAAAAATCAGATCGAAAAAGGAGCAGTAAATGTCAGCAGAGACGTACACATGTGGCCAATGTCATTTTGAATTCAACAAAGGTGTTTCCACCTGCCAGGGCTGCCTAGGCACCGTCATCTGGGGAGCTACGCAACAAGAAATGCATCAAGCCGGCCAGTTCATGGCGGTAGTCGGTGCCGTCCTGGGCGCTCTGCTAATGTTTGGACTACCGACAGCACTAAATAAGTACCTGGGCACAGACCTGACATTAGGGTACGGCTTCGGGTTTGGAGCGCTCATTCCGGTGGGTATCACGGGACTGATCGGCTATTTCTGGGGATCAAACAACGCAGCCAAACAACACCGAGGCGAGTGCCGTACCTTCCGCTAGGACAAGTGACCAACCGTTGCTGAAACATCGGACCTGCCGGGACCTGTCAAGGGATAGCGCTACACGTCACGGGACCGCGCAGGCTGCGCGCAATATCCGAGATAACGCCTTGGGAAAATCAGGGCGCGTGGTGACACCACGGCGACTACAAGCTTTTTGAACGCGAAGAAAACCCCAGGGCTCTCAGGAACGCTGGGGTTTTTGTTTGGGCGATAGACCGGCCCGCGTTGCGGGGTATCGGCGCCGGTGTTGCAACGCACTACTGAGGATCTGCGAAGCGCCTAATGCCCTACGGGCAGGTCGAGGTCGGCTGGATTAAAGGACTTGATACTAAGTCACTGCTCAGATCGTGAAAATAAGGACAGACCTGCTTCAAAGGTCCAATCACGAAGAGTATCAAGGCATTCACCAGCGGAATATTTCCACTGCTCAGCCTGATCAAGCCGTGAGTTTACAGCACTCAAAACCTCAGCATCTTCAGTGACCACAAGCTGGGACTTTTTGGAAAGTACGTAGTGGTATTGGCACAGCTTGAGATAGTGCTCCTGAAGCTCAGATATCTTGACTAAAGAAATCTCATGATCACCAGACATGGTGCGTTGAAATTGCATGTGGCTTTCCTCCGCATTTCTAGATTTATGAATCCAGAAAATACGAAACTCATTGAGTTTACTGCCCTTTGCGTTCTTGAAAGCTTCAGCTACAGAAACATCTTCCAGCGATTTTACTAGTTGATCTTCAGTCATAAATGCCCTTTGAAAATTGGTGAATAGCTCCGACTTCTGAATATAGAAGGCGCTGCAAAGGTAGGTCAACAATTGAAATTGTAGTTTTTGAATAAGGAACATTTTGATAGCAAATTTGGGGAAACTGCTCATGACCTGGTTGGCTTTTGCAATCATTTAGCATGAGATTTGGCAGCAAAACGGGAACTCGTTAATATCCGTTACGTAGCCCTTGAGGCACTTGCAGAGCCCGGTCATCAATGACTGGGCTTTTGCCTTTCTGAAGTCCAAAAATGATGGCATTTTTACTAGCTCAGCTCGATCACCAGGTCAGATTTTGCTATCAAAAAAGGCCACGCATAATGCACGCTATGTGTAAATCAGTCGCCGGGGCTGCGCGATTTTCCCGGCGCCTGATTCGTCCTGAAGGACGGCCTCGCTAACATAACGTGCACCACATTATGCGTACCCTTGGATGCGAAGCCTCGGTGTCTCTGGTGGTGCTTTTATCAGGGCTCAATCATCTAGGCCTAGATCTTTCCTGGCATCCGCCGATGAAAGAAAAAGGCGCCGAAGCGCCTTTAAATAAGAGGTCTCACCCTACGCCAATTCTGCAGAGTTGCCGGGGTTCCTACATCAGCTTTGGCCCTGCAGGACAGCTGATTTCGCGCTCTTACTAAGCATATTCGCGCCGGTATCTCGCCAAGTCAAACCGGATCGTACCTTGACCTGACGGTTCTACCTGACTTGGTCAACCAAAACAGGCGTAAGAAACAGAACTAGCTCAGTGCTGATCGATACCGTAGAGCTGCTGGTGAATAACCATTTGAAGCCAGGAATCTTGCCCAGAAACGGCACGCTTTTAACGACTGTGGTATCGACGTCGGAATAAACCCCGCCCAAGGCAATGGTCTGGCCGAACGGAGAAAAAACCCGGGAAGTAAGCGACGTCGTGTTGATCGGCGGCACGCCATTCATGGCATTGGAATAATCAGGTTCATCCTTTGAAAGGATGACATCCAGCAGCACTCCCTTATCGTTAACGAACGGAGTCACGTCGAGCGACAAAGCAGCCTGCTTGAAGGATGTCGACGTTGCACCATCGCCGGCCGATTGTTGATAAGGAACCTGAGAACCTTTAACAATTTTGGCTTGATGACGGTCAGAGGTATAAACGCGAGGACTGGAAATCACCCTGCCCTTACCTTCCTGCTCCATCGCTGAAAGCCTGGCATCGAGCGTCAAAGCGCTTGAAATAATGCCAACAGCCCCGATGGCACCAGAGGCAAAACCAAGCGGCACAGAGCCTGAAACAGTCCCTGCCCCGCTGCCCACAGTGCCACCCCATTGAACGCCCAGGTTCTTGGAATAGGAACGATCCACCTCGACAATACGAGCCTGGATCATCACCTGCTTCCTGGAGTAATCAACAGCGGCGATCAAGGTTTTGAGCTGCTCTAAACGCGGCTTGCTCATCCTGGCAACGATGATTGAAGAACCGTCCTCAAAATTCAAAGTCTCTCCAGAATCGAGAGGGAAAGCTTTAATTGCATCAGACGCCAAAATATTGTGAACCTTGAAAATAGAAACATCGAAGGTAGGGTTAACGCCAGAAGACAGGCTTTGTAATTGTGAATATTGTTCAGCTGGATACGAATTAGCTGAATATGGATCACCTGGGCGAGAGTAAGCACTGACACGCAAAAACTTACCTTCGACAGTATATAAAAGACCTTTTGCCGATGTTACATACTCAATGGCTTCATCCCAGGTGACATCCTTCATTCGCATGGAAAGAGAACCACGGATATTTTCGTCTAGCACAAGATTCAAACCGCGATAATCAGCCAAAAGCTGTAAAGCGGACGAAACTGGAATAGTTTGAAAATCAAAGGTCAATTGCTGAGGAACATTTTCTGCCTGAGAGAAGGAAATAAAGAAAAAGAGGAATACGGCAACGTAAAGACGGCGAAGAGCACTAAAGGTATTCATGACAAGAGTTCCAGAAAGCCGGTTGATTAATTGGGCGCGGTCTTAGCGCTACGCTAAAGACCACTCCCAATTAACCCACCTGTAATAGGATTAGGTTTTTTTAATGACCAATTAGTGATCTTGAAGCCGTCAACCAAACAATAAGCCTCAGTAAAATCTGGAAAATATCGGCAATGAGAAAACGAAATATACCGAGTATTCCCGTTGTTATCCGCTACTAAAGCAAGAGCCTCAGACACCACCTTTGAAGATGCATCAGGCTTTGAAGGATGCACAAAGCCAACAAGCCGCCATGTTGTTGAAATTGGAGGCTCCGCAGGTGCGCTGGATTGTTTTGGAGCAGAAACCGAAGCCGGATGCTTTACACCGGGTTGATCGGTAGTAAAAAACTTTTTGACAAAAAAAACGCCCAGGACGATACAAACAACAAAACTACCTAGCGCACCCCATAAGCCAAATGAACGCAGAATACTTGAACGGCCATCTGCAGAAGACTCATCACCCACGCCACCAGAGTTTGATTGAGTAGCAGATTTATAAAAAGAATAAACGGACGACTTAAAAGTGCCTGCTGTAGACCTTATTAATTTTGTTTTTGACGGCGCATCGCCAGTGACAGCGCCGTTGTAAATATCTACTTTAAAAGTTTTCTTCGTGATCTTTCTAATCCGATATGTAGTCTCAATTAAAAGGCGCACCCATGACGAGATTTGAGCAAGGTCTTGAGTTACAAGAACAACGCGCATCGAATTATTCTTATCATCGACACGATGCCTATGCTCAGCAAGTAAGGACTTGTCAGTAAGATTGGCCTGATTAACATTTTTGCCCGCAGGCCACCTCCTCCAACATTCGTCAATGATAGCGACAGATCCAGGCGGAATAATTTCAGAAAGGTCATCAAGCTCAAACCAATTATCAGGCAATTGAGTAATATTCCCCCCGTAGGTAGACAGAAGATCATCAATGGACAAAGGTATGTTTGTGACCACATGCCTATCTTGTTTCAACGAAGGGATTATAACGTGCTCGACAACGCCATAACTTTTACCGTGCCCAGGTTTACCAACATAAGCATGAATAGCCATAAATCACCCAATGAACGGAATACGACGAACAAGGAAACGCAAAAGATAAGCGCTGCTAACAACGGTGATCCCAAAAGGGATTTGCATAATGTTAAGGAAATACCAGACCGAAGGGTCTATAGCCGTAAACAACTCGCCAGCGCTAGAAATAAGCCCAACAATAAAGCTAGTGCTAATAAGGTCAAGAAGCGCTTGATAAAGCCAATCCGCGATAGTAACAACAGCATCAACAAAGAATTGCAAAATCTCTTGCAGGATGGATAACAGCCAATCACCAAAACCAGTCATAAATCACTCCAATTTTTAGCCACTAAAATCAAGCAGACAGGAACACACGCAAGGCAAGTAATGACCAAGCCGCAAGAAAAACAGCACTAAGTATCGGAGAGATTCCGGCAAACAATGCGCAGTGAGCATCAAACGAAATTATGGTTCCTAAAATGGCAATGTCAGCAGTTGGACAGGTTCCGCCAGAATTAGCGGCGGAGATTTTTTGTTGGAATTCCTCCATCGCAACACCAAAACCAGAATGGTTAAGATCAACTTGCATGCCATGAACAAAAGCTTGGTAGTGAACAGCGTTAACCTCACTGTCTAAAACAGAATCCGCATTCAACGATCCGGGATTAGTGAAAGAGAGCTCACCGTCAAAACCGGAATCACCATCCCCACCGTTATTACCATCGCCTGGGTTTCCTCCATCCCCAGGGTTAGGGTCGGTGCCATCGTCGCCGCCGTCGCCAGGATCAACAATGGGGTCGAGAGGATCTCCAACGGCCGGGCTGGTATATCCGGATTCAGCAGCGCACGTAGGAGACGCGGAATTAATACCCACAAAGAAGTTACAAAAACCAGTGCTAGTAGAGCCAGAAGCAAGGTAGCAGTTGCTACGATTGACCGAGCTTGCCATGTAAGAACATGAATTATGACAAATGTCATTAACAACAGAATCTTCTTTCCAAGAGACATAGTTTTTACCGCCAGATTTTATAATCGGGGAATCAGGGCCGCGAACCTCTACAGTATCAGGACAAACTACAGCCTCTTTCAGAGCGCCGATGCTGTTATTCATGACAGTACCAAAGGACGTCCAAGAGTAAGCACAAATAGCATTCTGAGAGCCATTCATGGTGCAAGCACCGGCTTTATAATCCTTCCGATTGACATTTGTATTAAGAGCAGTGACGGCACTAACGAACGAGGAAATCAAGGCATCTGGAGTATCCTGGACACCAGCTCTAGAACATTCATTTGGATAACCAGCGGTCGTAGAGGCGTTACATTTCCAACCAGCAAAAGCAGAGGAAGAAAACACCGAAACAAACAAAAGAGGCAATAGATGGAGACGCTTCATTTCACCACCCCGAAAAGACAGCAAACGAACAGCCGGAACCAATACAAAACATGGCGAGGTAATAGAATTGATCCATGTAGCAGCCTCAAATTTTGAGAAAAAAAAGGGCGCCCGAAGACGCCCAGGTCACCCTTGACAAGCGACTTAACCGCGCAGGAAACCCAGCACGATCTTGGCGCCTTTAATACCGGCGTAAACACCAGCGAGGATGCCAGCGACGGCCAGAACACCCACGGAAATGGTGCTGAAGTCGATGGACGAAGTCAGACCGGTATAGTCCCAACCACCTGCAGGGTCAGCGGCGAAAACCGAAGGTGCAACAACAGCCAGGGCAACAGCGGATAAAGCTACAGCGGCAATCTTTTTAAACATGATGAATCCTCAGGATTGTTTGATGAAGTTTAAAAACGCACGAATTCCCATCGACATAACCATAAAGCTAGCTACCAATGTGAATCCCGCGCCAAAGGCTTGAGCCAAGATAACTGGATCAAGTTGTGAAGGATCAAAAGGGACAATGTAAGGAACAGAAACCCAATCGACCGAACACGAGGGAGCACCGCCCTGAATAATTAAATCACCAGGGCAATGCAGTAAACCGGACATTACGCAGACTTCTGCGAGGTCGAAGAAGCAGCTTGAACAGGTCGCTGTTCTTCAAGGCGAAGAGGGAGACCGGCGAGCTGGAAATTCAATTCTTTATAACGTTCGTTATAAGAAACTGTGAACGGCACATAAACCTCAACACCTTTTTGTGCACGATAAACATTATGAAGGCCATTTTTGACCGCATCGCCGAAAACAGAAAGCTCGAACAGCTCAAACTGTTTCATCCCGTTCCGGTTAACACTTTCGGCCTGAATACCAACAATGGCCCAGGGCTTTTCTGGTGTGCCTTTATCAAGAACATCGACGATTACGCCTTTAAGGATTTTCATTCTTTCATTTTTCCACTGGGGGGTGAAATGCCCAGCCGGGCACAATTACATCAGGTTCACGCCTGAAGGTTTTAAATTCACGGCGAGAGCGCTGCCGATTTACTTCTTGCTGAGCCAGTGCAGATAGAAACAAACGCATAAGATTATTAATCCCAGCACGCTCATCACATTGAGGATTGTTAAGTGCATTTATAAACTCTGCCTCCACAGCAAAACGTAGATTCTGATAAGCAACTCTATCCATCAGAAGCCCATCCATTCTGCAATGGATATTGTTCCTATTTCTTGCGTGTCAAAAAACCAGATCTGTTGAGGCTTTACGCCCTGTTCTTTCCGTGCTTCAAGAAACTCAATAGTTTGTGATACTTGCTGATTCAGAACAGGGTTACTGAAAGCCGCACGGACCTTCTGCTGAAACACCAACTGTCGACGCTGACCAGGACTAAGTGCTGTTCCTTGAAAACAAACGTTTTTCATGCAGCCACCAATCTTAGACGACCAGGTATCGAGGCTGGTCGATAAAACGAAGGCATGCCGAGTTCGAAATTACGTTCAACTTCCCGTACATTGCGAAGAAAAACAACGCCATGACGCGAGCTGTCAAAAGGCAACTTAATATCAATACCAATTTGTCGTAGACGAGCGCGATGCACCTTAACAGCAGACTTTGTGAGGTCGAACTTCTTTCCATTCATCCACTCATACGCATAACCCGCAGTACGTCCCGCAGCTTGCATAGAATCACAAATGTTCTCAGCTAACAGCTGTTCAGAAATGCTAGTAATGTCCATGGCGGTCACCTTCATTCGGTCGCCTACAGTTAAAAAGTCGCGGTGTATATGCCGCAGTCTGTCTTCGTCAAAAAGGCCCCAATGGCAAAGGCGCTCACGCTTTAAAAATTCTGATCTCAACTTGATTTCAGAACGAACCATGCCTACAGATGCGCACCAATCTCTTAAATCTCGCACATATGTATATTCGTCCGAATCCTCGCCATAAGTTTTTTTAACTTTAGGGAGTAAGTGCGCTTCTAATTCAGCGGCCTTATTATAGTTTCCTGGATACACCAAACGACCTGCTTTCTCACCACCTTTAGGAGTCCAAACAGTGGTGTTTCCGTCCGGATACAAATAACCAATGGAGTTACGAAAGCGCTGACTAGATATGCCGCGTAAGAAAGCTCGTTCATTCCCCTTCCCTACTGAAAAATTGTCAGTTAAATCAAGACGGTGAAAAACAGCGCCGTCTGTAAGGGAACCTCCATTTTGAAGATGTTCGACTTTTGTGCATTTAGTCAGTGGAGGTAGATCCCAGTCAGCGAGAACTGCATTAATGACCTTCATATTGTCATCGAGGCGTTCAATGCCAAAAACGTTGTCAAGTCGATTAATACGTGAGGAATTACCATCAACAGTTAATCGACGACCACAAACGTTGATCTTGAAGGTAGTGCAGTAGCTACCCTCTGCATGAAACGGAGGAGCGGACTCACTGAGAACCTCATTGCTTTCAGCATCTACACGACGAAGGAGAATGTTGCCTACCTTTCGAAGGTCGAAGGAGTAATCCTGAGATGCCTTGATCCAGTCGTAAAACATCAAAATCCCTGCAAGCACATGCGGCTAACCGCATAGGTAAGGCTCTCAGTATCTCCAGGGCAAAAAAGCCACCAGCCCAGCAGACTCTGTAAGCGCGTATTCCGTTCCTGAAAAGGAGGAATACCGAGATAATAGCGATGCAGCTACACGAGTCAAGAGAAAAGAAACGGTTTTTGTCGGATAATCGGTAAATTAGAACGGTTTACTGTGATTTTGGAGACAGATATGGGTATCGGCAGCAGAATCAGGCAGGAGCGCCTAAGGCAGAACCTTGATCTGAAGGAGCTGGCGAAACTGAGCGGAATGCCAGAAAGGACGGTGGCCGACATTGAGCGCGAAATCTCAAGCCCTAGAGCCGACAACCTAAAAAAGCTGATCATCTCTCTAGGATGTTCTGCAGATCAGATCATGTTTGATGACGATGAAATGACTGAGGATGGCGACTTAGCACTGCTCGTCCGCGAGCTTGGAAAAACCGAGGAAGAGACACGTCAAACGGTAAAACGGGTGATCCGGGCCATGCTTGTTCAAGAGCGAGTATTTGAGCTGGAGCGTATCCGCGCATTTGATGACGCTCACAAGGAAGAAAACAAAAATCGTCAGAATCTCGCGATGCCGCTGAAGCGCTACGAGAAAAATCGGTAGCCGAAAAAGTATGAGGTTTCATACCAAAGTGGGGGTGTTACAGCACCCCCACCCGCTTCGCTCCAAAGACCCAATCAGCAAAAACCAAAAATCAGATCGAAAAAGGAGCAGTAAATGTCAGCAGAGACGTACACATGTGGCCAATGTCATTTTGAATTCAACAAAGGTGTTTCCACCTGCCAGGGCTGCCTAGGCACCGTCATCTGGGGAGCTACGCAACAAGAAATGCATCAAGCCGGCCAGTTCATGGCGGTAGTCGGTGCCGTCCTGGGCGCTCTGCTAATGTTTGGACTACCGACAGCACTAAATAAGTACCTGGGCACAGACCTGACATTAGGGTACGGCTTCGGGTTTGGAGCGCTCATTCCGGTGGGTATCACGGGACTGATCGGCTATTTCTGGGGATCAAACAACGCAGCCAAACAACACCGAGGCGAGTGCCGTACCTTCCGCTAGGACAAGTGACCAACCGTTGCTGAAACATCGGACCTGCCGGGACCTGTCAAGGGATAGCGCTACACGTCACGGGACCGCGCAGGCTGCGCGCAATATCCGAGATAACGCCTTGGGAAAATCAGGGCGCGTGGTGACACCACGGCGACTACAAGCTTTTTGAACGCGAAGAAAACCCCAGGGCTCTCAGGAACGCTGGGGTTTTTGTTTGGGCGATAGACCGGCCCGCGTTGCGGGGTATCGGCGCCGGTGTTGCAACGCACTACTGAGGATCTGCGAAGCGCCTAATGCCCTACGGGCAGGTCGAGGTCGGCTGGATTAAAGGACTTGATACTAAGTCACTGCTCAGATCGTGAAAATAAGGACAGACCTGCTTCAAAGGTCCAATCACGAAGAGTATCAAGGCATTCACCAGCGGAATATTTCCACTGCTCAGCCTGATCAAGCCGTGAGTTTACAGCACTCAAAACCTCAGCATCTTCAGTGACCACAAGCTGGGACTTTTTGGAAAGTACGTAGTGGTATTGGCACAGCTTGAGATAGTGCTCCTGAAGCTCAGATATCTTGACTAAAGAAATCTCATGATCACCAGACATGGTGCGTTGAAATTGCATGTGGCTTTCCTCCGCATTTCTAGATTTATGAATCCAGAAAATACGAAACTCATTGAGTTTACTGCCCTTTGCGTTCTTGAAAGCTTCAGCTACAGAAACATCTTCCAGCGATTTTACTAGTTGATCTTCAGTCATAAATGCCCTTTGAAAATTGGTGAATAGCTCCGACTTCTGAATATAGAAGGCGCTGCAAAGGTAGGTCAACAATTGAAATTGTAGTTTTTGAATAAGGAACATTTTGATAGCAAATTTGGGGAAACTGCTCATGACCTGGTTGGCTTTTGCAATCATTTAGCATGAGATTTGGCAGCAAAACGGGAACTCGTTAATATCCGTTACGTAGCCCTTGAGGCACTTGCAGAGCCCGGTCATCAATGACTGGGCTTTTGCCTTTCTGAAGTCCAAAAATGATGGCATTTTTACTAGCTCAGCTCGATCACCAGGTCAGATTTTGCTATCAAAAAAGGCCACGCATAATGCACGCTATGTGTAAATCAGTCGCCGGGGCTGCGCGATTTTCCCGGCGCCTGATTCGTCCTGAAGGACGGCCTCGCTAACATAACGTGCACCACATTACACGTAACAACGTATTTCGGATTTGCCCCGGTTACCCGCAGGATTGAAGCTCACCACACCAGGCCCCCATATGACAAAGACCAGCAACACTCAAATGACATTCTCCTGAAGGCTTCGCACCATTTCCGCGTCAGCCTTTCAATCAGCCGGACATGCATTACAAATGCTCCAACAGCTTCCTGGGATTCTCCATTTCCATATAGCAAAATCCAATCCGGCCCAAACCGCTTCACTGATCAACCCAAAGCCTGCAGATTCAGCCATCAGCTGTGAAGCATTCCGTGCGCCGCCCTGTATGTGAAGCTGCAAACATTCACCAGCCCCAACGACGTCGTCGGCGACAATGTTCCGCAGCGAGCAGTTCGGCTAGATGAGTTCCTACTGGATGGCATCTCATGTTGGCAATAATGGATGATGTCCGATGGCTTCAATCAAAATGCCCAATTGGAGCACCAGAGTCACCAGATAATAAATGCCCGTAATCAAATAGCGCTGGCTGCCGCCAATTCTTGGCATTTCGTGCCTATAAGGCTGAAAGTTCGCCGGAAATAAACGCCGTTCACGTATTCATCCCACTGAAGTGCCTTAATCAGTATTCAAACTCTTAATTCATCTAATGCAGCTAGCATATATGCCACTTCGCAGCCTGGTAGCACCAACAATAGATATAACTAAACTAAACGGTCATTTAGTTGAGTTACTAACTTACTTTGAATTCGTCGATAACCGCGTTGCCATCGACGCGACCGTAGCCACTGATCTTGATGTCGGGTGGCAACTTGCGTGGCGTCACCACCCTTCCCTCCTGCTACGGCAGTCCTGAAGCACGAACGGCCGCAAGCTTCGATGCTCTCGCGTTATGACCTCCCGGTTGCAGTTGGAAGTCAAAAGACATTTCAGAGCCATACCCGGACGGTACGATACTGCGAACACGATATAGGCCTGTTTAAAGTCGAAAAATTTGACGCCTAACGATCGTCTTCATGGATCGATGAAGGATGGCGGCAGAGCCCGGTCACTTCGATATCCATGTACGGGAACAGCGGCAATTGCATGAGCGTGTCATGCAAAGCCTCAACGCTTTCGACGTCAAAAACACTGAAGTTGGCGTAGTGACCAGCGATACGCCAGAGGTGCCGCCATTTGCCTTCACTCTGTAAACGCTGCGCCAGTTCCTTTTCGTCGGCTTTCAAACGCGCGGCTTTCTGTGGGTCCATGTCGACGGGAAGCTTCACCGTCATTTTTACGTGGAAGAGCATCTTTCTCATCTCCTGACAACAAGGTTTAGCGGCGACGGAAGCGGGCCAGCCGTTCTTCGTCGAGGGTCAGTCCCAGGCCTGGTGTAGCCGGAACATGCAAGTGGAAGTCGCGGTAGACCGGTGCTTCGGTGACGATTTCTTCGGTCAGCAGCAGCGGCCCGAACAGTTCGGTTTGCCACTGCAATTGCTCAAGCGTGATGAAGGCATGGGCCGATGCCAGCGTGCCGACGGTGCCCTCCAGCATCGTGCCGCCATACAGCGCAATGCCGGCCGCCTGTGCGATATGGGCGGTGCGCAGGACAGCGCGAGGTCCACCGTTTTTGGCGATCTTGAGGGCGAAAATACTCGCCGCGCCATCGGCGGCGAGACTGAATGCGTCCTCGACACATTCAATGGATTCGTCAGCCATAATGGGCGCCGGGCTGCGCTGGTTGAGGCGGATCTGCCCGCCGCGATTGATCCGGGAGATAGGTTGCTCGATCAGATCAATGCCGTTTTCGCCGAGGATTTGGCACCCTTTGATCGCCTGAGATTCGCTCCAGTACTGGTTGACGTCGACCCGCACGCTCGCGCGGTCGCCGAGGGCTTTCTTGATCGCGACCACATGAGCAAGATCGCGCTCCAGCACGTTGGCGCCGATCTTCAGTTTGAAGATGCGGTGACGACGCAGTTCGAGCATGTGCTCGGCTTCCTGAATGTCTTTGGCCGTGTCACCACTGGCCAGCGTCCAGGCCACTTCAAGTGCGTCGCGCACGCGCCCACCCAAAAGTTCGCTGACAGGCAAACCCAGGCGCTTGCCTTGAGCATCCAGCAGCGCCGTTTCCACGGCTGAGCGGGCAAACGTGTTGCCTTTGATGGCCTTGTCCAGACGCTGCATGGCGGCATTGATGTTTTCGGCATTCTGGCCAATCAACAACGGAGCAAAGTAGCTGTCGAGGTTGGTCTTGATGCTCTCCGGACTTTCATTGCCGTAAGCCAGCCCACCGATAGTCGTCGCTTCGCCAATGCCCTCAATACCATCACTGCAAAGCAGGCGAAGAATGACCAGGGTTTGCCCCTGCATGGTATGCATGGCCAACTTGTGCGGGCGAATGGTGGGCAAGTCGACGATGATCGTCTCTAGGCGCTCGATCCGGGCTGCTGTCATTTCAGGTTCCATTGTGCGGAGTTTCAGGCGTGGGTCGTGATGCCTATGCATCGATACCCAGGGAATCTTGTTTGATGTAACTTAGAATCCGCGCAACGCATCCACTGCGTCCAATATCGATTTTGTCTCTTTCCATACTCAACAGGTATCGTGACGCGCAGATAGATCCGCCGTTTTCAGGCGTTGGCTGAAACACTCAATTTCAGCCAGACAGCCAGGCGCCTGAATACCGCCCCGCCGCCGCTTGGCCGGCAGATTCAGTAGATCAAGGAGTTTCCAGGTACAGCGCTGCTGGAGCGCGCTCGCTTGGTGCGGCTGCCTGAACTTGGTCGAGCATTGCGCCGCGCCCCTTCAACCGCCCCGCAGCATGACCGCAGCCCTGACACGGCGAGAGCCGAAAGTGCTCATACGCGTGAACTCTTCGTGACTCACTGGCAGGTGTTGGCAATCGATGCTCTTGTGCTGTCGGCTGTGATCCACATCCGGATCGTGCAGGTACACGAACTCCTCGTCGCAACCGGTGATCAGTACCCAATGCGGCGCTTTGAGACGGGTGAATCGGTAACTGCTGATCAGTATCACGGGTTTGAATCCAGCCTCAAGCGCTGCGCAGATGTCGAAATTGGACGTTCGCTCGGTGATGACGCCCGCTTGCTCCAGATCCTCTGCGAAGTGCTCTTCCACCAGTTTCATGATGGCTTTTTTCTCCGGACGGCGGACACCGTCGAGAAACAGCGAGCCCAATTGGCTAACCAAAAGGCGTACTTCAAAACCGCGCCGACAGGCCGCCAGTGCCAGGCCTTGAGGGCTGCAGCCACCGTGTCCTGCAGTCATGAAAACCGTAGTCGCCTCGCGCCAAAGCTGAATTTCTTCCTTGCGGCTCATCGGTCGGCTGGTGTCGATGGCCGCCATCGCCATCAGCAAACAGGCAGCCCCGCAGGTGAATTCGGTGGTTTGTTGATAATAGGGAACCTGGCGGGTCGGCGGCGGAGCGTCACGCAGGATTCGCTTTTCGTAGCGCAGCGCTTCGGCATGGTCTTCGTAGTAGTCCTCCACCACCGCGAAGCGCTGGTACCCGTTGGCCTCATACAGGCTAATGGCTGCCGGATTATCGACTCTTACCTCCAGCCGCAACCAAGCGCAATTGCGCGAGAGCGCACGCGTTTGTGCCTCTTCCAGCAGCCTCTGGCCCAGACGATGGCCTCGCCACGCATGGCTGACAGCGATGGAATAGAGGCGCGCGAGCGAGGTGCCGCGATGAAACAGCAGCAAGGCATATCCGGCTAATTGCCCTTGGTGCTCGGCGACGATCAAACAGCTATTGGCACGGCTGATCATCCAGTGAAAATTGCGCTGGCTCAGCCGGTCGAGCGTGAAACATTGCTGCTCCAACGCCACCAATTGATCGACATCGTCCAGCACTGCAACGCGAAAGTTAAAAAGCATGGTGACACCGTAATGTTTGAGTAACGAACCGGGACAGACTCAGACGTCCGTGATTTATTGAAGCGGCGTGTTCTTCAATAGGGATCGATTACTCATGTCAGCGGTGCAACCCAACGTGAACGAAGTATTGGACAAATCGGAACGTTCCACAATATCCCTCGTAGAGGAACCTCCCAGCACGGGGCGCTTGAGCAGCCAGCTGCTGATCCTCGTCGAACGCAAGGAAGACTGGGCCAGCTACCTGCCTAGCGAAAGCTTGATGCTGGCCCAGGATTACCTTGAGCACAGCGACGATTTCGCCGGTCGCACACAGGTCATCAACCTGTGCCGCAACTACAAATATCTCGGCCAAGGCTACTACTGCTCTTTGCTGGCCGAAGCCCGCGGGCACAAAGTGTTGCCGTCCGTGCGCATCATCAGCGAGCTGTCGCGCAAGGCGCTTTATGGGGTCGGTCTGGATGATCTGGAGCGCACCCTCGAGCGTGCGTTGGCCAACCATCCTTATGGCAATACCGAAGCTTTTACCCTGTCATTGTATTTCGGCAAAGCCACCATCGATTCACTGCAAGAGATTGGCCGGCAGCTCTTCGAGGCGTTCCCCTGCCCTATCCTGCTGGTCGAATTTCGCCGTGGCGAGACGTGGCAAATCGCTGGAATCAAACCGGGCGCACTGCACAAACTTCGTGATGATCAACAGCATGTTTTCGCCAACGCTCTGGACGCCTTCAACCGCCGCACGTGGCGTCAACCGGCGTCCAAACGCATGGCTCGATATGACTTGGCGATATTGCAAGATCCCGACGAGGCGCTGCCACCGTCGAACGCGTTGGCGCTGGAGCGATTTGTTGAAACCGGCAAGCAGCTTGGCATCGACGTCGAGCTGATCGAGAAAAAAGATTATGCGCGTCTGGCTGAATTCGACGCTTTGTTCATTCGCGAAACCACCCGCGTAGACGACCATACCTACCGTTTTGCCAAAAGAGCCGAGAGCGAAGGTCTGGTGGTCATCGATGATCCATCTTCCATCCTGCGTTGCACCAACAAGGTGTACCTGACAGACCTGCTCAAGCGCCGCGGTCTGGGCATGCCAGCCACGGAAATCCTCTACAAGGATCGACCTCAGGAACTGGAACAGGCAGGCCGTCGTCTGGGCTTTCCTCTGGTACTGAAAATCCCCGACGGCTGCTTCTCGCGTGGCGTGGTAAAAGTCGCCGATGCGCAGGCGCTGGCTTCGGCAGCGCAGCAATTGTTCGAGCATTCGGTGCTGCTGCTCGCTCAAGAATATTGCTACACAGAGTACGACTGGCGCGTCGGCGTACTGAACGGCGAAGCCCTATTTGCCTGCCAATACTTCATGTCCAAAGGGCATTGGCAAATTTACAACCACAAAGCCGTACCCGGCGAAATCAACGGTTTGTGCAAGGCCGTCCCGGTAGAACAAGCGCCACCGGAGGTTGTGCAACTGGCGGTGGACACGGCGCGATTGATCGGCAATGGCCTTTACGGCGTCGACCTCAAGCAGGCCGGAGGCCGCGTGTTGGTGATTGAAGTCAATGACAACCCCAACCTCGACGCGGGAACCGAAGACGGAGTATTGGGCGATGAACTGTATCGGCGTGTGCTTCAGGCATTCATCCAGAGGCTGGAGCTCAAACATCGCGGCCAGGCGTGGTAGCCGATGATCGAAGGCTACTGCATTCAGCAAGGCATCCTGTGCCAGGCACCGGGCGATCAGGCCAGCGTCTGGCTGTGCGTTGCACCCGATGCCAGCGAGCAATCGTTCCTGCGGGAACGATTGGGTGTCGGCGATCAGGCATTGGAGTCGTCCCTGGACCCGGACGAAGTCGCGCGAATCGAAATCAAGCCAGATCATCTGTTCCTGATCTGGAAGCGCCCGGAAAGTTTCGATGGCCGGGCGTTCAACGTATCGTCCTTCGGTGTGGTGCTGAGCGAGCAGCGACTGGTGGTGATTTGCGCGAGCAACTCGCTCCTCGAAGGTCTGGAAAGCGGCTCAGCGCTGAGCGGGCCATTGGACGTGCTGATGGCGCTATTGGCTGAAAGCGTCCACCACTATCTGGGCCACTTGCGCGTTGTCAAACAGGTGGCGCGCGAAGTGCAGCAGCAGTTCAACCGCGCCATGGATAACCAGCAACTGGTGCAGATGTACAACTTGAGCGAAAGCCTCGTGTACTACGTGAACGCCATTCAGAGTAACGGCGCAGTGCTCGCCCTGCTGCGCAGCCATGGCCAGCGCCACGGTTTCTCCCCGAGCCAGGTGGACTCGCTCAACGACCTGATCATCGAGAACGAGCAAAGCTACCAACAGGCGAAAATCCACGCCAAGGTCTTCGCCAACCTCATCGAAGCGCGTGGCAATTTGGCCAACAACGGTATGAACCTGGCGCTGCGCAATCTGACCCTGATCAACGTGGTGTTCCTGCCACTCAACCTGATCGCCAGCATTGGCGGCATGTCCGAGTTCAGCATGATGACCAGCGCGTTTCCGTGGTGGGTTTCGTTCCCGATGCTGCTGGTCTGCATGGCCCTGCTCGGCGGCGGCATGGCCGCAGCCTTAAGGCGGATGGCCTGAATCGAGGCCTGAAATAACGGCATGGCTCAGTTCTTCGGCAGGACTTCACCAATTCGCTGGATGGCGTGGAAACTGACAAGTGCGCCGCAACAGCAATCTGGCGTAACTTACCAACACCACACGCCCGCCCAGGAACTACCACCAAGGAACATCCACCCCATGCAGCCTCAACCCTTCAGGATTGCCATCGCCGAAGACGCCATCACCGACTTGCACAATCGGCTGAACCGCACCCGCTGGCTGACCGGGATCGAAGGCCAAGGCTGGAGCGAAGGCACTGACCTGGCGTTTCTCCAATCGCTGATCACTTACTGGACCGACACCTTCGACTGGCGCACGCAAGAATCGCAACTCAACCAACTCCCGCACTACCTCGCCCAAGTCCATGAGCAAACCGTGCATTTCATCCACCAACCGGGCACCGGCCCCGCGCCAATTCCGCTGATTCTCACCCACGGCTGGCCGGGTTCTTTTGTCGAGATGCAGCGCCTTATCCCACTGCTCGCCGACCCGGCCAGCCATGGCGGCGATGCGGCTGATGCCTTTGACGTGGTGGTGCCGTCGCTGCCGGGGTACGCCTTCTCCCCTGCTCCGCAGCACAAAGGCGTCGGGCCGTATGAGGTCGCCGGGCTATGGGCGGCGCTGATGCAGGGTTTGGGTTATGCGCGATTTGGCGCGCAGGGCGGCGACCTGGGAGCCGGCGTCTCGACGTGGCTGGGCCGGCGTTTTCCCGATCGGGTCAGCGGCATTCATCTGAACTATGTACCCGGCTCCTATCGTCCGCCGCTTGGTCCTGATCAACCGCCGATTACTGCAGACGAACAAGCCTTTCTCGACCGCTCGGCGACGTTCGCTGATGCCGAAGGTGCTTACGCCAGGCTGCACGGGACCAAACCGCAATCGCTGGCCATCGGTCTCAACGATTCGCCGGCCGGACTGGCGGCGTGGCTGGTCGAGAAATTCCAGGCGTGGACCGACTGTTCCGGCGACCTGCAACACGCCATCAATCTCGACGCGTTGCTGACCAACATCAGCGTTTATTGGTTCACCGGCAGCATCGGTTCGTCGCTGCGCCCGTATGTCGAAGGTCGAAACCGGCCGCTGACATTTGCCGCCGGGGAACGCGTGCAGCCACCGATTGGTGTTGCGCTGTTTCCCGCCGAGCTGCCAATGCCGCCGCGCAGTTGGGTCGAGCGCTGCTTCGATGTGCAACGCTGGACGACGATGCCCAAGGGCGGCCATTTCGCTGCGATGGAACAACCGCAGCTACTTGCCGAAGACATCCGCGCGTTCTTTCGCCCGTTACGCTGACGGATTCAGTTAACTCGGCTGGCACGTCTCAGCGTTTCGCTCGGCAATTCCTTGAACAGCGCGTGGTAGCTGCTGGAAAACCGCCCCAAATGCCAGAACGACCAGTTCATCGCCACTTCGGCGACGGTCGTTTCCAGGGGGCTGCGGCTGAGCAATTCGCGATGCGCGCTATTCAGTCGGCGCAGGCGCAGCCAATGCGTCGGGGTCATGCCGGTAAACGCCTTGAACGCATGTTGCAACTGCCGCAACGGCACGCCGGCAACCTGCGAAAGCTCTAGCAGGTTAAGGGTTTCTTCCGGCGCATCGGCGGCCCATTCGCCGACGCGTTTCATGATCGAGCGCTCTTCGCTGCGCCGCTGTAAACCGCCGCGATCCAGACGCACACACGCGTTGTCGAGAATGTACAAACAGTCTTCCAGCAATTGCAGGGTCAGCGCTTCGCGGCTCGGCGGATCGAGTGTCTGGTTCAGCCGTGTCAGCGTTGCGCTGAGCCAGCGACTGAACAAGGCGTTTTGCTGACAATTGAGCGGCGACATGAACAAGCCTTCCAGCCGCGCGACACTCAAGCCATGGCGCTGGACAAACGCCGGACCAAACACCACGGCGATCTCTTGATAGTTCTCCGGGGTGATCCAGATGTTGCGACTTTCACCATTCAACACGTACAGCGAGTTGTCGCTGCGATCAAAACAGAACGCCAGTGAACCCTGTGGCGCGCTGAAATTCTGCTCGACCCGGGTGTTCATGTGTTCTTCGTAAATCTCTACGCCCTGCAAGTCCAGGTAACGCACCAACCCGGCGAAATGCCCCGGTGACATCTGCTGGTAATGCTGGACCCAACCGGGTGTGGCGCGGATTTGTTCGGCGACATCGGCGGTGTTGAACGCTTGGACCTGGAGCGGATTGCACACTGTCATGGGAGACCTTACGCACTCGTTTGGTGCGTTTTGGTGCTGCTTAAAGTGGATAGATGGAACGTCAAGGCTCGCCCAAGATAGTCGTCAACGCGCTTCAGGGGAAGGGTCTGTCAGACGAAACCGCCCTCCCCGGCGTTACCCAAACCAACGACGAGGTCTTTATGAATGTCCCTTTCGATCAGCTATTCACGTGGCTGAAAGATCACAAGATTACTGAAGTCGAGTGTGTGGTCAGCGACTTGACCGGCATCGCTCGCGGCAAGATTGCGCCGACTAACAAGTTCTTGAATGAGCGAGGCATGCGCCTGCCGGAAAGTGTGCTTTTGCAAACAGTAACCGGGGATTTTGTCGACGACGACATCTACTACGACCTGCTCGACCCCGCCGACATCGACATGGTGTGCCGGCCAGTGGTGGACGCCGTTTATGTGATTCCATGGGCCATCGAGCCGACCGCTATCGTCATCCACGACACGTTCGACAAGTTCGGCAACCCGATCGAACTGTCGCCGCGCAACGTGCTGAAGAAAGTACTGCAGCTTTATACCGACAAGGGCTGGAAGCCGATTGTTGCGCCGGAAATGGAGTTTTACCTGACGCAACGCTGCGAAGACCCGGACTTGCCGCTGAAGGCGCCGCTGGGGCGTTCCGGGCGTGCAGAAAGCGGTCGGCAATCGTTTTCCATCGACGCCGCCAACGAATTCGATCCGCTGTTCGAAGACGTCTACGACTGGTGCGAACTCCAGGGCCTGGACCTCGACACGCTGATCCACGAAGACGGCCCGGCGCAGATGGAAATCAACTTCCGCCACGGCGATGCGCTCGACCTCGCGGACCAGATCACCGTGTTCAAGCGCACCCTGCGCGAGGCGGCGCTCAAGCACAACGTCACCGCGACGTTCATGGCCAAGCCGATTGGCGATGAGCCGGGCAGCGCCATGCACTTGCACCAGAGCGTGGTCGATATCGCCACCGGCCAGCCGATCTTCGCTGACGCCGACGGCAATATGAGCCAGCTGTTCCTGCATCACATCGGCGGTTTGCAGAAGTACATTCCGAAAGTGCTGCCGATGTTCGCGCCGAACGTCAACTCGTTCCGCCGCTTCCTGCCGGACACGTCGGCGCCGGTCAACGTTGAATGGGGCGAAGAAAACCGCACCGTCGGTTTGCGCGTGCCGACCTCGACGCCGGATTCGATGCGCGTCGAAAACCGCCTGCCCGGCGCCGACGCCAATCCGTATCTGGCAATTGCTGCGAGCCTGTTGTGCGGCTATCTGGGCATGGTCGAAAAAGTCGAGCCGAGCGCTGCGGTGCAGGGCCGCGCTTACGAGCGGCGCAACCTGCGTTTGCCGATCACCATCGAAGACGCGCTGACGCAAATGGAAGAATGCGAAACCGTCGGGCGTTATCTGGGCAGCAAATTCGTGCGCGGTTACGTCGCAGTGAAACGCGCCGAACACGAAAACTTCAAACGCGTGATCAGCTCGTGGGAGCGTGAATTCCTGTTGCTGAGCGTCTAGTCAATAAGGGCCCCATCGCGAGCAAGCTCGCTCCCACAGGGCATCGCATTTCAAATGTGGGAGCGAGCTTGCTCACGATGACAGCCTTCAGAACACCAAAGAAACGCCTGAAAAAGTCCAATAACTCAAAGAGGTGTCGTCATGCGTCTATTGAAATCCATGGTCCCGGCTGCATTGGCCGTTTTGTTCAGCGCCGGCGCGCAGGCCGCGCCGAGCGTCAGTGTCTACAACTGGACCGATTACATCGGCGAGACCACCCTCGCCGACTTCCAGGCGAAAACCGGGATCAAAGTGATTTATGACGTGTTCGATTCCAACGAAACCCTGGAAGGCAAATTGCTCGCCGGGCGCACCGGTTACGACGTGGTGGTGCCGTCCAACCACTTTCTCGCCCGCCAGGTAAAGGCCGGCGCGTTCCTCAAACTGGATCGCGCGCAGCTGCCGAACTTCAAGAACCTCGACCCGAAACTGCTGGCGCTGCTGGAGAAAAACGATCCCGAGAACGCGCATTCGGTGCCTTACCTGTGGGGCACCAACGGCATCGGTTACAACGTCGACAAGGTCAAGCAAGTGCTCGGTATCGATCACATCGATTCCTGGGCCGTGCTGTTCGAACCGGAGAATCTGAAAAAACTCAGCGCTTGTGGCGTGTCGATGATGGACTCGGCGGACGAAGTGTTCCCGGCGATCCTCAACTACATGGGCATGGACCCGCGCAGCGAAAACGCGGAAGACTACAAAAAAGCCGAGGCCAAACTGCTGAGCATTCGGCCGTACATCACCTATTTCCACTCCTCGAAATACGTGTCCGACCTGGCCAACGGCGACATCTGCGTTGCGTTCGGTTACTCCGGCGACGTGTTCCAGGCTGCCAATCGAGCCAAGGAAGCGAAAAACGGCGTGAACATCGCCTATGCCATTCCGAAAGAAGGCAGTAACTTGTGGTTCGATTTGCTGGCGATTCCGGCCGATGCGAGCAACACCCAAGAGGCGCACGCCTTCATCAATTACCTGCTCGACCCGCAAGTGATCGCCAAAGTCAGCGCAGCGGTGGGTTACGCCAACCCGAACCCGGCCGCCAAGCAATACATGGATGAATCGCTGGTGAACAACCCTGAGATTTATCCGCCGCAAGCGGTGCTCGACAAGCTTTACATTTCTACCACCCCGCCCCAGGCGATCATGCGTTTGATGACCCGTTCCTGGAGCAAAGTGAAGTCCAATAAATGAATCAGTTCAGCGACCAACACGCCCATTCCTATTACGCCGCCACGGCGAAAGCCATGGCGCCCTACCCTTCGCTGGCCTCAGACCTTGAGGCCGACGTGTGCGTGATTGGCGGCGGATTTACCGGGGTCAACACCGCGATCGAACTGGCGCAGCGTGGGCTCTCGGTGATTTTGCTCGAGGCGCGGCGGATTGGCTGGGGCGCCAGTGGGCGCAATGGCGGGCAGTTGATTCGCGGGATTGGCCACGACGTCAGCGGTTTTGCCCGTTATGTCGGCGAGGAAGGCGTGCGTTACATGGAGCGCGCCGGGGTTGAATCGGTGGCGCTGGTGGGCAATCGCATCGAGCAACACGGGATCGATTGCGACCTGCGCTGGGGTTTCTGCGAATTGGCTAATACGCCGGCGCAGTTTGCTGCGTTCAAAGTCGAGCAGGAGGAACTGCTCGCGCAGGGTTATGCGCATGAAACGCGGCTGGTGGCGCCCGAGCAGATTCGTCAGCAAGTGGTCGATTCCGCAGTGTATGCCGGTGGTCTGATCGACATGGGCTCGGGGCATTTGCACCCGCTCAACCTGGTGCTCGGCGAAGCACAACTGGCGCAATCGCTGGGCGTGCGGATTTTTGAGCAGAGTGCGGTGCTGGAGATTATCCATGGCAGCACGGTGCAGGTTCGTTGTGCCGGCGGCACAGTGCGCGCGGGCAGTCTGGTGCTCGGCTGCAACGCGCATCTGGAAGAACTCGAACCGAAACTCAGCGGCAAAGTGCTGCCGGCCGGCAGTTACATCATCGCCACCGAACCGTTGCCGCTGGATCTTGCCGCACAGTTGATCCCGCAGAACCTGGCGTTGTGTGATCAGAAAGTCGGGCTGGATTACTATCGGCTCTCGGCGGACCGGCGATTGCTGTTCGGCGGCGCGTGTCATTACTCGGGGCGCGATCCGTCGGACATCGGCGCTTATATGCGCCCGGCGATGCTCAAGGTGTTCCCGCAACTGGCGGATGTGCGCATCGACTATCAGTGGGGCGGCAAGATCGGTATTTCCGCCAACCGCTTTCCGCAGATTGGCCGCTTGAGCCAGCACCCGAACGTGTTTTACGCCCAGGGTTATTCCGGCCATGGCCTCAACGTCACCCACTGGTGCGCCAAGTTGCTGGGCGAAGCGATTCACGCCGGTCACAGCCGGGGTTTCGACGTGTTCAGCGCGGTGCCGCACATGACCTTCCCCGGCGGCCGCGCCTTGCGTTCGCCGCTGCTGGCCCTCGGCATGTTCTGGTATCGCCTGCGCGAAATGCTCGGCTAGCCGCTGAGCGCGCAAGGAAACGCCCGGCAACCCCCACCCCCGTAGGAGCGAGGCTTGCCCGCGAAAGCGTCGGGTCAGCAGACATTTATATCGGCTGACCCACCGCCTTCGCGAGCAAGCTCAGCTCCTACAAAAGCGCAGGTGGTTTCAGCCTCACCGTCGCGTTAAACGAATATCTCGTCGTCGGTCCTCCCATCCCTTTAATCAGCCTTTCGATTTGCTCTATCGCGAGGCACTTCTATATTGAGGAGGTGCTCTGACTTTCCTGCCTCCTTGCGAATGCGACCCATGGCCAAGAATGACCAGTTGATCATCTGCGAGCACTGCGACTGCGTGTTTGAAAAAGTCATGCTCGCCAAACATCAGAAAACCCTGTGCACCCGCTGCGGCGGCGTGCTCCAGCGTTATAACGGCCTGACATTGCAGCAACGCCTGGCGCTGACCCTCACCGCGCTGATGCTGTGGATTTTTGCCAATTTCTACCCGGTCATGAGCATCAGCCTCCAGGGCCTGAAAAACAGCGCGACGCTGTGGGATTCGGTGGTCGCGCTGAGCCTCGGGCCGATCACCTTTATTGCGCTGGTCGCGGCGATCTCAATGATCATCGCGCCAATCATCCAGCTGATCCTGTTGATCTGGGTCCTGGGTTTCGCCCTGAACCGCCAGCGCTCGCCGGGTTTCAGTTTCTGCATGCGCTGGCTGGAAACCCTGCGCCCGTGGAGCATGCTCGAAGTCTGCCTGCTCGGCGCGATGGTTGCGGTGATCAAACTCGCCGGGCTACTCGACGTGCTGCCAGGCATCGGCCTGTTCGCCCTGGCGATCCTCAGCCTGATGATGATCCGCATCGCCGGACGCGATATCCGTGATTTGTGGGACGACCTATGAGCACGCCGCCGCTCGCCAGCCAACTCGATCTGTGCCTTTGCCACAGCTGCGGCATGGCGTGTGACACCACAGGCGAGCCGCACGAATGCGAACGCTGCGGCGCGCCGTTGCATCGGCGCAAGGTCAACTCACTGGCGCGGACCTGGGCCTTCATGTTCACCGCGCTGGCGTTTTACGTGCCGGCCAATCTGCTGCCGGTGATGAACACCAAAATGGTCGGTGCCGGCGCCGACAGCACGATCATGAGCGGCGTGCTGGAGTTCTGGCAGGCCGGCGCGTGGGACATTGCCCTGATCATTTTCATCGCCAGCATCGCCGTGCCTGGGATCAAGTTCGTTGCCCTGACACTGCTGCTGATCACCGTGCAACGCGACAGCGGTTGGGCGCGCAAGGAGCGTGCGAAGCTTTACCGTTTCGTCGAAGTCATCGGTTATTGGTCGATGCTCGACGTGATCGTCGTTGCGCTGGTGGCGTCGCTGGTGAAATTCCAGGCCCTGGCCGATATCGAGCCACGGCCGGGCATTCTTTTTTTCGGTCTGGTGGTGGTCTTCACCATGTTCTCGGCGATGAGTTTCGATCCACGCCTGATTTGGGATAAATCGCCCCACAACGAGGAGGTCACGGATGAAGTCGCAAGCCACTGACGGGCCGCAAGCCCCGGGTCAGGCCAGTATAAAGACTCGTCGTTTCAGCGTTTCGCTGGTGTGGATCGTGCCGATCGTCGCCGTGCTGGTGGGCATCTCGCTGGTGGTGCACACCCTCATGCAGGAAGGCCCGACCATCGTCATCACGTTCAAGACCGGCAACGGTTTGACCGCCAACAAAACCGAAGTCAAATACCGCAACGTGGTGATCGGCCACGTCTCCGAAGTCGAGCTGAGCGACGATCAGAAAAGTGTCGACGCCACCATCAAACTGTCGAAACAGGCTGAAACCTTCACCCGCGAAGACTCGCAATTCTGGGTCGTGCGCCCGCGCATCGGCGCGGGCGGCGTATCCGGCATCGACACCTTGCTGTCCGGCGATTACATCGGCGCCGATATCGGTCACGCCAACGGTCGCGCGAAGAATTTCAAAGGCCTGGAAAACCCGCCGCCGATCACTTACGGCGAACCCGGCAAGCGCTTCACCCTGCATTCCCAGGACCTCGGTTCGCTGGACATCGGCTCGCCGGTTTACTACCGCAAAATCCAGGTCGGCCAAGTGGTGGCTTATGCGCTGGATGGTGACGGTAAAGGCGTGAATATCGAGCTGTTCATCCACGCGCCGAACGACGCCTATGTCACCGAGAACACGCGATTCTGGAACGCCAGCGGCATCGACTTGAACATCGGCGCCAATGGCTTCGCGGTGAAGACTGAATCGTTGTCATCGCTGTTGGTCGGCGGCGTCGCATTCCGTGCGCCGGAGTACAGCCCCAACGATCAGCCGGCGACCGAGGAAAAAACCTTCGAGCTGTTCGACGACCAGGTCACCGCCCTCGCCCCGCCCAACGGCAAGCCGCAATACCTGA
Source organism: Pseudomonas prosekii (assembly GCF_900105155.1). Classification (NCBI taxonomy): domain Bacteria; kingdom Pseudomonadati; phylum Pseudomonadota; class Gammaproteobacteria; order Pseudomonadales; family Pseudomonadaceae; genus Pseudomonas; species Pseudomonas prosekii. The sequence continues at coordinate 6,010,279 of NZ_LT629762.1, forward strand.
GCCTGCGTTTCGATCAGGCGTTGCGCGGGCTCAAAGTCAACGCACCGGTGGAATTCCTCGGCATGGAAATTGGCCGGGTGGTGTCGATCAATCTTGATTTCGACGAGAAAAAACGCAGTTTCCCGGTCAACGTTGGCATCGTCATTTACCCGCAACGGCTGGGTCAGGCGCACACCAAAATGGTCAAGGCGCTGATGCATGATCCCAACGACGAAGCGGCCGGCGTGCGGCTGATGGGCACGTTTATCGAGAACGGTCTGCGCGCGCAGGCCCGCAGTGGCAACCTGCTGACCGGCCAGCTGTATATCTCGCTGGATTTCTACCCGAAAGCGGAGAAAGTCGCCTTCGACCCGAGCGTGCGGCCGGTGAGCATTCCGACCATTCCGGGCAGCCTGGAAGAGTTGCAAGGCAAGCTGCAGGCGATGGTCGACAAGATCAACAAATTGCCGGTCGAACGCATTGCCAGCAACCTCGACAGCAACCTCGTCGAGTTGCGCAAAGGATTGACGCAGTTCAACGCGAAAACCTTGCCCGGCGTGCAATCGACGCTGGCGGATGTGAGCAAAACGCTGAATTCGGCCAGTTCGACGTTGGCCGAAGATTCGCCGCAGCGCGAACAGATCACCCAGACCCTGGACGAACTGAAACGGATGTCGCGCTCACTGCGTGAACTCTCGGATTACCTTGGCCGCCATCCGGAATCGCTGCTGCGCGGGCGTCCCGACAACGCAGCCCCGAACGACTTGCAAGGTCCACCGCGTAACTGACCACAGGAGCAACACCCATGGCTTTTTCGCCGAAGATTACCTTGCTCGCCGCGTTGTTGCTGTTGACGGCGTGTCGCAGCGACCCGATTCAGTTTCATACGCTGACCCCGGCGCAACCGGCGCGCGGCAATGGCGAGGAGATTCGCATCGAAGGCATCAGCGTGCCGCCGCAGGTTGATCGGGCACAGATTGTGATTCGCCAAGGCAACAGTGGTCTGGCGATTCTCGAAACCGATTGGTGGGGCGCGAGCCTCGCGGATGAGTTGCGCAGTGCGCTGGTTGATCAGTTGTCCAACGCCAACCCGCAGCACAAAGTGTCGTTGCGCGTGGACGTGCAGCGCTTTGATTCGATTCCTGGGCAGTATGGTTTGATCGACGTCAAATGGCGTCTGCGTCCGCTGGGCGCCGGCGATAGCGCATTGGTGACGTGCCGCAGCACCTTGCAAACGCCCTCGGGGCCGTCGATCGAAGATCTGGTGACGGCGCAGCAAAACAACGTCAAGCGTTTGGCCGCGGTGATTAGCCAGGCGGCCGCCAGCCAGCGTGGCTGCCCGGCGCAGAGTTGATCAGGGGGAATTGGGTTCCTACAAATCGAAGCGGTCCACGGCGCGGCGGCGTTCGTTGTCGTCGCGGACGTCGTAGTTGGCGGTGGTCTGGATGTTGCTGTGGTGCGCGAGTTTCTGCGCGATCGACAAGTCGTGTTCTTCAATCACCCGAGTGATAAACGAACGGCGGAAATCGTGCGGCATGATCTTCACGCCAACCTGCGCGCCACGCTGGCGGGCGATGTAGTAAATCGCATGTTTGGTAATACGCTCGCGGGTAATGTGGCTGCCGCGACGGATACGGTTGAACAGAAACCCATCGTCCTCAACACCCTCGCCCAACTGCGAACGGCGCAACTCAAGCCACGCCTCCAACTTGGTAAATGCCCACGCCGGCGCGTATTTGATCAACTGTTTATTGCCCTTGGCCGTCACACGCAAACTGCGCTCGTGGAAATCGACCTGATTCAGATCCAGATTCACCGATTCCGACTTGCGCATTCCCGAGCCGTACAACACCGCGATAATCGCCGCATCGCGCAAGCCTTGTGGCCGCGGATCCGCCGCGCAGACTTCCATCAATTCCTGAATCAGCGTGCGTTTGAGATTTCGTCCCTGCGACAAACGTGTACCCGTGATGCCCTGCACCGAACGCATTTTCAGCAGGTGTTCCTGACTGATCAGGCTCATGCGCCACGCTTCGTTCATCACCCCACGTACCGCGTTCACATACAGCGACGAAGTATTCGGCGCATAACCGTCAGTGCGCAGCGCAGCCACTAACGCGATGACATCCTCCGGCTGCAGTTGATGCCAGGGGATCTCCTCGATGTTCATGTCTTCGAAGCCCAAACGGTCCGCCGCGTCTTGCAATACATAACGCATGGTCAGTTGGCTGGAAGGCGCCAGGCGCGCCAGATACACGGTCAACGGGTTGGCTTTGGCGCCCTTGAGTTCATCATCCGGTAAGTCAATCAAACGAAAAAAACCTTGGAAAAAAGCGGTTCAACACAATAACTAAAGAGTTCGCTCGCGACCGATAGCCGCGCTACAAGCTGACCAGCGAAACGAAAAATGTCAACCCGAACCCGCTCTTAAAATACCCGGCAACTTATTGATGCAAATCGTTTTTCGGACATACCGCCGGGCAACTGAAAACCCACTCCCCTGTAGGAGCGGAGCTTGCTCGCGAAGAGGCCGTATCAGCCAACATTAATATTGAATGTAACGACGCCTTCGCGAGCAAGCTCTGCTCCTACAGGGGGGGTGAGGCCATGTCAGGCAACATTGATGTTGAATGTAATGACGCCTTCGCGAGCAAGCTCTGCTCCTACAGGGGTTGTGTGTACGTTAAATCGGGGCTTTCAGGTCGACGCCCAGTGCTTGCGCAAACGCTTTGACCAGCGGGCTGCGCACGGTGTTGTGCCGCAGGATCAGATTGAACGGCGTAACAATGTTGATCAGCTCCGGCCGTAGCGCGCGAAACTGCCCTTGCGCCACCAGCGTCGCCGCGTAATGTTGCGGCAGAAAACCGATAAAACGCCCGGTCTTGATCAGCAACGCCACGGCTTCGACCTGGGTGGCCGAGGCGGAAAAACTGTCGTACCGAGCAAAGTTGAGCTTGTCCCGATGAATCGCATATCGGTGGTTGACGCACTCGTGGTCCTTGAGCATCTGGCTGCTGATCTCGGCGTCCGGCACCTCGAACAACGGATGCCCGAGCGCGCAGTAAATCTCGGAGCGTTCTTCATATAAGGCGTAGTAATCGAACTCCTCACGTTTCTGATAAACCGGAACAATACCAGCCACTAGACGCCCCTCAACAACACCCCGCTCTACTTCATCCAACTGTGATGCCTGAAGTTGAAACCTGACTTTCGGCGACTGATCATTCAGGCGCTTAAGCGCAGCAACTAACGGAGAGTTTGGGTCCGTAATCGTATTGTCAATAACGCCCACCCCCAGATCACCGATTAGTTCGTTCTGCGCTGAACTAAGGCGATCCCGAAAGTTATCGACCGAGGCAAACAGATCAATCGACGCCTGATACACCAGCCGGCCTTCTTCGGTCAGGTGAAAACCCTCTCGCCCTCGGGTGCACAGACGCATGCCGATGCGAATCTCCAAGTCGGAAATCTGTTTGCTGATGGCTGCCAGGCCCACATTCAATTCGTTCTGCGCGGCGCTGAAGCCACCGGCCTCGACCACTGCCTTGAACACTTTGAGCAATTTGAAATCCAGCCCACTGAGCGCCAACGGCGCCCGCTGAGTCGGCTTTGGCGGCGGGTTTCCGGAATTGGAAAGTGGGGTTTCCATAATGCTTATTTACCTCTGGCGCCCTATTCAACACTCTGTGTCCAACAACAAAAACATAGCTGGCCAATAATAATGAACACAGAAAACAAGGCTTGGCAACCGCTGATCAATTCCGTACCTGACTGCCAACTCACTGATTTAGCACCATTAAAAACTGACACTTCGATCAGTTCTCGCTCCTTCGCAACTGCCCCTTTGAATACTGCTTTGGCCTGACTCCGCCCGATTGATTCGTGGTGGTTATTCGAGCTTCTGGCACATCGATCAGTTCGCTCTACCGACGAGGAAAACAACAATGTCGCAAAACACCGACCGTCTCTGGGGAGCGCGCTTCAAAAGCGGCCCATCCGCAGCCCTGGCGGCCCTGTCCCGTTGCCCTGAGCGCTACTTTCGCCTCACCCCGTACGACCTCGCCGGTTCCAAAGCGCATGCCCGTGAATTGCAACGCGCCGGGCTGTTGAGCGAGCAGGAAACCCTGACCATGCTCGACGCGCTGGAGCGCATTGGCACTGATTTCCGCGCCGGCCGCATAGCCCCGACGCTGGACGACGAAGACGTCCACACCTTCATCGAACGCCTGCTCACCGAACGCCTCGGCGCCCTCGGTGGCAAGCTGCGCGCCGGGCGTTCGCGCAACGACCAGACCGCCAACGACCTACGCCTTTTTCTGCGTGATCACGTGCGCACCCTGGCCGTAGAAGTGCTGGCATTGCAGCAAGCGTTAGTCGAGCAGGCCGAGCAACATATCGAAAGCATTTGCCCCGGTTTCACCCACTTGCAGCAAGCCCAGCCAATTGTTTTCGCCCACCATTTGCTGGCACACGCGCAATCGATGCTGCGCGACGTGCAGCGTCTGGTCGACTGGGATAATCGCACCTCGCTGTCGCCACTCGGCGCGGCGGCGATGGCCGGCTCGGCGATTGCGCGCCTGCCGCAGCAATCGGCGAAAGAAATGGGTTACAGCGGCGTCTGCGAAAACTCCATCGATGCCGTCGCCAGCCGCGACCACGTCGCCGAATTCCTGTTTATCGCGAGCATGCTCGGGATCAACATTTCGCGCCTCGCCGAGGAATTTTGCCTATGGTCGTCGCGGCAATTTCGCTGGGTTGCGCTGGACGATGCCTACGCGACGGGCAGCTCGATCATGCCGCAGAAGAAGAACCCGGACATCGCCGAATTGGCGCGCGGCAAGGCTGGGCGGCTGATTGGCAACCTTACCGGTCTGCTCTCGACGCTCAAATCCCTGCCGCTGTCGTACAACCGCGACTTGAGTGAAGACAAAAACGGCGTGCTCGACAGTGTCGACACGCTGCTGCTGGTGCTGCCGGCCATGGCCGGGATGGTTGCGACCATGAAGGTCAACGTTGAAGAGCTGCGGCGTCAGGCGCCACTGGGCTTCACCCTTGCCACCGAAGTCGCGGACTGGTTGGCGATGCGCGGTGTGCCGTTCAAGGAAGCGCATGAAATCACCGGCGCGTTGGTTCAGGCCTGTGAGAAACATGACATTGAATTGTGGGAAGCGTCGCCGGCGTTGCTGGCGGAGATTGATCCGCGTTTGACCGCCGAGGTACGCGACAGCCTGACTCTGGAAGCGGCCATCGCCGCGCGCAGTGGCTGGGGCGGCACCGCGCCGCAACAGGTGCGCGAGCAGATCGCCCGCCTGAAAACCGCCCTCGCCGCGCAACACACGTGGACCGAAAATTACAACGGCTTCCGCCTCTGAACACGACACAAACCCTGTAGGAGCAAGGCTTGCCCGCGAAGAGGTCGTATCAGTCGGCATCAATGCTGAATGACCCACCGCTTTCGCGAGCAAGTTCAGCTCCTACAAGGGCCGAGCCAGACACAAAACCTGTAGGAGCAAGGCTTGCCCGCGAAGAGGTCGTATCAGTCGGCATCAATGCTGAATGACCCACCGCTTTCGCGAGCAAGCTCGGCTCCCACAAGGGCCGAGCCAGACACAGAACCTGTAGGAGCAAGGCTTGCCCGCGAAGAGGCCGTATCAGTCGGCATCAATGCTGAATGACCCACCGCTTTCGCGAGCAAGCTCAGCTCCCACAAGGGCCGAGCCAGACACAGAACCTGTAGGAGCAAGGCTTGCCCGCGAAGAGGTCGTATCAGTCGGCATCAATGCTGAATGACCCACCGCTTTCGCGAGCAAGCTCAGCTTGTACAAGGATTTGTGGTTGGCCTGAATCACCCAGTTTACGGAGAACCCATATGAGCCAGACTCAGGCAGAACGTCTCCAGTCGGAGCGCAAACTGGCGGAAAACCAGTTCGATATCACCCAGTACCACCACGTGCCACGGCGTTATTACGGGCGGATCTTCTTCGCCACCATCATCGTCATCGCCATCCTCGGTTTGGTGCGCGCCTTCGCCGAAGGCAAGATCGAATGGTCGTACATCGGCCAATTCGTCACCTCACAAGCAATTTTGTGGGGTTTGTTCAACACCATCGTCATGGCCGTGCTGGCAATGGCGCTGGGGATTGTCTTCGGGGTGATCACCGCGATCATGCGCATGTCGGCCAACCCGATCCTGCGTTACGTCGCGCTCACTTACACCTGGCTGTTTCGCGGCACGCCGCTGATCCTGCAATTGCTGTTGTGGTTCAACCTGGCGCTGATTTTCCCCACCATCGGCATCCCCGGCCTGTTCGAAATGGACACCGTGAGCCTGATGACCCCGTTTGTCGCCGCCCTCCTCGGCCTGAGCATCAACCAGGGCGCCTACACCGCCGAAGTGGTGCGCGCCGGGTTGTTGTCGGTGGACACCGGCCAGTATGAAGCGGCCAAGTCGATCGGCATGCCGCGCCTGCAAGCGTTGCGCCGGATCATCCTGCCGCAAGCCATGCGCATCATCATTCCGCCGGTCGGCAACGAGTTTATCGGCATGGTCAAAATGACCTCGCTGGCCAGCGTCATCCAGTACTCGGAGCTGCTCTACAACGCGCAGAACATCTACTACGCCAACGCCCGGGTCATGGAACTGCTGATCGTCGCCGGTATCTGGTACCTGGTTGCGGTCACCGTGCTGTCCTTTGGCCAAAGCCGTCTGGAGCGTCGTTTCGCTCGCGGCGCCGGCAAGCGTTCTTGAGGAGTCGATCATGAGAAACATCGTCAAGGCCGTCAGCCTGAACAAGTATTACGACCAGTTTCACGCGCTCAAGGACATCAACATCGAAGTCGAACAAGGCGAAGTGCTGTGCATCATTGGCCCGTCCGGCTCGGGCAAAAGCACCTTGCTGCGCTGCGTCAATCAACTGGAGAAAATCGACAAGGGCGGCCTCTGGGTCGATGGCGAGCTGGTTGGTTATCGCGTCGTCGGCAACAAGCTGCACGAACTCAATGAATCGCAGATCGCCCGCCAGCGCCTGTCGACCGGCATGGTGTTCCAGCGTTTCAATCTGTTTCCGCACATGACCGTGCTGCAAAACATCATCGAAGGCCCGTGCCAGGTACTCAAACGTTCGCCCAAAGAAGCGCACGAAGAAGCCGTGGAATTGCTCGCCCGCGTCGGCCTCGCCGACAAACGCAACAGCTACCCGATTGAATTGTCCGGCGGTCAGCAGCAACGCGTGGCGATTGCCCGCGCGTTGGCCATGCGCCCCAAGCTGATGCTGTTCGATGAACCCACTTCGGCACTCGACCCGGAACTGGTCGGTGAGGTGCTGTCGGTGATGCGCGATCTGGCGCAAACCGGCATGACCATGATCGTCGTCACCCATGAACTGGGCTTCGCTCGCGAAGTGTCCAACCGAATGGTGTTTATGGACGGCGGGCAGATCGTGGAGGCTGGAAGCCCCGAAGAAATACTAATAAGTCCGCAAAACCCGCGCACCCAAAGCTTCATTTCTGCCGTTCGAACCTAAGCGCCAGCCTCGCTACCAAGAGCTGCGTCAAAACACTCAAAAGAGAACGACCATGAAGAATTTCGTAATCCCTGCAGTACTCGCCGGCCTGATGGCTTCCAGCGTCTCCTACGCCGCCGAGTTGCCGGCGAACATCAAGGAAAAAGGCGAGATCGTTGTGGCGATCATGCCAAACTACCCGCCGATGGATTTCAAGGATCCGGCCACCAACACCCTGACCGGCCTCGACTATGACCTGGGCAACGCGCTGGCCGAGCGGCTGGGCGTGAAGATCAAATGGCAGGAAACCGGCTTCGAGCAAATGATCAACGCGCTGACCACTGACCGCGTCGACATGGTGCTCTCGGGCATGACCGACACCGCCGAGCGCCAGGCCAGCGTGACGTTTGTTGACTATTTCACCAGCGGCCCGCAGTTCTACACCTTGCAGAAGAACAAGGATTTCAACGAAATCACTGATCTGTGCGGCAAGAAAGTCGGCACCAGCCGCCGCACCACGTTCCCGGCGGAAATCGCCGCGTACAGCCAGGCCAATTGCGAAGCGGCGGGCAAACCGGCGATCGTGGTGATCGGCACCGAAGGCTCGGCAGACGCCCGCGCGCAATTGCGTCAGAGCCGGATTGACGCGGCGATGCAGGGCAGCGAGACGCTGTCCTACCTGAAGACGCAGGAAAAGGACATGTACAAAACCGTCGGCCTGCCGATTTCCGTGCAGTTCACCGGTCTGGGCGTGAGCAAGAAAAAACCCGAGTTGAGCGAAGCAGTGAAAGTCGCGCTGCAAAGCATGATCGACGACGGCAGCTACCAGACCATCCTGAAAAAGTGGGACCTGGAACTGGGCGCGATCAAAACCGTGACCATCAACGCCGGTAAATAGTCCTGGAAGGGTTGCAACCCATGTAGGAGCAAAGCTTGCTCGCGATAGCGGTGGGTCAGGCGACAGAGATGTTGAATGTGCCGACCTCATCGCGAGCAAGCTCGCTCCCACAGGGGTTGGCGGTGAGGCACAGGTTGTGATCCGCCCAAAATCCAATGTAGGAGTGAGCCTGCTCGCGATAACGGTGGGTCAGGCAACGAAGATATTGAATGTGCCGGCCTCTTCGCGGGCAAGCCTCGCTCCTACGGGGGGCGGTGTTTAAACGAAAATTGCTGGGGTGCCACTGATGTCCTCCTCGATACAACCCACCTGGCCGGCGCCGCACGGGGCCTGCCTGGCGCTGGCCTTTGACCTCGATGGCCCGACCGGCGATGCGATGCTCAATGGCTCGATCTGGCACAAACCCGAATACTTCGGTTTCGGCGGTTACGGCCCTTACCGCGCGCTGCCGCGCATTCTCGATCTACTCGACGCCTTCAACATCCCGACGACCTTCTTCGTCCCCGCGTGGGTCGTGGAAAACTGGCCGAAACAGTGCCAGGCCATCGTCGAACGCGGGCATGAAGTCGCCTATCACGGCTACAAACACGAATCCTTCTACGCCCTCACGCTCGAACAGCAAAAGGACGTGATGAAGAAGTCCCGCGACGTCTTCTGGAAACACCTGAACATCCGCGCCGAAGGCTTTCGCACGCCGTCCGGCGACTGGCGCGCGGAAACGCCGGCAATGCTCGTGGAGGCCGGCGTGACCTACTCCAGCAGCATGCGCGGCGATGACCGGCCGTACCTGGTCAACGTCCCCGGGTTCGACACGCCACTGGTGGAAATCCCCGGCCGCTGGGAAATGGACGACTACGCCTCCCTCGCCTATACCCGCGCGCCGGACTTCCCGTCGGGCCTGGATCGCACCGCCAGTTACGCACTGACCCTCGACAACTGGTGCCGCGAATTCGACGGCGCGATGGACGAAGGGCTGTGCCTGACCACCCTGTTCCACCCCAAGATCACCGGCAAACCGGGGCGCATCCTGTTGCTGGAAAAACTCTTCGAACACATGCGCCAGCGCGATGACGTGTGGTTCGCCACGTGCCGCGATGTCGCCCAATGGTGGCTGAAGGAGCATCACCATGACTGATCGCATTGTCTGGCCCGAAAGCGTCTGGCCCGAAGGTTATCGCTGCGCCGTGGTGCTGACCGTCGATTACAACGACATCCACGGCATCCTCACCCAAGCCCCGGAAGTCGCAGGGCGCGACAAAACCCTGTCCGTGTGGCGCTACGGCAGCCAGCGCGGGGTCGAGCGTTTGCTCGGGTTATTCGCCGAACTGGGCGTGTCGAGCAGTTGGTGCATTCCCGGAATCGTCGCCGAAGAAAATCCCGAACACCTCAAAGCCATTCAGGCCGGCGGACACGAAATCGCCTGCGCCGGCTATCGCCATCAGAACTACGACAACCTGTCGTTGGCCGAGCAAAGCGCCGACATCGCCAAGGGTTGCGCCGCCCTCGCCGCGCTGACCGGCCAGCGCCCCGTCGGTTTCCGCATTCCCGCGGGCAACGGCGCGCCGGGCTTTATCGAGGCGTTGAGGGATCAAGGGATTCGCTGGTCGTCTTCGTGGCGCGGCGATGACCTGCCCTTCGCCCACCCGACCGCACCAGAGGTGATCGAACTGCCGCTGCATTACGAGTTGGAAGACGAACCGTACTTCGCCTTCAACCTCAGCCCGGCGGTGCCGCCGGCGCAATCGCGGATCGCGTCGTACAGCCACACCCTGGGCAACCTGCAAATGGACTTCGCCGGGTTTCACCGTTTTGGCCTGTGCTACGTGCTGCGGTTGCACCCGGAAATCATCGCCACACCCGGCAGAATCGGCGTGTTACGCGAGTTGCTGGCGGGCATTCAGCAGCACAACGACGTATGGATTGCCAGCGCTGGCGAAGTCGCGCAATGGTGGGCGGATTCGGCGGTGAAGGTCACCGAGGATCACCCGGCGGCGGTGTATGAACGCCACTACCGGCATTACCAGTGATGAGCGAGGTGATCCCGATAATGGCTGTCGTGAGTGCGATCGTTCCCATGCTCCGCGTGGGAATGCAGCCCGGGACGCTGCGCGTTCCAAAAGCGGACGCAAAGCCTCCATCGACGCACTCCCACGCCGAGCATGCGAACGATCTTCATTAAATAAGGACATTTGCCCCACCGTGGCCACTTACTCGCTCGTTATCCGCCGCTTGATGATCTGCTCGCTGACCATCGTCGTCAGCCGCGCCATCACCAGTCCGTTGCTCACGCTGTTCCTCAGCAACAAACTCGGGCTCAACCAACAGGACGTCGGTCTGCTGCTGGGCATCGCCGTGTTCATCGCCACACTCTTGGCGCTGTACGGCGGCTACATCATCGATCGCCTGGAAAAGCGCCGTTTGCTGATCCTCGCCATGCTCTCCAGCGCCATCGGTTTCGTCTTGCTGACGTTCGCCGACAACCTTTACCTGACCACCGCGACCCTGGTGATCACCGAAACTGCCTCAGCGTTATTCCTGATCGGCTCGAAGGCGATCCTCAGCGAAAACCTGCCCATGGGCCAACGCGCCAAGGCGTTTTCCTTGCGTTACACCTTGACCAACATCGGCTACGCCACGGGCCCGATGCTTGGTGTGGTGATCGCCGGGGTCTATCCGATTGCGCCGTTCCTGATCGCTGGCGGCATCGCGTTTTTCAGCATTTTCCTGATGAGCGGCATTCCCAAAGATCCGGCGCAGAAGCCCGCGATCGGCCAGCCGCAAAGTTTTCTGAAAACCCTGACCACCCTGAAGAACGACCGCACGCTGATCATGTTCACCCTCGGTTGCCTGTTCAGCACCGTGGTCCACGGCCGTTTCACCTTGTACCTGTCGCAATACCTGCTGGTGACCCAGGATTCCAAACGCGCCCTGCAAACCATGGCCGCCCTGCTCGCCTGCAATGCGCTCAGCGTGATTTTGCTGCAGTACCAGATCGGGCGTTTCCTCAAACGCGAGCAATTGCGCTACTGGATTGCCGGTGGCACCAGCCTGTTTGTGCTCGGGCTGATCGGCTTCAGCATCGCCGACAGTCTGGTGAGCTGGTGCGTGGCGATGTTCATCTTCACTCTCGGCGAGATGATCATTTACCCGGCGGAATTCCTCTTCGTCGACACCCTGGCCCCGGAAGAATTGCGCGGCAGTTATTACGGCGCGCAAAATCTCGCGGCGCTGGGCGGCGCGTTGAGCCCGGTGATTTGCGGCTTTCTGTTGATGCACACACCGGCGCCGACCATGTTCTACGCGCTGTGTGGATTGACCGCGATTGGCGGGTCATTGTGTTTCCTCGCCGGGCGTCGCGTGGCTTCACTGCAATAGAACTGCACTGAAGCTGCATTAATATGAATTTGTCAGCAGCTTGCAGGCGCGGCAAACTGTGCGCGTTCCTCCCCCAATAGCAGGGACACCTTCAAGGGCTTTCTGGGTTTCCCAGTTAAGCCTTTTTTTTGCCTCACTTTTTGTCACGGAACATTCGTCATCATGCTTGCTCGCTGGTTACCTGCCGCCATCAATACCCGTCCCTCCGAATGGAGCCGCGCTGCCATCGGCATGTCCCTCGGCACGCTGTTCAGCGTCTGGTTGTGCAGCCAGGTGTTTGGCATTCAGGTCGCGCAGCATTTGGTCGGCCCGTTGGGTGCGTCGGCGGTGTTGCTGTTCGCGGTGTCTTCCGGTGCCCTCGCCCAGCCGTGGTCGATTCTCGGCGGCTATTTCAGCGCCGGCGTGGTCTCGCTGCTGGTCGCGCATGTGCTCGGGCGCACGTTGGGCAGCGCGTGTCTGGCGGCGGGAATGGCGGTGGTCTTGATGTGCTGGTTGCGTTGCCTGCATCCGCCGGCCGGAGCGTTGGCGCTGCTGTTGGTGCTGGCCGACCCGGCGACTATCGCGCTGGACTGGAAAGCCCTCGCGCCGGTGATGCTCAGTGCGGCAGCGATGCTGCTGAGTGCGTTGGCGTACAACAACCTGACGCGGATTCGTTATCCAAAACGCCCGGCGGAACCCGCGCCAGTGCTGCCTTCGGCCGACAGTCAGGCGATCACCGCCGAGGATTTGAAACGGGCCCTGGCGGACATGGAAGCCTTTATTGACGTCACCCCCGAAGACCTCGAACAACTGATCCACGCCAGCGAACTGCACGCCAAACGCCGCAGCATCAGCGAAGTGCTCAGCAGCAGAACCTGACACCCCGCAATACTTCACTAACCCCCCGACTCCTGTGGGAGCCGAGCTTGCTCGCGATAGCGTCCTTTCAGACACCATCGATGTGCCTGAAAGATTGAAATCGCGAGCAAGCTCAGCTCCCACAGGGTTTTCCGTGGCTGTCGCAAAAGTGTTCAGGGGCGATCTTCGGATTTTGCGCTAAGGTAAAAATGCAGAAAGAACCTGCACGTATCCCGGTTGTACATCGCAAAATTGCACTGTTACGATCCGGCATCGCTCGCGCGCGAGCGCGTATATAAAAGAACAATAAAAGCAGGGAGTTATCGATGACTGCTCAGGTTTCATCTAAGGAGATCAAAGCCATGGATGCCATGCAAAATGCCGTTCTGGCCGAGGTTCGCAACCATATCGGTCACCTGACCCTGAATCGCCCCGCCGGCCTCAATGCGATCACCCTCGACATGGTCCGGCGCCTGCAACGCCAACTCGACGCCTGGGCCGAAGATCCGCAGGTCAACGCCGTGGTGTTACGCGGTGCCGGCGAGAAGGCCTTCTGTGCCGGCGGCGACATTCGTTCGCTGTACGACAGCTACAAAAACGGCGACACGCTGCACGAAGATTTCTTCGTCGAGGAATACGCCCTCGACCTCACACTCCACCACTACCGCAAACCGGTCCTCGCGCTGATGGACGGTTTTGTCCTTGGCGGCGGCATGGGTCTGGTGCAAGGCGCCGACCTGCGCGTGGTCACCGAGCGCAGCCGACTGGCGATGCCGGAAGTGGCCATCGGCTATTTTCCCGACGTCGGCGGCAGCTACTTTCTGTCGCGCATTCCGGGCGAACTGGGGATTTACCTCGGCGTCAGCGGCGTGCAGATTCGCGCGGCGGACGCGCTGTATTGCGGCTTGGCCGACTGGTACCTGGAAAGCGCCAGACTGGGTCAGCTCGATGAGCTACTCGATCATCTGGAATGGCACGAAACGCCACTCAAGGACCTGCAAGGCGCGCTGGCGAAAATCGCCGCGCAGCAATTGCCCGACGCGCCGCTGAGTGCGCTGCGCCCGGCCATCGACCACTTCTTCGGCCTGCCGGATGTCGCGAGCATGGTCGAGCAAATGCGCGAAGTGACGGTCGCCAACAGCCACGAATGGGCCAAGTCCACCGCCGATCTGCTGGAAAGCCGTTCACCGCTGGCCATGGGCGTGACCCTGGAAATGCTCCGGCGCGGACGCAAGTTGAGCCTGGAACAATGCTTCGCCCTCGAGCTGCACCTGGACCGTCAATGGTTCGACCGTGGCGACCTGATCGAAGGCGTGCGCGCCTTGCTGATCGACAAAGACAAACAACCGCGCTGGAACCCGCCGACCTTGCAGGCGCTGCACGCCGAGCACGTCGAGAGTTTCTTCAGTGGTTTTGCGCAGAGCGGGAACTGAGTCATGCACGATATCGAATTAAGCGAAGAGCAAGTGATGATCCGCGACATGGCCCGGGACTTTGCCCGTGGCGAAATCGCGCCCCACGCGCAAGCCTGGGAAAAGGCTGGCTGGATCGACGACGGTCTGGTGGCGAAGATGGGCGAGTTGGGCTTGCTGGGCATGGTGGTGCCGGAAGAATGGGGCGGCACTTATGTCGACTACGTTGCCTATGCCTTGGCCGTGGAAGAGATTTCTGCCGGTGATGGCGCCACGGGCGCGCTGATGAGCATTCACAACTCGGTGGGTTGCGGCCCGGTGCTCAATTACGGCACTGAAGAACAGAAAAAAACCTGGTTGCCGGACCTCGCCAGTGGTCAGGCGATTGGCTGTTTTTGCCTGACTGAACCGCAAGCCGGCTCCGAAGCGCACAACCTGCGCACCCGCGCCGAACTGCGCGACGGCCAGTGGGTGATTAACGGCGCCAAGCAGTTTGTCAGCAACGGCAAACGCGCAAAACTGGCGATTGTGTTCGCGGTGACTGACCCGGACCTGGGCAAACGCGGAATCTCGGCGTTTCTGGTGCCGACCGATACCCCGGGGTTTATCGTCGACCGCACCGAGCACAAAATGGGCATCCGCGCCTCCGACACCTGCGCGGTGACGCTGAGCAATTGCACGATTGCCGAAGCCAATCTGCTGGGCGAGCGCGGCAAAGGCCTGGCCATCGCCCTGTCCAACCTTGAAGGCGGGCGCATCGGCATCGCCGCGCAAGCACTGGGCATTGCGCGTGCGGCGTTTGAAGCGGCGCTGGCCTATTCGCGCGATCGAGTGCAGTTCGGCAAGACCATCAATGAACACCAAAGCATCGCCAACATGCTCGCCGACATGCACACACGGCTGAACGCGGCGCGGTTGCTGGTCCTCCACGCCGCGCGGCTGCGCAGCGCCGGTAAACCGTGTTTGTCGGAAGCTTCGCAGGCGAAGTTGTTTGCCTCGGAAATCGCCGAAAAGGTCTGCTCTTCGGCGATCCAGATTCATGGCGGTTATGGCTACCTGGAGGATTACCCGGTAGAGCGTTATTACCGGGATGCGCGGATCACGCAGATTTACGAAGGGTCGAGCGAGATCCAGCGAATGGTGATTGCTCGCGAATTGAAAAACTATCTGGTCTGAATGAACGTTCCCACGCGGAGCGTGGGAACGTTCAACAATATCTGCTGTGATGGCCTGAAAGCATCGCGAGCAAGCTCGCTCCCACAGGGATCTCCAGTGTTCACAGATGTTGTGTTCACCACACGGATCTCCGGTGTTCACAGATGTTGTGTTCACCAGAGATCGAATGTGGGAGCGAGCTTGCTCGCGATGACGTCCGCTCAGAAGCTACCTCACTTGCCCTGAAACTCAGCCTCGCGCTTGGCGATAAACGCCGCCATCCCTTCTTTCTGATCCTGCGTCGCGAACGCCGCGTGGAACACTCGGCGCTCGAAGCGCACGCCTTCCGACAGGCTCACTTCAAACGCGCGGTTGACGCTTTCCTTGACCATCATCGCGATCGGCAACGACTTCTTCGCAATCAACGTCGCGACTTTCAGCGCCTCATCGAGCAATTCATCCGCCGGCACGATCCGCGCGACAATCCCGCAACGCTCCGCTTCCACTGCATCGATCAACCGCCCGCTCAAGCACATTTCCATGGCTTTGGCCTTGCCCACCGCGCGGGTCAGGCGCTGGGTGCCGCCCATGCCCGGGAGCACGCCGAGGTTGATTTCCGGCTGGCCGAACCGGGCGTTGTCGCCGGCGAGGATAAAGTCGCACATCAGCGCCAGTTCACAGCCACCGCCAAGGGCAAAACCGTTGACCGCAGCGATAATTGGCTTGCGGCGGTTGGCCACCCGATCACTGTCGCTGAACAGGTCGTCGAGGTAGATCTGCGGATACGTCAGCTCGGCCATTTCCTTGATGTCGGCGCCAGCGGCGAAGGCTTTCTTCGAACCGGTGAGCACGATGCAGCCGATGTTCGAATCGGCTTCGAGGCCATCGAGAGCGTGGTTCAGTTCGCTGACCAGTTGCGCGTTCAAGGCATTCAGCGCTTGTGGCCGGTTGAGCGTGATCAGACCGACGCGGCCCTGGGTTTCCAGGAGAATCGTTTCGTAAGACATACAGAATTCCTTATTAAAGATTGCGCGAAATAACCATGCGCTGAATATCGCTGGTGCCTTCGTAGATCTGGCACACGCGCACGTCGCGGTAGATTCGTTCCAGCGGGAAGTCGTTGAGGTAACCGTATCCGCCGAGGGTTTGCAACGCGCTGGAGCAGACTTTTTCGGCCATTTCCGAGGCGAACAGCTTGGCCATCGAGGCTTCGACCAGCGCCGGTTTGCCGCTGTCGCGCAGTGCTGCTGCGTAATGCACCATTTGCCGGGCGACGGCGATTTGCGTCGCCATGTCAGCCAAACGGAAGGCCACCGCTTGGTGTTCGATGATCGGCTTGCCGAAACTTTCGCGCTCACGGGCATAATCGCGCGCGGCTTCGAACGCGGCGCGGGCCATGCCCACCGATTGCGCGGCGATGCCGACGCGTCCGCCCTCAAGGTTGGCCAGGGCGATGCGGTAACCTTCGCCCTCCTCGCCCAAGCGGTTGGCGACCGGCACTTTGACGTCTTCAAACAGAATCTGGCAGGTGTCCGAGGCGTGCTGGCCGAGTTTGTCTTCGACCCGCGCGACTTTGTAGCCCGGTGAATCGGTCGGCACGATCAGCGCGGTGATCCCGCGTTTGCCCGCGCCCGGATCGGTGACGGCGAACACGATGACCACCCCGGCGTTCTGCCCGGACGTGATGAACTGTTTGCAGCCGTTCAACACGTAATGATCGCCTTCCAACCGCGCGCGGGTTTTCAGGCCGCTGGCATCGGAACCGGCCTGCGGTTCGGTCAACGCAAACGCGCCGAGCATTGCGCCGCTGGCGAGTGGTGTGAGCAAGCGTTGTTTCTGTTCGTCGGTGCCGTACTTGAGAATCGGCACGCAACCCACCGAGTTGTGCACGCTCATGATCGTCGAGCAGGCGCCGTCGCCCGCGGCGATTTCTTCCAGGGCCATGGCGTAAGCCAGATAACCGGTGTCGCAACCGCCCCACTGTTCCGGCACCAGCATGCCGAAGAAGCCCAGCTCGGCCATTTCGCCGATGGCCTCTTTCGGAAAGCGATGCTCGCGGTCCCATTCTGCGGCAAACGGCTTCAGCCGCTCCTGAGCAAACTGCCGGGCGGCTTCGCTGATTTGTGATTGTTCGTCATTGGGAATCATGGTGAATCCTTAAAAAATGAGCTGAATGCATCCTGCTCTTGTAGGAGCATGGCTTGCCCGCGATGGCGTCCTCTAGAGGGTCATCGCGGGCAAGCCTTGCTCCTACGAGGTGGCAGCGTTAGTACAAGCATTCCACGGCCATGGCCGTTGCTTCGCCGCCGCCGATGCAGATTGCTGCAACGCCGCGTTTCAGGCCTTTCTGGCGCAGCGCCGAAAGCAATGTCACCAGAATCCGCGCGCCCGACGCGCCAATCGGATGGCCCAGCGCGCAGGCGCCGCCGTGCACGTTGACCTTCTCATGGGGGATTTCCAGTTTGCTCATGGTCACCAGACTGACCACCGCAAACGCTTCGTTCACCTCAAACAACTCGACTTCATCCAGCGACCAGCCGGTTTTTGTCATCAGTTTCTTGATCGCACCGACCGGCGCCACCGGGAACAGCCCCGGCGTATCGGCAAACGCCGCGTGGCCGTGAATCACCGCCAGAGGCTTGAGCCCGCGCTGTTGTGCCTCGGAACGACGCATCAGCACCAGCGCTGCGGCGCCGTCGGAGATTGAGCTGGAGTTCGCCGCTGTCACCGTGCCGCCGTCGCGGAACGCCGGTTTCAGCGCGGCGATCTTGTCGAGTTTGGCTTTCGGCGGTTGTTCGTCGTTGCTGATCAGCACCTGTTCCTTGCCGACCATCACGCTCAGCGGGACGATTTCGTCCTTGAAGCTGCCGTCCTTGATCGCCTGCTGCGCGCGGGTGGTCGAGGCGATCGCAAAAGCGTCCTGCGCTTCGCGGCTGAAACCGTTGGTCTCGGCGCAATCCTCGGCAAAAGTGCCCATCAGCCGGCCCTTGTCGTAGGCGTCTTCGAGGCCGTCGAGGAACATGTGATCGAGCACCCGGCCGTGGCCCATGCGAAAACCGCTGCGGGCGCGATCGAGCAGATATGGCGAGTTCGACATGCTTTCCATGCCGCCGGCGATAACCACTTCGGCGCTGCCGGCCACCAGCATGTCGTGGGCCAGAATCGTCGCTTCCATGCCCGAACCGCACATCTTGTTCAGCGTGGTGCAACGGGTCGATTTATCCAGCCCGGCGCCGAGTGCCGCTTGCCGCGCGGGGGCCTGGCCGAGGCCGGCGGACAGCACGCAGCCGAACAGCACTTCTTCAACCGCATCGGCGCCGATACCGGCACGCTCGACCGCCGCTTTGATCGCTGCGGCGCCGAGTTGCGGTGCGGTGAGGCTTTTCAGTTCGCCCTGGAAGCCGCCCATCGGAGTGCGGACGGCGCTGACGATAACAATCGGATCGTTGGCAAGAGTCATGACAAAGTTCTCCTTACTTGGCGGCCATGCGCAAGGCGCCGTCGAGACGGATCACCTCGCCATTGAGCATGCTGTTTTCGATGATATGCCGCACCAGCGCCGCGTATTCGGCGGGTTTGCCCAGACGTGGCGGGAACGGCACACCGGCGGCCAGCGAAGCGCGGACTTCCTCAGTCATGCCGGCCATCATCGGCGTTTCGAAAATGCCCGGTGCGATAGTCATCACGCGGATGCCGAAACGCGCCAGTTCACGAGCGGCGGGCAAGGTCAGGCTGACAATCGCGCCTTTCGACGCGGCGTACGCAGCCTGGCCGATCTGCCCGTCGTAGGCGGCCACCGACGCGGTGTTGATGATCACGCCGCGCTCACCGTCGGCGTTCGCTTCGGTTTCGGCGATGGCCGCTGCGGCCAGGCGCAGCATATTGAAGCTGCCGATCAGGTTGACGTTAATCACCTGGCTGAAACTCGCCAGCGCATGCGGGCCAGTCTTGCCGAGGATTTTCTCGCCGCGCACGATGCCGGCGCAATTCACCAGACCGTGCAGGCCACCGAAGGCTTGCACCGTCGCGGCGACCGCAGCTTCAGCGGCGGCTTCATTGCTGATGTCCGCGACCACGCTTTGCGCGCCATGACCAAGCCGTTGTGCCTGCGCCGCAACAGCCTCGGCGTTCATGTCCACCAACATCACTTTGGCGCCCGCCGCGACGAGCATTTCAGCGGTGGCGGCACCGAGGCCGGATGCGCCGCCGGTGACGAGAAAAACCTTGTTTTCGATCTGCATCTTATTTTCCTTCGATTCAAGCAGAAGCTTTGTGAGCCGCGGCCTCTTGAGCCTTGGCGATTTCCTGGTTGCGCAAGATAAAGCGCTGCAATTTGCCGCTTGGGGTTTTCGGCAAATCGCTGACGAATTCGATTTCACGCGGGTACGAGTGCGCGGCCAGACGTTTACGCACGTGTTGCTTGAGTTCTTCGGCAAGTTCCGGCGTGGCGCGGTACTGCGCGCCGATCACGACGAAGGCTTTGACCAGTTCGGTACGCTCGGCGTCGGGTTTGCCGACCACCGCCGCTTCAATCACCGCCGGGTGTTCGATCAATGCGCTTTCGACGTCGAACGGGCCGACGCGATAGCCGGACGTGGTGATCACGTCATCGCTGCGACCGACGAAACTGATGCTGCCGTCCGGGTTCCACTCGACGCTGTCGCCGCTCAGGTAATAGTTGCCGACGAACGCCTTGGTCGGCGCGCCTTCGTAGCCGCCGAACCAGCACATCGGCGATTGCGTGCGGTCGATGGCGAGGATGCCCGGCTGGCCGACGCCGAGTTCCTGATGGTCGTCATCGAGCACAACGATGCGGTGCCCCGGCGAGGCGAAACCGGCGGCGCCGAGGTGGATCGGGTGTTCGAGGCCATGGTGGTTGCACAGGACCATGCCCAGTTCGGTCTGGCCGTAATGATCGTGAATGACCACGCCGAGGTTGTCGGCGAACCAGCGAATCACTTCCGGGTTCAACGGCTCGCCGGCGCTGCTGACGATGCGCAGTTTGCCGTTGATCGAGCGGGCGAATTCGTCGCCGCCAGCGATCAGCAAACGGTAGGCGGTCGGCGAACCGGTGAGGTTGGTGATGCCATATTTGTTGATCACCCGGCAGGTGCTTTCGAGGGTGAACGGGCCATCGTAAAACGTGATCGGATGCCCCATCGCCAGCGGCCCGGTGACGCCGAAATAGATGCCGTAGGCCCAGCCCGGATCGGCAACGTTCCAGAATGCATCTTCGGGGCGCAAATCCACGGCATCGCGGGTGTAGTTCTGGAACGCGACGATGGCTTTGAGCGGCACCGACAGCGCTTTTGCCGGGCCGGTGGTGCCCGACGTGAACATCAGCAGAAACGGGTCCTCGCCGCTGAGCATGACGGGTTCGCACGCGGCGGGATAATTCGCCAGTTCGGCCCAGAAGCTGTAATCGCCACGGACGATGCCTTGTCCCTTGGGACCGCCAACGGTGGCTATGGTCGGGCAATCGGCGACATCGGCGAGTTTCGGCCGATTGACTGCGTCGGTGACCACCACTTTGGCGCCGGAGGTATTCAAGCGATGTTCGATGGCTTTCGGGCCAAATGCGGTGAACAGCGGCTGATACACCGCGCCGATGCGCCAGGTGGCGAACACGGTGATCAATAATTCGATATTGCGCGGCAGCAGCCCGGCGACTTTGTCACCCTTGCGCACACCTTGGGCGAGGAGGAAATTGGCGAAACGCGCGGCTTTGTCCTGCAAGTCGCTGAAAGTGTACGTCGCGCTGGCACCGTCACGACCCTCCCAGAACAACGCGATACGCCCCGGCAACGCGTGGCGGTCGCAGCACTCGACGCAGGCGTTGAGCGCGCTCAGATCGCCCGCGAGCGCGGCGCCAACGGTGTGCTGGTAATCGAACTGTGAAACGGCAGACAAGTAATCGCGCATCGCCAGAATCCCTCTGTATTTTTATTAGGTTGGGGGAACCGTAATCAACAGAGGAATACTCGCGCTGCGCGGGGTGTGGGGCAATGGTCAAAGCTATCAAGTTGCGTGACTGGTTTGGCCAAGGTTCGGAGGGTGCGGCGGTTGTGATGCCCTCATCGCGAGCAAGCTCGCTCTCACATGGTTTGTGGCTGCATTCAATTTGCGTGTTCCGCAGCAGTCCACTGTGGGAGCGAGCTTGCTCGCGATGAGGCCTGCTGACTCACCACAAAAACCCGGATCAACTCGCGTCGTTGAGAATCAAACTCCGGTAATGCCCCGGATTAGTCCCCGACCATTTTCGAAACGCTTTGTAAAACGAGCTCGCATCGGCAAATCCCAGGCGTGCGGCGATTTCGGCGAAGCTGATCGACGGCTCGGCCAGCCAGACTATCGCCAACTCCTTACGCACGCTGTCCTTCAAGCCTTGCCAGGTCTGCCCTTCTTCGGCCAAACGCCGGCGCAGCGTTGAGGCCGACATGCACAATTGCTGCGCCAACGCCTCCGTTTCCGGCCATTGTTCGGCGGGCAACTGCCGCAGATCATGCTTGATGCGGCTGGCGAGGCTTTCCGGATCGCGATACTTGACCAGAATATTCGCCGGGGCCTGGGCGAGGAAACGCTTGAGTTCTTCAGCGCTGCGCTTGATCGGCACATCCAGGCAATCGGCGGCGAAAATCATCCGCGTGCGTGGCCGGTCGAAGCGCAGGTTCTCGGAAAACATCACCTGATAGTCATCGCAGAAGTCCGGCGCCGGGCAGCGCAGTTCGATGGCCAGAATCGGAATCCGCCGCCCCGCCAGCCAACACGCGACGCCGTGGACAATCATCCAATAGGTGAAATACGTGAAGGCGCGGCGCGGGTCCTGGTCGTCTTCGAGCAAGATGATTTCCGCCAGGCTTTGCTGGCGCACCAGTTGCGCGGGCAGGTGTTCGAGCATCAACGAGAGGAAACTCAGGCCGGTGGTCAGGCCTGCAGCCAAACTCGGCTGGAGCATGGCGCTGCGGCACAGAAACTCGAGGCTGCCGGATTTCAGTTTGCGCGGGTCCATGCCAAAGAACTCATCGTCGCCGCGCCGCGCCAGCAAGCGCCACAAACGCGCATAGGCGGTGGCCGGCACCCGGCCCTGCGCGCTGGCCATCAACGCCGGATCGATGCCGACCTTGAGCAACACTTCCTCAGTCGCCGCCCCCGGCGCGCAACTTTGCAACAGCGCTTCACGCACCAGTTGAATAGCGATGGTGTCTTTTTCCGACATTGCGCGGGGTGAGCCTTGTTGTGCGAATGGTCGGCATATTAGCTCAATCCACTGCTCGCGATTGCGCAGCGTCAGTCAGCGTTGTTTTTGCCTGTCATGCCGTCATCGCGAGCAGGCTCACTCCTACAGGGTCAAGGTGATCCATTGGCTCGTTCAGCTTAGGTTCAGCCAAAGTCAATCAATCTCATGTGAGAATGAGTGTCATTATGTTACAACTTAGCTACCTAACTATCTCCTCAACGGTGCCGAATGCTTGTCCCCTTTCTGATCATGTTGCGCGAAGGTATTGAAGCGGCGTTGATCGTCGGCATTATCGCCAGTTACCTCAAGCAAACCGGGCGTGGCGAGTGGATGCCAGCGGTGTGGATCGGCGTATTCCTCGCCGCTGCGCTGGCGCTGCTGGTCGGTGGTGGCCTGGAGTTGATGAGCGCCGAGTTCCCGCAAAAACAGCAGGAGCTGTTCGAAGGCATCGTCGGTCTGGTGGCCGTGGGCATTCTCAGCTCGATGGTGTTCTGGATGCGCAAAGTCGCGCGGTCGATCAAGCATTCGCTGCACGTGTCCCTCGACCACGCCTTGGCCGGTTCCAAACACCAGGTCACGGCGCTGATCGCCATGGTGTTTTTCGCCGTGGCCCGCGAAGGCCTGGAAACGGTGTTCTTCCTGCTCGCGGTATTCCAGCAGAGCGAAGGCGCGGCGGCACCGATGGGCGCCCTGCTCGGGCTGATCCTGGCGATTATCGTCGGTTTCCTCATCTACACCGGCAGCATGCGCCTGAACCTCAGCGCGTTTTTCCGCTGGACCGGCCTGTTCATCCTCGTGGTCGCCGCCGGCATTTTTGCCAACTCGGTGCAGGCGCTGCATGAAGCCGGGGTGTGGAATCACCTGCAAACCGTGCTGTTCGACTTCAGCGCGACGCTGCCGATGGACGGCCCGGTCGGCGCGGTACTCGCCGGCATGTTCGGCTATCAGGACGCGCCGACCGTCAGCACCCTCGGTGCTTACCTGATTTACCTGGTGGTGGCGCTGGTGATGTTCTTCCTCCCGGCCGCCGCGCCCGCCAAACCATCACCTTCCGTTTCCAGTCAGTAAGGGCTTTCATGTCAACGCCTACTCCTCCCGTGGCTTCGCCTCCCCGCGCACTGCGCTGGGCGGTGGCCGGTTCGGTGATCGTGATGATCGCCGCCGGTGGCCTGTTCTACTACGCCTCGAAAATGGCCGCGGCCAAGCGCCAGATCAACCATGACGAAGTGGTGGTGAACATTCATCCCCACAACTGCGAGCCGAACGCGCTGACGGTCCCGGCCGGGCGCGCGAGTTTTCGCATCGTCAATCGCTCGGATCGCGCTGTTGAATGGGAAATTCTCGATGGCGTGCTGGTGGTCGAAGAACGCGAGAACATTGCGCCCGGCCTGAGCCAGGTGATCAACGCCAACCTTGTCCCCGGCGATTACGCGATCACTTGCGGTTTGCTCAGCAACCCGCGCGGCACCCTGCACGTGACGCCGACCGCCGCGTCCGATGCCGCAGCCAAGGCGCGTCCGTCGATGGTCGCGTTTATCGGCCCGTTGTCGGAATTTCGCGTGTACCTGAGCAGCCAAAGCAGCGCGCTGATCAAAGCCGTGACCGCGCTGGAACAGGCGATTGCTGCGGGCGATCTGAGCCAGGCGCAAGCGCTGTACCTGCCGGCCCGCGCGGCGTATCAACGGATCGCCCCGGCCGCGCAGCGCCTGGCGGAACTGGATAACGCGATCAATGCGCGCGCCGATTATTTCGAGAAACGCGAGCAGGATCCGGGGTTTGTCGGTTTCCATCGCCTCGAATACGCGCTGTTCCAGCAACGCAGCCTCGACGGTTTGACGCCGGTGGCGCAGCGACTGACCAGCGACGTCACCACGCTCAAACAGCAACTGCTCGCGCAATCGCTGCCGCCGGAGCAACTGGTGAGCATCGTCGTGCGCAATCTCAAGACCATTGCCGAAGTGCGCGCGGCCAGCGGCGAAGAAGAACGCTACAGCCACAGCGACCTTAATGGTTTTGCCGCCAACCTCGACGCGGCGCACAAAGTCGTCGATCTGTTGCGGCCCTTGCTGAGCAAATCCGCCGCTGACTTGCTGCCGAAAATCGACAGCGCGCTCGCAGCATTCGACGCCCAACTCAGCGGCCTCAAGAGCAACGATGGCTACGCCGGTTACGCCACGGTCAGCGCCGCGCAGCGCCAACACATCGCCGACAAGGCCAAGGCTCTGGCCGACGTACTCGACGGCATCGATCCAGCCCTGGGCCTGTCCGGCCTGTAAGCAGAAGACGAATTACTTGATGAAAGACACAGAGCAGTTTTCCGCGCAACGTCGCCGCGTATTGATGGGCATGGGCGCCGCCGGGGTGGCCTTGGCCGGCTCCGCTTTGAGCTGCCCGGCAATGGCCGCCAGCCCGGCGCAAGTCACCGAGGCGCCGAAAAGCGACAAGACCGAAGACCGCCACGCGTTCCACGGCAAGCACCAGACCGGCATCGTCACGCCGCGCCCGGCGTCGGGCATGCTGGTGTCGTTCGATGTGTTGGCCAGCGACCGCGAAGACCTCGAACGCTTGTTCCGCACACTCAACGACCGCATCGCGTTTTTGATGACCGGCGGCACGGTGGAACAGGTCGATCCGAAGTTGCCGCCGGTGGACTCGGGCATTCTCGGCCCGGTGGTGACGCCGGACAATCTGACCATCACCGTATCGGTCGGCGAGTCGCTGTTCGACGAGCGTTTCGGCCTGGCCAGCGCCAAACCGAAACGCCTGAGCCGCATGGTCGGTTTCCCCAACGATGCGCTGGACGCCGATTGCTGCCACGGCGACTTGAGCCTGCAGTTCTGCTCGAATACCACCGACACCAACATCCACGCCTTGCGCGACATCGTCAAAAACCTCCCGGACCTGCTGCTGGTGCGCTGGAAGCAGGAAGGCAGCGTGCCGCCACAAGCACCGAGCAAACCTGGAGCGCCGGCGCAAAGTGCGCGCAATTTCCTCGGTTTTCGTGATGGCTCGGCCAACCCCGATTCCAACGACGCGAAAGCCATGGACGCACTGGTCTGGGTGCAGCCCGGCAGCGACGAACCGACGTGGGCAGCGAATGGCAGCTATCAAGCGGTGCGGATCATCCGCAATTTTGTCGAGCGCTGGGATCGCACGCCGTTGCAGGAACAGGAAAGCATTCTCGGCCGCATCAAGAGCACCGGCGCACCGATGGGCGGCGCGCATGAAACCCAAGTCCCGGACTACGCCAAGGACCCCGAAGGCAAGCTGACCAAGCTCGACGCGCACATTCGCCTGGCCAACCCGCGCACTGCCGCGACCCAGACCAATTTGATCCTGCGCCGGCCGTTCAACTATTCCAACGGTGTGAACAAGAACGGCCAGCTCGACATGGGCCTGCTGTTCATCTGCTATCAGGCGGATCTGGAAAAAGGCTTCATCACCGTGCAAACCCGGCTCAACGGCGAGCCGCTGGAGGAATACCTGAAGCCGGTGGGCGGCGGGTATTTCTTCACATTGCCGGGCGTCACGGGCGATCAGGACTTTATCGGTCGTTCGCTGCTCGCCGCTGCACAACCTGCGACCAATACCTGACAACGCCTCGACTACGCCCCCACAATCCCCCAACACGGAACCGTCCCATGAAAAAGTCGCCCCTCGCGTTAATGCTGACCCTTGGCTTGCTCAACACTCCGTTTTCAGCTTTCGCGGCACCGGCGCCGCTGGATTTGGTGGGGCCGGTTTCGGACTACAAGATCTACGTCATCGAGAAACTCGACGAGTTGGGCAGCCACACCCAACAGTTCACCGACGCGGTGAAAAGCGGCGACCTTGCTACCGCGCAAAAGCTCTACGCGCCGACCCGGGTGTTTTATGAATCGATCGAGCCAATCGCCGAGCTGTTCAGTGACCTCGACGCGTCTATAGATTCGCGCGTCGACGACCACGAAAAAGGCGTGACCGCCGAGGATTTCAACGGTTTCCATCGCATCGAATATTCGTTGTTCTCGGAGAAAAGCACCAAAGGCCTCGATGCCTTGGCGGACGGTTTGAACAAAGACGTGAAGGACTTGCAGGCGCGCGTCGCCGGCCTGACCTTCCCGCCGGAGAAAGTCGTCGGCGGCGCCGCTGCGCTGCTCGAAGAAGTCGCCGCCACCAAGATCTCCGGCGAAGAAGACCGCTACAGCCACACCGACCTCTACGACTTCCAGGGCAACATCGACGGCGCGAAGAAAATCGTCGACCTGTTCCACCCGCAGATCGAGCAGCAGGACGCGGCGTTCATTGCCAAAGTCGACAAGAACTTTGCGACGGTGAACAAGATTCTGGCGAAATACAAAACCGCAGATGGCGGGTTTGAAACCTACGACAAGGTCAAGGAAAACGACCGCAAAGCGCTGGTTGGCCCGGTGAATACCTTGGCTGAGGATTTGTCGACGTTGCGTGGGAAGTTGGGGCTGAATTAGTTTTTGCGGCGCCTGGTCGGGCCCCTTCGCGGGCAAGCCTCGCTCCTACAGGGATCGCGTCCCCCTGTAGGAGCGAGGCTTGCCCGCGAAGGCATTCCTACATTCAGCAAATCAATCCATGTTCCAAATTGATCCCCGCGTTTAGAAATCCCCTGTGGGAGCGAGCTTGCTCGCGATGCCTCTCCCACATTCAGCACATCAACCCGACTGCGCCGCCCCTCACAAAATCCGATACAACAACCGCTCAATCCTCACCCGACTCACCCGCTTGAGAAACTTCGCCACGCCCGCCGGGTAGTCCGGCAAGGTTTCCAGTTCCAGATAGCGCTCCACCCGGCGCGTGTGCTCGAAAATCTCTGCCAGCTCTTTGCTGCGCGCTTCACGCAGTTCCTGTTTCGGATCGTCGATCAGCAGCGCGTTTTCCAGGTCGAGGCGGAAGGCGCGTGGGTTGAGGTTGTTGCCGGTGAGCAAGGTGTAGCGATCATCGATCCACATACCCTTGAGGTGGTAGGTGTTGTCGCCATCGCGCCACAAATGCAGGTTCAACTGGCCGCTGTCGATGTAGCGCTGATGGCGTTTGGCGAAGCGCCGCAGGCTGATTTCGTAAAGGTATGGCAGCGCGGCGATGACTTTGAACGGCTCGCTCGGCGGAATGTAGAAATCGTTGGCCGTCTTGTCGCCGACGATTATGTCGATCTTCACCCCACGGGCCAGCGCGCGGTTGATCTCGCGGGTGACTTGCAGCGGCAGGTTGAAATACGGCGTGCAAATGGTCAGCTGAAACTTGGCGCTGGCGATCAGTTCGCAGATCACCCGGCTCAGCGGGTTGTTCTTGCCGACACCGAGTAGCGGGCTGACGGACAAACCGTCCTTCGCCGTGGTGCCCGAGGTGATGTCGTAACTCGCATGCTTGAGGCGGCTGCGCAGGTCGCCGATGTCGTTGCGCAGGCTGCGCGTGGTCGGCGGGTTCGGCAGGTCGAGGCGATGCACCGCTTTGGAAGCGACGAGACCGTGCTGGACCAGGTGCTGCATGGAATCGGCGAGATCGCTGTTCTGCAGCAGGTGATAACGGTCGTAGCGGTACTTGTCGAATTTGTGCAGATAGACGTTGTTCAGGCTCGCGCCGCTGTAAATGACGCAATCGTCGATGACAAAACCCTTCAAATGCAAGACGCCGAACAGCTCGCGGGTCTGCACCGGCACGCCGTACACCGGCACTTCGCTGGCGTGGGTGCGGGTCATTTCCTGGTACCACGCCGAGTTGCCCGGCTGCTTGCCGGCGCCGATCAAACCGCGCTGGGCGCGCAGCCAGTCAACCACCACCACCACGTCCAGTTGCGGACGCGCGAGTTTGGCGGCGTGCAAGGCATCGAGGATTTCCTGGCCGGCTTCGTCCTGTTGCAGGTACAGCGCGACGATGTAGATGCGCCGGGACGCCTGGGCGATTTTTTCCAGCAGGCAACGACGGTATTCGGCGGCGCCGGAGAGAATCGTGACGGCATCGGCGGTCAGCGGAAAACTGCGCAGTTTAGGCAGCAGAGAGCGTTTGAAAAGCGACGGCATAGGGCTCGCAAAAGGTCGATTCCGAAGAACCCGAGAGCTTACACCATGGATTCGTTCGGGTCTGCCCACTGCGCGGAGCGTGGGAACGATCAAGCGGTTTTATTCCTGTAGGAGCGAGGCTTGCCCGCGAAGGCAATTTCACTGACAAAAAACCCGCTTGACCAAGAAGAACGATCGTTCTACTGTTCGCCACATGAACCAATCGACCAGCACTACCCGCGACATCATTCTGGATGTCACCGAAAAGTTGATCTACAAAAGTGGCATCGCCGCCACGGGCATGGATCTTCTGGTGAAAACCGCCGGCGTCTCCAGAAAAAGCATCTACCGCTACTTCGCCAACAAGGAGGAGCTGACCGTTGCCGCCCTGCAACGCCGCGACGTGCGCTGGATGCACTGGTTTCGCAGCGAAGTCGACAAGGCATCAAGCCCGGCGGATCGCTTGCTTAACCTGTTCACCGTGTTGCGCAGCTGGTTTGACTCCGAAGGCTTTCGCGGCTGCGCGTTCACCAACACCAGCGGCGAGACCGGTGACCCGCAAGACCCGGTGCGCCAAGTGGCCAGGGAACACAAACAGAAACTGCTCGACTACGTGTGCGAACTCTGTACCGAACATGGCGCTACCGACCCGGAGACGTTGGCCAGACAGCTGCTGATCCTGATCGATGGGGCCATTACCGTTGCGCTTGTGATGGGTGATCACAGTGCCGCCGATAATGCGCGATGCATGGCGCGAAAGTTATTGGACCTGTAACGACTTAATCAAGCTCGACCGCGTTGATTTAACTTTTACTTGATCAGGAGACATTCAATGTCAACTAACGCTGAAGCCCGTCCGCCATTGCCACCGTTTACCCGCGAATCCGCCATCGAGAAAGTGCGCCTCGCCGAAGATGGCTGGAATACCCGTGATCCCGAGCGCGTGTCCCTCGCCTACACCCTCGACACAAAATGGCGTAACCGCGCCGAATTCGCGCACAACCGCGAAGAAGCCAAGGGTTTCCTCACGCGCAAGTGGGCCAAGGAACTGGACTACCGACTGATCAAGGAACTCTGGGCCTTCACCGACAACCGCATCGCCGTGCGTTATGCCTATGAATGGCACGACGACTCAGGCAACTGGTTTCGCTCGTACGGCAACGAAAACTGGGAATTTGCCGAGAATGGCTTGATGGCCAACCGGTTTGCCTGCATCAACGATTTGCCGATCAAGGAAAGCGAAC
The DNA here is from genome assembly GCF_900105155.1 of Pseudomonas prosekii. Taxonomy (NCBI): domain Bacteria; kingdom Pseudomonadati; phylum Pseudomonadota; class Gammaproteobacteria; order Pseudomonadales; family Pseudomonadaceae; genus Pseudomonas; species Pseudomonas prosekii. The sequence goes on from NZ_LT629762.1 coordinate 6,039,926, forward strand.
GCAAATTCCACTGGCCCCTGGGGCGCCGCCCGGATGATCACCCAGGCCTGTCCGACCTCGGTTTGTAAACGCTGTCCCCTGTAGGAGCGAGGCTTGCCCGCGAAGGCGTCGTCACATTCAACATTGATATTGACTGACACGACGCCTTCGCGGGCAAGCCTCGCTCCTACAAGGGCTCGGGTGGTCAGGCGACTGCGGCGGTCTGCTGGTTGAGCGCCTTGGCCTCCAACTCCCGCACCAGCGGCAACACGCGTTTGCCGAAGTACTCGACTTCTTCCTGAAAATGCAGGAACCCGGCCAGCACCAAATCCACGCCCACCGCTTTCAGCGCGACGATCCGTTCGGCGATCTGCTGTGGCGTGCCGATCAGGTTGGTTTTGAAGCCGTCGTTGTATTGCACCAGATCCTCGAACGTCGACTTCGCCCAATTGCCCTCGCCCTCCGGCGATGCCCGGCCCGCCTGTTTCGCGGCATCGCCAAAAGCGTTCACGGCTTGCGGATCGGCCTGATCGATGATCTGCGCCAGCACCGCGCGCGCTTCTTCTTCGGTGTCACGGGCGATGACAAACGCGTTGACCCCGACCTTCACCGAGTGATTGTTCGCCGTTGCTTTGCTGCGAATGTCATCGACCTGCGCCTTGATGCCTTCCGGCGTGTTGCCGTTGGTGAAATACCAATCGGAAACGCGCGCTGCCATGTCGCGAGCCGCGCGCGAGCTGCCGCCCTGGAAAATCTCCGGTTGACCCAGCGGTTTTGGCTTGAGGCTGTAATTGTCGAAACGGTAGAAATCGCCGCGAAAGTTGAAATTGTCCTGGCTCCAGATGCCTTTGAGCGAGCGGATGAATTCTTCGGAACGGCGGTAGCGCTCGTCGTGCTCCAGCCAGTGTTCGCCAATTGCCTGGAACTCGCCTTTGAACCAGCCGCTGACGATGTTCACCGCGACGCGGCCATTGGTCAGTTGATCGATGGTCGCCAGTTGCTTGGCCGCCAGATTTTGCGGGAGTCTTTGCAGCAGAGCAGCAACCGTGCCAGCGGCAGAAATCTGAGGTGTATGAGCACCGTGGCGAGGGGGCTTGCCCCCGTTGGGCTGCGTAGCGGCCGCAGAATCTGGTGAGCGCTGCGCACTCAAACGGGGGCAAGCCCCCTCGCCACAGGGGATTCGTAGGCATCCGGATTCAACGTGTGTCAGGGGCAATTTGCTGCTGCACTGTTGGCTCAGCAACACTGCACATCTGGGCAAAACCCACATTGCGATGGTTCCCATGTTCAGCCTGGGAACGATCAGCTGTAACAAGCCTGCTTTCTAGGTAAGATACCGCCCTTCCCCGCAGCCCTTTCTGCGCCCCGCCGAATAAGCCTATTCCATGCCTTTCGAACTCAGCGTTGACCTCACCACCCTGGCCATTCTGGCGTTTGTCGCTTTCATCGCCGGTTTCATTGACGCCATTGCCGGCGGTGGCGGGCTGTTGACCACGCCTGCCTTGCTCACCGCCGGGCTGCCGCCGCACCTGGTGTTGGGCACCAACAAACTCAGTTCGACCTTCGGCTCGGCCACCGCCAGTTTCACCTTCTACCGGCGCAAACTGTTTCACCCAAGGCAATGGTTGCATGCCATCGTCGGCACCCTGGTCGGCGCGTTGACTGGCGCGGTGGTTGCGCATTACCTGCCCGCCGAATGGCTGAACAAGATGCTGCCGGTGATCGTTTTCGCCTGTGGCCTCTACCTGCTGTTTGGCGGCACGCCGAAAGCGCCGCTGGACAGCGACGCGCCGATCAAGAAAAAGTGGCAATCGACCCAAGGCTTCGGCCTCGGTTTCTACGACGGCGTGGCGGGCCCCGGCACTGGCGCGTTCTGGACCGTCAGCACCATGCTCATGTACCCCATCGACCTGGTGAAGGCCAGCGGCGTGGCGCGCAGCATGAACTTCGTCAGCAACATCGCGGCGCTGTCGGTGTTCGTGTTCTCCGGGCAAGTGGACTGGATCATCGGCCTGAGCATGGGCCTGTCGGTGATGGTCGGCGCATTCTTCGGCGCGCGCACCGCGATCAGCGGCGGCGCGAAATTCATTCGTCCGGTGTTCATCACCGTGGTGCTTGGGCTGACCGTGCGGTTAGCCTGGCAGCACTGGTTCAGCGTAGCCTAAACGCCGCGCCAGATAGACGTCGATCAGGTAACGCGCAATCGAACGCGAGGCCGGCAGTGGCGGCATCGCGTGAATGTTGAACCACTGCGCGTCTTCGATCTCGTCTTCCTGACAGACAATCTCGCCACCGGCATATTCGGCATGAAACCCGAGCATCATCGAGTGCGGGAACGGCCAGCACTGGCTGCCCATGTACTGGATGTTCTTGACCTCGATCTGCACCTCTTCACGAACCTCGCGAATCAGGCAATCCTCAGCCGATTCGCCCGGTTCGGCGAACCCCGCCAACGTGCTGTAGACGCCGCTGACAAAACGCGGCGAACGCGCGAGCAACACTTCATCGCCACGGGTGATCAGCACGATCATGCTCGGCGAGATACGCGGGTAATAACGAATATTGCACGGCTCGCAATACATCGCCCGCTCGCGCGGAACCTGATGCGTGGCTTGCCCGCAGTTACCGCAAAACCGATGCTCGCGGTACCAGGTGCCGATCTGCGCGGCGTAACCGAGCACTTTATAGACGGTGTGATCGCCCTCAAGCATGAACGCCCGCAGACCTTTCCACTGGCAGCCCGGCACTTCGCTGACGCTGCGCAATTCCAGCAGATAAACCGGCTCGCCATCCAGGTGACCGATGCCGTGCTCGGCGAGGATCGACAGGTCCTGGCGCCTGAGCCATTCGCGCGGGAACAGCGCGCCGTTGTCGTCGAACAGAAAACCTTCGGGGCTGCGCGCGACGGCCCAGCCGCCCGGTTGATCGGTGTCCAGTACTGCAGTGGTCCAGCGTGAAGTCATGGTTAATCAGTCCAGAAATTCGGGTTTCTGTTTGCTCATGTGGGCGGCCATGGCCACGCGCAAATCGGTGGATTGCAGCATGGCGGCGTTCCAGGTGGCAACGTATTCGAGGCCGTCGTCGATGCGATGGTCGCGCATGTAGCTGATCATCTCCTTGGTGCCGGTAATCGCGATCGGCGACTTGCCGGCGATCTCGCGGGCAATCCCCATCACGCCATCGAGCAGGCTGTCGCGGTCGCTGTAGACGCGATTGATCAGGCCCATGCCGCGCGCTTCTTCGGCACCAAACTGGCGACCAGTGTAAGCCAGTTCACGCAGCATGCCGTCCCCGACGATGCGCGGCAAGCGTTGCAGCGTGCCGACGTCGGCGGCCATGCCGATGTCGATTTCCTTGATCGAGAATTGCGCATCTTCGGCGGCGTAGCGCATGTCGCACGCGGCGATCAGGTCGATGGCGCCGCCCAGGCAATACCCCTGAATCGCCGCAATCACCGGTTTGCGGCAATTATCCACGGCGTTGAACGAGGCTTGCAGGGCGAGGATCTTGCGCCGCAACAGGCGCGCATTGCGGCCGACGTCCTTGCCCATCTCGTTGGCCACGCCGGCGAGCATCATCAGGTCGATGCCCGAGGAAAAGTGTTTGCCAGCGCCGCTCAGCACCACCACTCGCACCTCGTCGGTGTCGTCGACCCATTGGAAAATCTCGATGATCTCGCTCCAGAAAGCGGCGTTCATCGAATTGATCTTTTCCGGGCGATTGATCTGCACATGGGCGATTTTTTCGGCGAGTTCGACGGTGAACGCGGTGTACTGAGACATGGCAGAAATCCTTTACCGGACAGAAAATGAGGCCGGAACTATAACAAGGCATCGCGGGTGGGAGTAAGGCAGCGGTTCGGCCAAATGCGGGACTGCTTCGGGGACTGCTACGGGGTCTGGGCCGGCTGCCCCAGCCGCTTCGCGGCCTGGATGATGCAGCACCAGGATTGAAACTAGACTGAATCTGAAACGTCTCAATCCGTGGAGTTTGATCATGACTATCCGTTTTGCATGGCTGAGTGCCCCGCTGCTGCTGGTTGCGGCGCTGTCCAGTTGCCTGGTTTTGGCCGACGGTGACGACGATGCGCCGGCCAAACCCGAGTGCCCGAAAGGCCAGGTGTACGACAGCACGTTGAAACAGTGCGTACTGCAAACCAGCAGCGTGGTGCCGGACGCCGATCGCACCGACTACGCCTATCGCCTGGCCAAGGACGGGCGTTATGAGGAAGCTTTGGCGCTACTCGATACGCTGAAAAACCCGAACACTGCCAAGGCGTTGAACTATCGCGGTTATGCCACGCGTAAACTTGGGCGCACCGACGAGGGCATCGGCTATTACCTGCAATCGGTCAAACTCGACCCGCAGTATGCGCAAGTGCGCGAGTACCTCGGCGAGGCTTACGTGATCAAAGGTCGCCTGGACCTGGCGCAGGAGCAGTTGCAGCAGATCAAAACAATCTGCGGCAGCACGTGCGAGGAATATCAGGACCTTGCCGCAGCCATCAACACTTCATCGAAAACCTGACACATCGAACGGACGGAGGTCGCCATCGCCAGCGATCAGGCAATACGAGCAGAGTTGGGCCAGTATCTGGCGCGGTTATGGCGCTACGGCTTGCTGCTGTCGCGGCAACGGCATGTCGCCGAAGACCTGGTGCAAGCCACGTGCGTGCGGGCGCTGGAACGCGCTGGGCAATTTGTCCCAGGCATGCGCATGGACCGCTGGCTGCTGAGCATTATGCATTCGATCTGGCTCAATGAAGTGCGCGCCCGCCGCGTGCGTCTCGGCCAGGGAGCGGTGGACGCCGACGTGGCGCTGTCGGTCGACGGCGAGCATGCGGCGCACACTCATGTGCTGGCCGCGCAGGTGATTCGCCGCGTCGCTGCCCTGCCCGAAACCCAGCGCGAAACGCTGTACCTGGCGTATGTCGAAGGTTTGTCCTGCCGCGAAGTCGCCGAGGTGTTGCAAGTGCCGATCGGCACGGTGATGAGCCGGCTCGCCACCGCACGCCTGAAACTCGCCGAGTACCCGCCGCTGCACAGCGTGCCGAGCAACATTAATGGAGAACGTCGATGACCGAGCCGCTACGGCCGAAGCTGCCTTCGGATGAACAGTTGGTGGCCTACCTCGACGACCAACTCGACATCGAACAGCGCAACAGCATTAATGCGGCGATCAGTGATGACCCGGCGCTGAGCCTGCGCGTGCAATGGCTGGCGCGCAGCAGCCTGCCGTTCAAGGCTGCTTACGATGAATTGCTGCCGCAAGCGCCGATGGAACGCCTGAACGCAATGCTCGACACCCTTCCCAGCCCGGCACCGCCGGCCCGCAGTCGGCGCTGGTTTCTGACGGCGGCTGCGGGGTTGGTGGTCAGTGGCGTCCTGGCGGATCGGTTGTTTCTCGGTTGGCAGATGAGCCGGAAGAAGAGTAATTGGCGCGGCTTGGTCGCCGACTATATGTCGCTGTATGTGCCGCAAACCCTTGAGCACTTGCCCAGCGACGAGGCCACGCAACGCGCGCAATTGCGCACTCTCGACGCGCGTCTGGGATTGACCCTGGTGCCAGCGAAACTGGCACTGCCGCGGATTCAGCTCAAGCGTGCGCAAATTCTTGAATACGACGGCGTGCCGATCGCGCAGATCACCTACCTCGACCCGGCGCACGGCCCGATGGCCCTGTGCGTCACCCGCTCCAACAACGGCAGCCAAGCATTCGCGCGGGAGCGCCGGCACAACATGAACGTGGTGTATTGGGCTGACACCGAACACGCGTGGATGCTCATCGGGCACAACCCGATGGCAGAACTCCAAGACATGGCAAAAGCCCTGCACAAACGCCTGAGCACCTGACCGACCACCCCTATGTGCAGCAGCATCGTATCGGCTCCACCAATTCCGCGCCCAACGCTACTCCTGTGGCGAGGGGGCTCGCCCCCGTCGGGCTGCGCAGCGGCCCCCAGCCTTCTTCAGCCAAACAGCATCAGCAGGTTTGACGACTGCTGCGCAGCCGAACGGGGGCAAGCCCCCTCGCCACGGGGTGTGAGGCTGGCGGGTGTTTTCGCACCGCATCGGAACGGCATGCATCGGCCCCACCAATTTCGCGCCCAACACAAACCCCTTGTAGCGAGGGGGCTCGCCCCCGTTGGGCTGCGCAGCGGCCCCAGCCTTCTTCAGCCACGCAGCATCAGCAGGTTCGACGACTGCTGCGCAGCCGAACGGGGGCAAGCCCCCTCGCCACGGGGTGTGAGGCTGGCGGGTGTTTTCGCACCGCATCGGAATGGCATGCATCGGTCCCACCAACTCCGCGCCCAACACAAACCCCTTGTGGCGAGGGGGCTCGCCCCCGTTGGGCTGCGCAGCGGCCCCAGCCTACTTCAGCCACACAGCATCAGCAGGTTTGACGACTGCTGCGCAGCCGAACGGGGGCAAGCCCCCTCGCCACGGGGTGTGTGGCTGGCAGGTGTTTTCGCACCGCATCGGAACGGCATGCATCGGTCCCACCAATTTCGCGCCCAACGCAAACCCCTTGTGGCGAGGGGGCTCGCCCCCGTTGGGCTGCGCAGCGGCCCCAGCCTTCTTCAGCCAAACAGCATCAGCAGGTTCGACGACTGCTGCGCAGCCGAACGGGGGCAAGCCCCCTCGCCACGGGGTTGGTGTGAGACTGGAAGGTGTTTTCGCACCGCATCGGAACGGCATGCATCGGTCCCACCAATTCCGCGCCCAACGCAACTCCTGTGGCGAGGGGGCTCGCCCCCGTCGGGCTGCGCAGCGGCCCCAGCCTACTTCAGCCACAGAGCATCAGCAGGTTTGACGACTGCTGCGCAGCCGAACGGGGGCAAGCCCCCTCGCCACGGGGTGTGTGGCTGGCAGGTGTTTTCGCACCGCATCGGAACGACATGCATCGGTCCCACCAATTCCGCGCCCAACACAAACCCCTCGCCACAGGGTTGGTGTGAGCTTTTGGTGATTAAGTCGGGGTTGGCAGCCACAAGCGGAATCGGGCGCCGCCCAGTGGGGAGTTTTCGACGGTGAGTGTGCCGCCCTGGGCTTCGAGGGCGCGGCGGCTGATGGCCAGGCCGAGGCCGAAGCCGCCGGTGGCGCGGTCGCGGCTGCGGTCGAGGCGGTAGAACGGTTCGAAGATGCGCTCGCGTTCATCGTCGGGAATGCCGATGCCGTCGTCATCAACCCAGATTTCACAGCCCTTCGGGCACACCTGAACGCCAATCTGAATGCGTTTTTCGCAGTAGCGCATCGCGTTGCGCAGCAAATTTTGCAACGCACGTGCGGTCAGTCGCGGATCAAGCGTGAAGCGCTCAAGCTGCCCATGCAGCAACACATCAATGACAATGTTCGGCGATTCCAGCTCCTCATCGACGCTGCCCAAAATACTGTCGATAAACTCATCCAGCGACACTTCCACCCGTTCCGGCAACCGCGCCGGGTTCTGCAAACGGCTGTACGACAGCAATTCCAACACCAACTCATCCAACTCGCGAATATGCGCGACCAACCCTTGCAGACGTTCGCGACTGGCCGCCGGCAAGTCATCCGACAGCGCCAGCGCCAGGCCAAAATCCAGCCGAGTCAGTGGCGTGCGCAGCTCGTGAGACACCGCGTTGAGCAAGTCACGTTGCTGATTCAACAAGTTCTCGATATCACCGGCCATGGTGTCAAACACATTGGCCAGACTGCCGATGTTAGAGCTCTGGGAGATTTGCGTGCGCTCGCTCAAATGGCCTTTGCCGAAACGCTCGGCGGTGCCTTTCAATCGCTCCAGATCGCGCCAGTGCGGGCGCAGCCACAGCAACAGACACGCAAGCATGGTCGCGCCGATCAGCACGTTCATGCTCCAGTACAACAAATTCACGTCCAAGGGATCGGGCGGCACCACCATTTGCACCACCGACTGCCCGTTCAACGGCGCCGCCGCCAAAGTGCGCCAACCCCAGTCGCCAATGCGCACGATGTATTCGCCGCGGCGCAGTTGCTCACGTTCCTGCGCGGTCAGGTCAGGGTCATCAAGAGGGCTGAGGACGATGCGCAGCGGTTGAAAATCCTTGTCCAGTTGCGTCGCCAGCGCCGGCCATTGCGCTTCAGGAACAGCGTGAAACTGACGGACGATCAGGCTTTGCAAACCGCGCGAATAATCGAGGTTGTAACTGACGAAGCGTTCATGGAACAGCTTGATCACCACGTCCGGCACCAGGTAGATCGCCGCGCTGTACGAAACGATGGTCACCAGATAAAGACGAAAAAGGATTCTGAACATCAGCTCAGCATTCCCACTCGGAGCGGCTGAACAGGTAACCCTTGCCCCAAACCGTCTTGATCTTGCGCGCCTCGCCAGCGTGGTCGTCGAACTTGCGCCGCAGCTTGGAAATCGCCACGTCCACCGAGCGGTCGGTGCCGTTGAACTCGATGCCCCGCAGACGCTGCAGAATCTGGTCGCGGCTCAGCACTTCGCCAGCATGGCGGGCCAGCACCACCAGCAAGTTGTACTCGCCGCTGGACAGCTCGACCAGTTGTTCGCGCCAAGTCACCGTGCGCTCGGACAGGTCGATGCACAGGTTGCCCATGAGGATGCGGTCATTGGCGGTTTGCGGTTCGCCGAGGCTGCTGCGGCGCAGCAACGTGCGCACGCGGGCGAGCAATACGCGTGGTTCGCAGGGTTTGGTGACGTAATCGTCGGCGCCCATTTCCAGGCCCAGCACCTGATCGTGGCTGTCGTCGCGGGCGGTCAGCATAAGGATCGGCAGCGTCGCCGAATCCGCCCGCAGCAAACGGCAGACTTGCAGCCCGTCGAGCCCCGGCAGCATCAGATCGAGAATCACCAGATCCGGCGGACTGAGCCGCGCGCGTTCGCGCACATGATCGCCACGGCTGATCACGCTGACGCTGTAGCCGTTGCGTTCCAGGTAACTGGCGATCAGTTCCGAAAGCGCGGTGTCGTCTTCGACCAGGAGGATGTTGGGCATGGGGTGTTTCCAGAAAGTGCTGTGGCGACACGGCCGGCCTCTTCGCGGGTAAGCCTCGTCCTACAGATTTGTCGCATTCCCCTGTAGGAGCGAGGCTTGCCCGCGAAGGCTGCACAACCGTCGCAAAAAGTTTCAAGCGCCAAAGGATATACGCCCTCACACGTCTATGAGTAAAACCCTTACACAATTTCACACAGCACCTACAAAGCTTCACCGCTACTGTGCTCGGCTCCCCGTAGGATGCCGGGGGTCATTATTGGGGTACTCACATGTCAAAGAACCTGCTTGCCACGCTCAGCCTGATTGCATTGGCCTTGATGTTGAGCGCTTGTGACAAGTCCTCGACTGCCGCAGAAGCGCCACCGCTGGCCACTGTGCGCATCGAAACCATTACCTCCGGCCCGGTATCGATCAGCAGCGAACTCAGCGGGCGGATTGCCGCGCCGCGTATCGCCGAAGTGCGCGCACGGGTGGCTGGCGTGGTGTTGCAGCGGACTTTCCGCGAAGGCAGCGACGTCAAACAGGGCGACGTGCTGTTCCGCATCGATCCGGCGCCGTTCAAGGCTGACCTCGACAGCGCCGAGGCCGCGTTGCGCAAGGCTGAAGCCAATGCGTTCCAGGCCAAATTGCAGGAGCAGCGTTACGCGCAATTGATCGAAGGCAACGCGATCAGCGGCCAGGATTATGACAACGCCCGCGCCAGTGCCCGACAAACTGCCGCGGACGTCGCCGCCAACAAGGCGGCCGTGACCCGGGCCAAGCTGAACCTCGGTTACGCCACGGTCACCGCGCCGATTGCCGGCCGTGTCGGCCGCGCGTTGGTCACAGAAGGCGCGCTGGTCGGCCAGAACGAAACCACGCCGATGGCGCTGATCCAGCAGTTGAACCCGATCCACGCCGACCTCACCCAATCGACCCGCGAACTCAACGACCTGCGCCGCGCGTTCCGTTCCGGTCATCTGCAGCAAGTCGGTCAGGATCAAGCCAAAGCCACGCTGATTCAGGACGACGGCAGCCTGTATCCACTGCCGGGCAAACTGCTGTTTGCCGAGATCAGCGTCGATCCGGGCACCGGCCAGATCATCCTGCGCAGTGAGTTCCCCAACCCGGACCTCGACCTGCTGCCCGGCAGCTTCGTGCGTGTGCGCATCGAACAAGCGGTCGACCAGCAAGGCATCAGCGTGCCGCAACGGGCGATTCAGCGCGACAGCGCCGGGGTTGCGCAGGTGATGCTGCTCGACGCCGAGGAAAAAGTCGTGCTGCAACCGGTGCAACTGAGCGCGGTGCAGAACGATCGCTGGATCGTCACTGAAGGCCTCAAGGCCGGTGACCGGATTGTCACCGAAGGCCTGCAACACGCCAGACCCGGCGAAAAAGTCCAGATCGACAACACCCCTCTTCCACTTGCCCAGGCGACTGGTCAGTAAGCAGGACGCTTTTTTATGCCGCAGTTCTTTATCGACCGCCCGGTGTTTGCCTGGGTGGTCGCGCTGTTCATCCTGCTGGCCGGTGCGCTGGCCATTCCGCAATTGCCGGTGGCGCAATACCCCGACGTCGCGCCGCCGCAGATCGAGATTTATGCCGTTTACCCCGGCGCTTCGACGCAAACCATCGACGAAAGCGTGGTCAGCCTGATCGAGGAAGAACTCAACGGCGCCGACCACTTGCTGTATTTCGAATCGCAGAGCAGCCTCGGCAGCGCGACGATCAAAGCCACGTTTCAACCGGGCACCAACCCGGAAATGGCCCAGGTCGACGTGCAAAACCGCCTCAAGGTGATCGAGTCGCGCCTGCCGCAAGCGGTGAACCAGCAAGGCTTGCAGGTGGAAAAGGTCTCGTCGGGTTTCCTCCTGCTGATTACCCTTACATCCAATGACGGCAAGCTCGACGACATCGCGCTCAGCGACTATCTGGCGCGCAACGTGATGAACGAGATCAAACGTCTCGACGGCGTCGGCAAGGCGCAACTGTACGGTGCCGAGCGGGCGATGCGCATCTGGATCGACCCGCAGAAGCTGATCGGTTTCAACCTGACACCGGCCGACGTCAACGCCGCGATTGTGGCGCAAAACGCCCAGGTTTCGGCCGGCAGCATTGGCGACTTGCCGACCCGCAGCACTCAGGAAATCACCGCAACCATCGTCGTCAAAGGCCAATTGTCGACGCCGGAAGAATTCGCCGACATCGTGCTCAAGGCCAGTCCCGACGGTTCCACGGTACGCATTGGTGATGTGGCGCGGGTCGAGATCGGCAGTCAGGAATACCAGTTCGGCACGCGCCTGAACGGCAAACCGTCAACCGCCGTCGGCGTGCAACTGTCGCCGGGCGCCAACGCGCTGAACACCGCCACCGCAGTGCGGGCGAAAATGGATGAACTGGCGCGCTACTTCCCGGCCAACGTCGAATACAAGATCCCGTACGACACCTCCCCGTTCGTCAAAGTCTCGATCACCAAAGTGGTCTACACCTTGGGCGAAGCGATGTTGCTGGTGTTTGCGGTGATGCTCCTGTTCCTGCAGAACATCCGCTACACGCTGATCCCGACGCTGGTGGTGCCGGTGGCGTTGATGGGCACGTTTGCCACCATGCTCGCGCTGGGTTTCTCGATCAACGTGCTGACCATGTTCGGCATGGTCCTGGCCATCGGCATTCTGGTGGACGATGCCATCGTGGTGGTGGAAAACGTCGAGCGGATCATGGTCACCGAGGGCCTGTCGCCCAAGGACGCCACGCGCAAAGCGATGAAGCAGATCACTGGCGCGATCATCGGCATCACGCTGGTGCTGGTTGCGGTGTTTATTCCGATGGCGTTCATGCAGGGTTCGGTCGGGGTGATTTATCAGCAGTTCTCGCTGTCGATGGCAACCTCGATTCTGTTCTCGGCGTTCCTTGCGCTGACCTTGACTCCAGCGCTGTGCGCGACGCTGCTCAAGCCGATCGCCAAAGGCGAGCATCACGAAAAGCGTGGATTTTTTGGCTGGTTCAACCGCCGTTTCGAACAACTGACCGAGCGTTATCAAGGTTGGGTCGCGTACGCGTTGAAACGCACCGGGCGCTACCTGCTGATCTACGGCGTGCTGCTGGTTGGTCTGGTGTTTTGTTTCAGTCGCCTGCCCTCCTCGTTCCTGCCGGTCGAGGACCAGGGTTACACCATCACCGACATTCAGTTGCCACCGGGCGCAAGCAAGAACCGCACGATCAAGGTGGTCGAGCAGATCGAAGCGCACAACGCCACCGAACCCGGCGTCGGCGACAGCACGGTGATTCTCGGTTTCAGCTTCTCCGGCAGCGGCCAGAACGCGGCGCTGGCGTTTACCACGTTGAAAGACTGGTCCGACCGCAGCAGCGATGACTCGGCCAGCGCGATTGCTGATCGGGCCAACGGCGCGTTGAGCCAGATCCGCGATGCCGTGGCGTTTGCGGTGTTGCCGCCACCGGTGGACGGCCTCGGCACCTCCAGCGGTTTCGAGTTCCGCTTGCAGGATCGCGGCGGTCTCGGGCATGCAACGTTGATGGAGGCGCGCACCCAGTTACTGGAAGCCGCCGAGAAAAGTCCGATCCTGATGAACGTGCGTGAAAGCGCACTGGCCGAAGCGCCGCAGGTTCAGCTTGAAGTCGACCGCAAGCAGGCGAATGCCTTGGGCGTGTCGTTTGCCGACGTCGGCAGCGTGCTGTCCACGGCGGTCGGTTCTTCGTACATCAACGACTTCCCCAATCAGGGGCGCATGCAACGCGTGGTGGTCCAGGCCGAAGGTGATCAGCGCAGTCAGGTCGAGGACCTGCTGAAGATCAACGTGCGCAACAACAATGGAAAAATGGTCCCGCTGTCCGCGTTTGTCGAAGCCAAATGGACCCAAGGCCCGACGCAATTGACTCGCTATAACGGCTACCCGGCGATCAGCATTTCCGGCGAACCGGCGGCGGGCCACAGCACCGGTGAGGCCATGGCGGAAATCGAACGCCTGGTCGCCCAAGGCCCGGCAGGTCTGGGGCAGGAATGGACCGGGTTGTCGTTGCAGGAACGCTTGTCCGGCAGTCAGGCGCCGATTCTGCTCGGGTTGTCGCTGCTGATCGTGTTCCTGTGTCTGGCGGCGCTGTATGAAAGTTGGTCGATTCCGACCTCGGTGCTGCTGGTGGTGCCGCTTGGCGTGCTCGGTGCGGTGCTTGCGGTAACGTTGCGCGGGATGCCGAATGACGTGTTCTTCAAGGTTGGCCTGATTACCATCATCGGTCTGTCGGCGAAGAACGCGATCCTGATCATCGAATTCGCCAAGAGCCTCTACGACGAGGGCCACGATTTGATCGACGCCACGCTGCAAGCCGCGCGCTTGCGGTTGCGCCCGATTGTGATGACTTCGCTGGCGTTCATTCTCGGTGTGGTGCCGCTGGCGATTGCCACGGGCGCCAGTTCGGCGAGCCAGCAAGCGATCGGCACCGGCGTGATCGGCGGGATGATCACCGCAACCTTGGCGGTGCTGTTCGTTCCGGTGTTCTTTGTGGTGGTGATGAAACTGGTGCGCAAACGCCACAAAGACAAATAATCCACCGAAGCCCCTGTAGGAGCGAGGCTTGCCCGCGAAGGCAATGTGTCAGCCACATCAATGTCGACTGACACGACGCCTTCGCGGGCAAGCCTCGCTCCTGCAATTCGTCAGGTCAGTGTTGTAGTCACAATGCGTTTCACTGGGCTAATGTGTTGCAACATCCCGACACATCGAGCCTCCATGCCCCTCCTCGCCCGCACTCATCCGCGCTTGTCCGCCGCCGCCACACTCGGCATCGCGGCCGGCATTCTGGCGCCCGCCGACTCGATCATCAGCAAAATCCTCATCGGCTGGAACGCCGGGGTCTGGACCTACCTGATCCTGATGATGTGGCTGGCCAAGCGCGCCAAGGCGCCGGACGTCAAGCGCATTGCCGAGATCGAGGATGAAAATGCCGGGCTGGTGCTGCTGGTGGTGTGCATCGCAGCGATTGCCAGTCTGGCGACCATTACCTTCGAACTGGCCGGCAGCAAGGATTTGCAAGCCTCCAGCAAGCTGCTGCATTACGGCTTCACTGCCGCGACGGTGATTGGTTCATGGCTGTTGATCGGGGTGATCTTCAGCGTGCATTACGCGCGGCTGTTTTATACCTGGGACGGCAAAGAGCCGGCGCTGCGCTTCGCCGAAGGCCTGACCACCCCCAATTACTGGGACTTCCTGTACTTTTCCTTCACCATCGGCGTCGCCGTGCAGACGGCCGATGTCGGGGTGGCCACGCGCGGCATTCGCAAGATCGTCCTGGCGCAATCGCTGATCGGCTTTGTGTTCAACACGGCAATTCTCGGTTTTTCGATCAACATTGCCGCCGGGCTGTTCAACTGAGCGCTGCACAAACGTTCTAGGCATCAGCCGCGTCGCCGGTGTTCACTCAGCCAGCCATCCGCCTCACAGGTGCAGCCATGACCTCGCATAACTGGATCGACCTGGCGCAGGACGCCGACACCGGCATCGAAACCCTGCGCGCGCACTTCCAGGGCCACGCCTACGACCCGCACTGGCATGACAGTTATCTGGTGGGCGTGACCGAGCAAGGCGTGCAGCAATTCAATTGTCGGCGGGCGCGGCATCAAAGCACGCCGGGCAAGGTGTTTCTGCTCGAACCGGGCGACATTCACGACGGCGATGCGCCCACCGAGGACGGTTTCACCTACCGCATGCTCTACCTCGACCCGCAATGGCTTGAGCGCGAACTCGCCGCGCTGTTCGACAACGCCCCGCTCAACAGCCAACTGAGCTTCGCCAACACCCTGACCGCCGACCCGCGGCTGGCCCAGGCGACCAGCCAGGTGTTTCAGACCTTGCACGGTGGCGAGCTGAAAATCGTCAGGCAGACGGCCCTCGACGGCTTGCTCGAACGCCTGACCAGCCACTTGCATTGGCGCACCCGTTACAGCCAAGACCCACGCCTGCCGCTGGTCGCGCAAAAGGCCCGCGAATACCTGCACGCCAACGCGCATCTGGACATTGGCCTCGATCAACTGGCCATGGTCACCGGTGTCGATCGCTTTCGTCTGACCCGCGCGTTCAAGGCCGCTTACGGTTTGGCGCCGCACGCTTATCTGGTGCAACTGCGCTTGTCCAAGGCCCGGCGTTTGCTCGCGAGCGGCGCGCAACCGGCGGCAGTGGCGATGGAGTTGGGCTTCGCCGATCAAAGCCATATGGGCCGCTGGTTCGTCCGCGCTTATGGACTGACCCCGGCGATGTACCGCAAGCGCTGCTCAAATCTTCCAGACGCGTGACCCTTGGCTGGTGAAGATCGGCTATCGATCATTCACTGGAGCTACACGGTCATGCTTTCAACCTTCCCTACCCTGCTGCCGTTTTTGCTTTTTACGTTCGTCGCGTCGATCACGCCGGGGCCGACCAATATTCTGGTGTTGAGTAACAGTGCGCGTTTTGGTTTCAGGGCGGCGCTGCCGATTGTTTTTGCTGCTTGCGCCAGTGCAGCCGTGCTCGTATTACTGGTCGGCAGCGGGTTCGGCCAGACCTTCGATCAATACCCGGTGTTGCATCGGGCGATGCAGTGGATTGGCGCACTGTGGCTGAGTTATCTGTCTTGGCAGATATACAAGGCGCCGGCACAGGTGTTTGATCATCTGCAGCCGCAGAGAAGGCTCAGTATCTGGGGCGCGGCTGCGCTGCAGTGGGTCAATCCCCAAACGTGGATGATGGCGATTGCAGTGGTCAGCGTGTTTGCCGGCAATGGCAATGACCGTCAAATCCAAGTGGTCGTGTTGTCGGGGATTTTTTTCGCTGTCTCGCTGCCGTGTCTGACAAGTTGGGCGATATTGGGCTCAGGCACTCAGCGATACTTCGGATCGTCGAAACTGCAACGCCGTTTCAATCACTTTATGGCATTACTGTTACTGGCGTCCGCCTGGCTGAGTTTTTATTGATAGTCGAATGACGATGTTATGCACTTACGGAATAAAAAGCCATTATCGGCGCTTGATAAAAAACACAGAAAACAGCGACTGTAAACTGTCAACTCTGTCAGTTTACAAGCTTGCGGCATTTAAGCTTCCATGAGCCATCCAGGATTAGGATTAATAGTCTTTGGATACCTTATGCTCACTAAGTCTGGAGATTAAACCATGAGTTCGGCAGCGAATAAGTCAACTGTGACATCGTATCAGGCCCCGGCAACTCCGTTTTTCAGTGCATACGTCAATTTAGACAACAAACTGCGCAACCCCACCAGCAAAATTCCTGCGCCGTTTACTTTCAATGCCACGATGAGACCGCTCATTGAAGTGCTGGACTATCCGACACAGAAAATCTGGCGCATCAAAGCCGATCATACCGAGGCCGGCGTGACCCACTCGCTGGAAGTCATCTTCTTCAGCAAACCCGTCAGCGGCACGTTTCAGATTGGTGGGCACGAAGAAGAAGAGGACGGCGAAGTGACAGTTACTTACTACCCGAATCGTATGAGTGGTAATGCTCACCGCTCGGAACAAGGCTCGCTCGTCATCGAGAGCATCGATGAAACCTCCATCAAGGGCTATTTCAACGGGCAATTCGGCTCCGGCGGTGAAAATGGCAACGACCCTTTCCCTATCAGTGGCAGCTTCATTGCCGAAGGTAATGTGATCGTGCGCAGGGTTAGCTGAAAATCGCGGGTGACGAATACAAAAAAGGAAGCTTAAAAGCTTCCTTTTTTTATACCCCGATTTAATTGATAGATACGTTAACTCACGATGGCTTTTCTCAGAAGTTGAAACTGACGCCCAGGTTCCCGCCTATTTCCTGGTCCACTGTAGTGCCCCTGCTTGTCCCCACTTCTGCATAGATCTGCCAGTTGCCGGCGGCAGGTGCGTAGTTGAGTCCGCCGGTCAGTGCAACGTTAGTACTCGATAGATCGTTTTTGAAATCGCTGCCATTGGCGCTGATTCGGTTGTTGTTAATAAACTCGTGAGTCACAGCAGCGCGCAGGCGTGGCTGAAGTTTACTCCCGTCGTCCAAAACAATTTCCCGCCCTACCGCCAGCCCGACGTTACCCAGCAATGAACGGGTCTCATCGTTGGTTATTTCAAGGCCGTTATCCAGTGCATAGTCCTTGCCCTCGACAATTGCCGCACCCACTTGTACCGAAGGCTCAATGAAATAACCTCGGTTGAACACGATGTGTTTGCCGACTTCAACAGAAGCACTGACGCCGATGTTGTCGAAATCAGCCTTGGTTTGTGTTCCATCACTCATGCTGACTTTGACGTCGTTATTGAAGCGATTGATCTTGGCTACCGTATCAACGTAGTAACCCGTTTGCTGATCGAACCAGGTCAAGTAACTGCCCAGGTAGACGCTGTCGATCGAGCCCGCGCTGCCGCGCTTCAGGTTCAAGTCGGTCTTGCTGTAACCACCGAAAGCGCCGATCAGCCATTGGCCATCGCCGATCGGCAACGGTGCATCCACGCCGATGGAAACGCCCGTCTGGTTTTGCTTGTAGCCATCGCCATACGAGTTTTTGACGTTGTAGCTATTGCCGTAAGTCCGCATCCACAGGCCATAGGAGGATTTTTTGCCATCAGCATCGAGGGCGTCAAACGATTGCGCGGTGGGTTGGTTGCCCGTCATGCGGCGATCGCCGAGACGCGTGTTGAGGGTGGTCATTTCCGCATAGATAACGGTGGGTGCCGTGCCCGCGATAGCCAAAGCCGATTGCGTACCGGTGCTTGGGGTTTCCTTGTCCGGCTGCAGGAAAAGCCCTTCACCTTCTCTCATCAATTTGTAGGCATAAGCACCCACGTCGACCTGGCCATTTTGCAGGGTGAATACTGCATCACCTGCAGCAATGTTACCGATCATCACCGGCGCCCCTGTCACCGGTTCGCTTCCGGTGGCTGCGACAAGCAACTGATGACTGCCGGTGGCGGATTCCGTTACGTTCAAAAAGTCGGTCTGGCCGGTCGCCAGGTCAGTGTCCATCAGAAATTGACCATTGCCGGAAAGACGGGCGACATCAAGTCGATTGAACGCCTCACTGGAACCAAAGCGCACACTGCCTGCGTCCATGTTGAGCGAGGTCAAGGCATTGCTGCCGACCATGTTCCATTGGGCGCCACGGTTTACCGACATATCGCTCACACCGCTCACAGCCCCTTGGAAGACCGCGCCTTGATCCAGTGCGATCACCCCGGCGCCCGTGCCTTGCACGTTGCCGGTCAGCAGGCTTTTTGAATCGACGGTGACCGAATCGACATTGATCAGGTTACCGACAAGGTTCGCGCTATTTCGCAGTTGCACACTGGCAGAGCCACCGGCGGCAACATCGATATCACCCGCGAGCTTGCTGTTGTCGACCTGTAATCGAGCGGCTGCGCCATCGACAACTTCCAGCAAATGGCCATTGCCACCGATGAGCGAGGAGCCGTTGAGCACGTCGATCAATACGGCTTGACCCGCAGGCGTAGCGAAATCCACGCTGATCGCGGCGCCCGTCCGTCCTTGCACGCTGGAGTTGTCCAACGTCAAGTGGCTTTGCGCGGTTAACTCAGTCGGCGCGAACATCGAGTCTTCCTGGAACTCCACGCCATGAATGCTGCCGACGATTTGACTGGCAGCGCTGACGTTTGCGTGACCACCGGCCAATTCCAGGCCGTTGGCCAAGATACCGGTGCCTTCCAATCGGCTACCGATCAGATTCAAAGAACTAAAAGAAGTGACAGCCCCGCCGCCGAGTTCTCCGGTCAGCGTGCTATTGGTAATCGTCGCAGAAGAGCCGATGGAGACCGGTCGAAGGTCTCGCGCCAGGGTCAGCGCATATCCTTGGCTGTTCAAGCTGCTTGTTGTAATCGTAGCGCGGCTGTCCAGCAAACTCAGAGCCGCGTTGGTTGTTGTATTGACAACCGTAGAGTCGGTCAGGTTTACCGTTGCGCCTGAGAAAGCGTCTATTTGCGCGGTCGTGGCGCTCTGAGCATTAAGCGTGCCTCTACCCACTTCAATTTCCAGCGCATCAGCGCCATTTAAATTAAGTACTGCTGCGGGGGGGATGTACCAGGCTTCGGGTGCAGAGCCGGGCGTAACTGTTTCTGTTTCGCCTGGATCAAGTGATCTCGCACAAACGTTTCCTGTCGTCAGGATTAATAGAGACAGACACGACGCCATGCTGACGGGTTTGTAAAACCTTGAAGGATTTTTAATTTCATTATTCATGGTAACTACTCAGAATATTCCCTGTTACAGGGAAGAAATGAAAACAACAGATGGTTCATCCGTCAGCGCAGAGTCATAAACGGAGCGGAAGGTTACCTAGAACTTCATGCTTGCTATGTAGGACAAATCCTTTTTTTTCGGCGATTTTCATCCAATTTGAGTCGGAAAGAATACTGATAGAGCCAAGAGTGCAAGGGGGATAGAAAACCTTTCCCCCTTGCATTCGGTTAATTTACTTCACATGTCAAGGCGCTACAGGCATCCAGCCAGCTTCCGTCTCACAATAGAGATAGGCACCGTTGACTAGATTGATACGGTAGTCGGCATGAAGAGAGCTACCTCCCGCCACGGAATACCAGACATCAAGATAACCGGTGTATTCCTCGTCAGCAGGTGGATTGGCGGGTGGCACCGGAGGGACATTTCGAACAACCGGATCATAGGGCCCGACATCGAAGGTCATACCAGTGGATACTTCTGCAGCAGTCACTCGGCGTATTTCGATGAATTCGGTATTAGCAGGGGAAGGCAGTGTATGGCCGGGGCCCTGATAACCGCGCCATTGGAAGGTTACTTCAGTATTAATCGGAAGATCGACGCTGGCGGGAATATGGAATCTGGCAGCGCGTCTTGCAAGTTTGAACAGTGTTTCACAAACAATAAGATCATCACCCCTGTCATCGTTAGGGTCGCGAACCAACACTGGCGCAGGAAGATCGAGGACAACCGTATCGACGGTAATGTTGGTCTCGCCAGCCTTCTGTTTATTATTGCGGTTGGCGTTCTCCACTTCCCACCACATTTGTCTGGTACCCAAACCACCGTTGTCGACAATGTGCCAAGGCAACTCCAAATCGATCGTAGTATTTACATCGCTGACGTCCAGAACCTTTGAGTTCACCACCACTACACCGGCAGCGCCACGGTAGTAAACGGTGACTTGGTCGTTCGGCTCCGGGTCCGGCCAAGTGCCTGGGCTTACAGGCGTCAAGTCAATAAAAATGATGGCGTCTTGATTGATGTCCTGCGGACCCAGCACATTGTCCGTTACCGGAGCCTGGCCGCGTACGATCAATGGCTTCAGCTCGGCATTGACATCGGCCGGTGGATTGATCAGGTCAATCGGGTAGGGAACACCAGGTACCGAGTAATCTGTATCAACGGTGACGAGCGCATTACTGACGGACGCCCCACCGCGCATCAAATGCGCCGTGACCGTCGTTGGGACCACCCAATCGGTACCACTCTGGTTAGCGGTATATTCCGCTGTCAGTTTCGACCATGGGATTGTAAACAGCAGTGAGGAGGCGCCGAGGAAATCGAGGTCTTCTGCGGCCTGGCCGCCCCAGGACAGACTGATGGTGTCTGTGCTGAGCGCGTTGGTCGGACGATTGACGCGCACCTGGATACCTTGCGGCTGGCGTACGTCATTTAGGTCGATCAGGTTGTCGACAGGCGTTGCGGCCAGCAGAACAATCGGTGCGGCCAAGACCGGCAGCGGCTGCAGGGAAACGTTGCGGTACTCGGCCAGATAGTTGCTGAAATTGCCCGCGACGTCGGTCCATCGCATCCACATATGCAACCTGCCGGTGGAAGTCGCAGCCCGGATGACATCCAGCGGAACCAGCACCCGGCCATTGGCCGGCAGCGGACCGTCATGAATCGGTGCTACGGCGGGAGGATCTGTGCGGTTGCTCGCTGCATACAACGTGAGCCGGTCAGTGTCCTGGCGATTGGCATAGCCGATATCCGGCATCTGGATCAACCCATCCACGCTGTTTGGGAGCGCCATCCACGTGTTATCGATGGTCACACCGGGTTGGGAGTTTGGCGATGTTGAAACAGGAATCCCTTTGACCCCGGGCACAGTACCGGGAATTGCGCCGCCGCGTGTCGGCTTCGCCTGGAAAGGCGCAGTGCGGTCAATGAAAACTCTGATGACCGGAGACGATAATGCGTTCTGGTTCTTGCGATACATAACGCAGCGAACCCACAGCGGCGTCGGTCCGTCGGGGGTCAGATCTTCGCCCAACAAGTCCGCGGGAACGATGAAATCCCTTTCGGCAGGACGGTCAACCAAGGGGCCTAGTTCAAAACGCCGGGAACGATAGAGGAAGTCGGTGTTTTCCGGATTTGGCGGTGGCAGGGTTCTTGAGGCCTGAACAACGAACGTATCCGCATCATTTGGATTGGGCCAGGTGGTTGTCGAGATCTTAAGTATGAGATCCCTGCCTGGGGCAATCGTAGCCACTGGAATGATGTCGGCATCAGGCCCACGGCCATCCGGCAAGCTCGGCACGGGTGCATCAAGTGATGCAGTCGGGTGCATTTCAAATTCACTTTCGATAACAGTCATCTTCCCTTCTCCAACGCGGTGGCAAATTAATGAAAACAACAAGTGTTTCTTTTACGGTGTACCTAAACGTCTGCAGGCGATGCTTTTAAAACAACAGTTTCCAAATAATCCGTGCAGCCGAGCGATCCAGCGACAGCAGATTTAAATCATCCAGAAACTTCGCGACTATTAGTCTTGGCTGTTGCGTCCGAGCGATTTCCTATTTACAAAGTTACTTCATCCAACTTGAATTTTCGCAGAATCCGGACTCGCCGGGAATTTTACGATCCAGCTTTACCAACCCAGTCCTGGATTTGAAAATTGCAGCACCCCTGCGCAGCAAAGTGTAAGTTGCCGATGCGGAATGATTAGCCGTCATCGGTTTGATCCAAGTTACAAATGGCTGAATAACAATGCGCAAACTGTTTCTGTCGCGAATATCTGCCGCAGTGACTGTTACCGTAAACGACGCTGGAACTGTCAGTGCGGGAGGTGCAATGTTCAGAGTTGCCCATCCTTGCCAGACCAATGTGACGACATCGTTTTCTTGAAACCGCGTATCGAACGGGATAAATATCCGAATGCCTTCCCAGATAAACAGCGATTCCGGACCTGACGGCTTATTTTTCCGGCAGATGATGTAACCGTACAAACTGGCATCCGGAAATACCGGTTCTTTCAGCACTGTCGGTGGCTCAGCAACTTTGAACGTGAGGCGGCGTGGCGGTGAGGTTGTCGGATTTGGCGTTCGAACGATGTAGATAATTTCAAAGGACGGACGATTGGGTAGTGCCAGCGCCGCCACCGGGATATAAAATTCAGCTGCATCATCGACGATGCTGTAAGCACGACGGGCGACTGAAACTGCGCTTCCCACAATATAAATATTTACGGTGTGTTCAACATCCGGGACACCCGGGAACGCTGGCCAGCGCGGTACTTTCACTACTAGCCCGTTTGTAGGGGCATCAATTGGCAGTGTGCCAGAGGCGTCACCTGGATCGACGCCCTCTACGCCTGGGGCGTTCAGCAGAATACCGATATCCAATGCACTCGCGGCAACGGCTGATTTTCGGCTCTTGGATCCCGGCATCTGGAACTTCCCTTGTTGATAAGCATGCAAGTCGCCTGAGGGAAATTAAGCACTCGTATGGCAAAGCTGCCTACTGTCAGATCTGACAGGTTAATTAACCGTCTGTCGGGAAAGGTCAGTTGCTGGCGCGACAGCGCGATAAACCGCGGTTGACGGCGATGGTAGTTATGGGTTTTCCTGAAACCGGTTTCAGCCACGTCACGTCTGACTCCCCGCACTGATAACAAGCACTAATAACAAGGTCTGCCACCGTGAACGATTTCTCCGCCGCCCAGCGCAGCCGCGTGACCATGCTTGATGTTGCCGAGCACGCCGGCGTGTCCAAGGCCAGTGTCTCGCGCTTCATCGGCGACGACCGCGCCCTGCTTTCCGATGCCATTGCCCAGCGCATCGAGCATTCGATCAGCGCCTTGGGCTATCGCCCGAATCAGATGGCCCGCGGTTTGAAACGTGGGCGCACGCGGTTGATCGGCATGCTGGTGGCCGATATCCGCAACCCTTATTCGATTGCCGTGATGCATGGCGTGGAAACCGCTTGCCGGCGCCACGGCTACAGCCTGGTGGTGTGCAACACCGATCGCGATGACGAACAGGAACGTCAGCACCTGGCGTTGCTGCGCTCTTACAACATCGAAGGCCTGATCGTGAACACCCTGGGCCATCACCGCGACGAACTGCGCGAATTGCATCGCGAGATGCCGCTGGTATTGGTCGATCGCAAAGTCGAGCAACTGGACAGCGACCTGGTCGGACTGGACAACCCGGCAGCGGTCGCAATAGCCCTCTTCCACCTGGAAGAGCGCGGCTATCGCGACGTGCTGATGGTGACCGAACCGTTCGACGGCACCAGTTCGCGGATCGAGCGCGTCAGCAGTTTCAAGTCGCAGATCGAGCAGCGTCCGGCGCTGCGCGGGGCCGTTGTCGAAACCGCCAGCGACCTGACCTCGCGTTTGAATACCTTCCTCGATACCGCCGGCCATGGGCCGAAAGCGCTGTTCTGTGCGAACGGAATTGCGGCGCTGGCCTGCACTCACGCGTTGCGCGAATTGGGCTGCGATTTGTTCGGCGATGTTGGCCTGATTGCACTGGATGATCTGGATTGGTACCCGTTGGTGGGCAGCGGCATTACTGCGCTGGCGCAACCGACGGCGCAGATTGGCGCGAGTGCGTTCGAGTGCCTGCTCAAACGGCTGCGCGGTGATGTCGGGCCGGCGCGGACCCTGGATTTTGCAGCGCAGTTGATTGTGCGCGGCTCGACGCGGGGGGATTTGCAGTGAATGGGCTGACGCCATCGCGAGCAAGCTCGCTCCCAGAGGGGTACGCAGTCCAAATGTGGGAGCGAGCTTGCTCGCGATAAGGCCATAAACCTCACCCCAACCTTTTTTTTGAACAAAAATGAAACCGGTTTCAGAGGCAGATAACAATGAATAAACCCGCCGTTTCCATCAGCCTGTCCAGCTATGGCGCCGACCTTGTGCGCCAACGCGGCCAAGGCAGTTTCGTCGATGTATTGGCCACTGCCGGCGCGTCGCGCATCGAATGGCGCGAAGAGCTGCTGACCGACGAAGACCCCGCGCAACTGGCCGCCGATACTCAGGCTCAGGCACTGGAAAGTGTCTATTCCTCGCCGATCGAACTGTGGCTGGCCGGCCATTCAAAACCCAATCCGCAACTGCTGACGACGCTGCAACGCGCCAAGGGTTTCGGCGCCAAATGGCTGAAAGTCTCGTTGGGCTATTTCACCGACAACAATGACCTGCAAGCCCTCGCCCGCCTGTTGAGCCAAAGCCCGGTGCAGCTGCTGGTGGAGAACGACCAGACCTTGCACGGAGGGCGCATCGAGCCGTTTCAGCGGTTTTTCGATGAGGTCGAACAGCACAATCTGCCGATCAAAATGACTTTCGATATTGGCAACTGGCAATGGCAGGATCAGTCTGCCGCCAGCGCTGCGCGATTGCTGGGTCGGCATGTCGGTTACGTGCATTGCAAAGCGGTCGCGCGCCGCGCGGACGGCAAGCTGGTTGCCATCCCGCCGAGCGCCGCTGACCTGCACCTGTGGGAACAATTGCTGCGGCACATGGCACACGGCGTGATGCGTGCGGCGGAGTATCCGTTGCAGGGCGATGACCTGGTGCAACTGACCCGCGAACACGTGGCGATCCTCGCCGGCCTCGGTCAATCACGCCTGGAGAACGCGCATGTCTGAGATCGATATCCTTTCGTTTGGCGAAACCATGGCCATGTTTGTTGCCGAGCAAAATGGCGATCTGGCTGCGGTTGGCCACTTTCACAAACGCATTGCCGGCGCCGACAGCAATGTCGCCATTGGCCTGTCGCGGCTGGGTTTCAATGTCGCGTGGCTGAGCCGCGTGGGCGACGATTCCCTCGGACGTTTTGTCATCGACACACTGGAGAACGAAGGCCTCGACTGTCGGCATGTGGCGGTGGACTTCGCTCACCCGACCGGTTTTCAGCTCAAGTCGCGCGCCGACGATGGCAGCGATCCGCGGGTCGAGTATTTCCGTCGCGGTTCGGCGGCGAGTCATATGTCGGTGCAGTCGATCAACTCTGAACTGCTCAACGCCCGGCACTTGCACGCCACTGGCATTCCTCCGGCGCTTTCGGCCAGCGCCCGCGAGATGTCGCTGGAGCTGATGACGCGCATGCGCGACGCCGGGCGCAGCGTGTCGTTCGACCCCAATCTGCGCCCGAGCCTGTGGGCCACCGAGCAACAGATGATTACCGAGATCAACCGTCTCGCCGCCCTCGCCCACTGGGTGTTGCCGGGGTTGAGCGAGGGCCGTTTGCTGACGGGTTTTGACGACCCGGCCGACATCGCCGCGTTTTACCTCGACCAAGGGGCCGAGGCGGTGGCGATCAAACTCGGGCCGCACGGTGCTTATTACCGCACGCAACTGGATCAGGGTTTTGTTGCCGGTGTGCCGGTGCAAACCGTGGTCGACACGGTCGGTGCCGGCGATGGATTTGCCGTCGGCATGATCAGCGCCCTGCTGGAAAACCACAGCTTCGCCGAAGCCGTGCAACGCGCCAACTGGGTTGGCAGCCGCGCGGTGCAGAGCCGTGGGGATATGGAAGGGTTGCCTACAAGGATTGAGATGTCTGCTGAATTCTCCACCGCCGATCGCGAGCAAGCTTTGCTCCTACAGGGTTAGCGCAATTCCTGTAGGAGCGAGGCTTGCCCGCGAAGGTGCCGGTACATTCACTAAAGATCTGACCCGTTACCTGCTGCGACAAAAACAACAAGCTCAGGAGCACCATCATGAAAACTCCAACACTCGCCGCCCGCCGCTGGTGGTACATCATGCCCATCGTGTTCATCACCTACAGCCTGGCGTATCTGGACCGCGCCAACTATGGGTTCGCCGCCGCCTCCGGGATGGCCGAAGACTTGATGATCACGCCGGGACTGTCGTCGATGCTCGGCGCGCTGTTTTTCCTCGGCTACTTTTTCTTCCAGGTGCCGGGCGCGATCTACGCGCAGAAACACAGCGTCAAGAAGCTGATCTTCGTCAGCCTGATCCTCTGGGGCGGCCTCGCCACCCTCACCGGCATCGTCTCCAACGCCTACTGGCTGATCGTCATCCGCTTCATGCTCGGTGTGGTCGAAGCCGCGGTGATGCCGGCGATGCTGGTTTACCTGTGCCACTGGTTCACTCGCGCCGAACGCTCACGCGCCAACACCTTCCTGATCCTCGGCAACCCGGTGACCATGCTCTGGATGTCGGTGGTTTCCGGCTACCTGGTGCAGCATTTCAGCTGGCGCTGGATGTTCATCATCGAAGGCTTGCCGGCAGTGCTCTGGGCATTTATCTGGTGGCGCTTGGCGGATGACCGTCCGGCGCAAGCCAAATGGCTCAGCGACGAGGAAAAGCAGGATCTGGAAAGCGTCCTGGCTGCCGAACAGGTCGGCATCAAAGCCGTGAAAAACTACGCCGAAGCCTTCCGCTCGCCGAAAGTCATCGTGCTGGCCTTGCAGTTTTTCTGCTGGAGCATCGGCGTCTATGGCTTTGTGCTGTGGTTGCCGTCGATCCTCAAATCCGGTTTGCAGATGGACATGGTCGAAGCCGGTTGGCTGTCGGCGCTGCCGTATCTGGCGGCGGTGATTGGCATGCTCGTGGTGTCGTGGGGCTCGGACAAGTTGCAGAAGCGCAAACGGTTTGTCTGGCCGCCGCTGCTGATCGCCTCGATTGCGTTCTACGGCTCCTACGCGTTGGGCGCCGAGCATTTCTGGTGGTCCTACACCTTGCTGGTGATTGCCGGCGCCTGCATGTACGCGCCTTACGGACCGTTCTTTGCGATCGTCCCGGAAATCCTCCCGGCCAACGTCGCCGGTGGCGCCATGGCGCTGATCAACAGCATGGGCGCGCTCGGGTCGTTTGGCGGTTCGTATCTGGTCGGTTACCTCAACAGCACCACCGGTTCGCCCGGCGCTTCATACCTGTTGATGAGCGGCGCACTGATGCTTTCCGTAGTGCTGACGATTTTCCTCAAGCCCGGCGCGAGTGACCGCACCGTTGCCAAGACTGCCGCGAAAAGCCCGGTGGCGGCGCATTCCTGAATTGAATTGAACTGAATTGATTGCATTGAGTGAGAAACATGACGATGAAAAAGCAGGTCGTGCTGTACAAGAAACTCTCGCCGTTGCTGATGGCTCGCCTGCATGAGCAGACCGACGTCACGCTGATCGACAACCTCAACGCCGATGGCCTCGCGCAGTTGCGTGACGCCCTGCCCCGCGCCCACGGACTGCTTGGCGCCAGCCTCAAGCTCGACGCGCAACTGCTGGATCTGGCGCCCAACCTGCAAGCGATCGCCAGTGTTTCGGTGGGCGTCGACAACTACGACATCGAGTACCTGACCGCGCGCCGAATCCTCCTCAGCAACACCCCGGACGTGCTCACCGAAACCACTGCCGACACCGGTTTTGCGCTGATCCTCGCGAGCGCCCGGCGTGTGGTCGAGCTGGCGAACATGGTTCGCGCCGGCGAATGGAAACGCAACGTCGGCCCGGCGCAGTTCGGCACTGATGTGCACGGCAAGACGCTTGGCATTATCGGCATGGGGCGGATCGGTGAAGCGTTGGCGCAGCGCGGGCATTTCGGTTTTGGCATGCCGGTGATCTATCACAGCCACTCGCCGAAACCGGCAGTGGAACAGCTTTTCAACGCGCAATACCGCAGCTTGCCGGAGTTGCTGCAACAGGCTGATTTTGTTTGCCTGACATTGCCGCTGACTGCCGAAACCGAGGGTTTGATCGGCAAGCAACAGTTTGCGTTGATGCGCCCGGAGACTATTTTCATCAATATTTCCCGGGGCAAAGTCGTGGACGAAGCGGCGCTGGTCGAAGCGCTGCGTTCCGGGCAGATTCGCGCGGCGGGGCTGGACGTGTTTGAGCGTGAACCGCTGAATGCTGACTCGCCGCTGATGCAAATGAACAACGTGGTCGCGACGCCGCATATCGGCTCGGCGACCCACGAAACGCGCGAAGCGATGGCCACCTGTGCGGTGGACAATCTGCTGATGGCGTTGGCCGGTGAACGCCCGGTGAACCTGGTGAATGCCGGGGCGTGGAAGGCTTGAGAAATCTGCTGCCTGTCAGGCAGCTATCGCGAGCAAGCTCGCTCCCACAGCGAATTTGTGTACGCCGCAGATCCAATGTGGGAGCGAGCTTGCTCGCGATGAGGCCCTCAAGCCCGCCGCGCTTCCAGCAAGTCCGCCGCACACAGGGCTATCCGCCGACACGCATCCGCCAACTTCACCTGATCCACCACCAAGCCAATCCGGATATGCCCGGCCGCGCTCGGCCCGAACGCCTCACCGGCCAGCACCGACACACCATAACCATCAAGCAAGCGCTCGGCGAAGCCTTGCGCACACAACCCGGTCTGGCGGATATCGACCATCACAAACATCCCGCCATCGGGTTTGATCGGCCGAATCCCCAGACAATTACCCAGCCGCGCGCACACCAGATCGCGGCGCTGACGATATTCTTCGCGCATCATCGCCACTTCCGGCAAGTCGCCGTCCAGCGCCACTTGCGCGGCTTTCTGGACGAAATCCGGAATGCCGAAGAGCATGCACAACGACAAATGCATCAAGTGCTCGGCCAACAGTTTCGGGCCAATCACCCAACCGACGCGCCAGCCACTCATGGCGTGGGATTTCGACAGGCTGTTGATGGTTGCGGTGCGCTCGGCCATGCCCGGCAGATGCGCCGGGCTGATGTGCTCGCCTTCGTACAGCAAGTCGCTGTAGACCTCGTCGCTGATCAGCCACAAATCGTGGCGAATGCACAGCGCCGCCAACGCCTGCCAGATCGGCAACGACAGGCTGGCGCCGGAAGGATTGTTCGGACTGTTCATGAGAATGACGCGGGTTCTGGCGGTGATCAGCGCCGCGACGTCGGCCGGATCGACGCGAAAACCGTTCTCCGGGCGCACCGCCACCGGCAGCACTTTCGCCCCGCAGGCGCCAAAGACCGCCTCATACGTCACGTACATCGGTTCGGCGACGATCACCTCGTCGCCCGGATCGAGCAAGCACTGCGCCACCGCGTATACCGCACATTGCGCGCCGGGCAACACGATCACATGCTCAGCCTCGACCGCTTGCCCGCTGCGCCGACGGTGGCGGCTGGCGATGCTGGCGCGCAAGGCGCGAGTGCCGCGCGCGTCCGAGTAATGCGTGTCGCCGGCCAACAGGCTGTCGATGGCCGCCTGGACGATCGGTTTCGGCGTGTCGAAATCCGGATCGCCGACCGACAGCAGCAACACATCAATGCCCTGCTCGCGCATCTCCAGCGCTCGATCATGAATCTTCCAGGCCGCCGCTCCGTCTCCGGCGATGCGTTGGGTCAGGGCTGAATAGCGCATGTAACTCTCCTGTCGCGCGTGTTCCTGACACAACCCTATCTCAAATTACAAAACGCGCCACCATCGCATTCAAATCCATCGCCAGGCGCGACAATTCGTGGGTTGCGGCGCTGGTCTGGTTGGCGCCGGCAGCGGACTGAGTGGCGAGGTCGCGGATGTTCACCAGGTTGCGGTCAACTTCGCGCGAGACTTGCGCCTGCTCTTCCGAAGCACTGGCGATCACCAGGTTGCGCTCGTTGATCAAATGGATCGATTGGGTGATCTGCTCCAGCGCGACGCCGGCAGCGCGAGCCATCTCCAGCGTGCTTTGGGTGCGCTGGTTGCTTTGTTGCATCGAGGAGACCGCTTCG
This sequence comes from Pseudomonas prosekii, assembly GCF_900105155.1. NCBI lineage: Bacteria > Pseudomonadati > Pseudomonadota > Gammaproteobacteria > Pseudomonadales > Pseudomonadaceae > Pseudomonas > Pseudomonas prosekii. The sequence continues at coordinate 6,069,755 of NZ_LT629762.1, forward strand.
CCAGTGCCGTTCTGAATCCCGGCGACCATTTTTTCGATTTCCTGGGTCGACTGTGCGGTGCGATGGGCCAATGCGCGAACCTCGTCCGCCACCACCGCAAACCCGCGCCCGGCTTCACCGGCACGCGCCGCTTCAATCGCCGCGTTGAGCGCCAGCAGGTTGGTTTGTTCGGCGATGGCGCGAATTACGTCGAGCACTTTGCCAATGTCACGCCCCTGAGTCGCCAGGCCTTCGATCATCACCGAGGTGTTTTGCACGTCGTGGGTCATGACCTGAATCGCCTCGACAGTTTCGACCACGCGGTTGCGCCCTTCGCGAGCGGCCTGGGTGGACTGGCTGGAGGCTTCGGAGGTCGACACCGCATTGCGTGCGACTTCTTCGACCGCTGCGGTCATCTCGTTGACGGCAGTGGCGGCTTGTTCGATTTCGTTGTTCTGCTGTTGCAGCCCGCGCGAGGCTTCTTCGGTAACCGTGCTCAGTTCTTCGGCGGCAGCGCCCAACTGGGTCGCGGACCCGGCGATCTGCTCGATGGTTTTGCGCAGGTTGGCCTGCATCGCCGCCAACGCGCCGAGCAAACGTGCCGGTTCGTCCTTGCCGTCGATTTCGATGGTTTTGGTCAGGTTGCCGCCGGCAATGGTTTCGGCTGCCTGCACCGCGCGGTTCAACGGCGTGACGATGCTGCGGGTCAGCAGCCATGCGAGCAACACGGTCATCAGCGCCGCCACCACCGAAACGATCACGATGCCGTTGACCGCCGTGTTGTAGTTATTCTCCGCAATTACCCCAGCCGCTTTCGCCCCTTGGAGGTTGAACGCCACCAGTTTGTTCAGCTGTTCGCCCATGAGGTCGGTGCCGTCCTTGATCCGCGTGTTGATCAACACACGCATTTCATCGACCTTGTTCTGCCGCGACAGGTCGAGCATTTCGCGCTGGGCCTGCATGTAGTTGTCGAGCGTAGTGCTGAAGGTCTGGTACAGCGCCTTCTCATCCTTGCCCGCCGGCAACTCGGCGTAACTGGCCTGGGCCTTGCGCGCCTTGTCGTTGAGCACGCCGATACGGGCTTCGGCCTCCTGCAGGCTCGCCGGCTCGCGGTTGACCAGAATCCGGAAGGACAGAATGCGCATGCGCAGGATGTTTTCGGTGACGTTGCCGAGGTAGCTGACGCTCGGCAGTTGCGTGCTGCCCATGTCGACGGAGGACTGGCGGATGATCGACATCCGGCTGACGGCAAACACACCCAGCACGATCACCAACAGGGCGATGAACGCGAAACCGAGGAAGGCTCGTGGCGCGATATTCAGATTACGCAAGGACATAGGATGACTCTCGGGTGGGTGAGCTTCGAGCATCCTTGCGATAGTCGCTAAATCGGGCAGGCAGGCGCCGGCCGCAAAAGCGTGGCGCCAGTGTTGTATTTGGTTTGTGTGCGCCTATGAGGGTTATCGGCGGGGCTTGAGGTTTTCTGCGGCGGGAATCGAAATATATTTCAGTGAGGCTAGGGAACTGCTCACGTCGGGTTGCGCAGCAGCCGCGACACCTGAGCTTGCGTTCCCTTCAGAGGACCGCGTTGGCGGGATGACGACTGCTGCGCAGCCGAACGGGAGCAAGCTCCCTCGCCACAGGGTTTGTGCTGGATTTGCGCGCCAGTGGCGGCAGATCCGGTTCAGGCCTTACGGGCGATGTTCCAGACGCGGGCGATGTCGGTGGCGCGTTCGCGCAGCAGTCGCGGCGCTTCGCTGCAGGCTTGTTCCAGAGTCATCGGTCCACTGGCGAGGGCGAACGCAGCGTCGATGCCGTGCGCATACAACGCCTGATAACCCTCGCCCAAGGTCCCGGCGAGGACGATGACCGGTACGCCGGCCTCGCGAGCGATTCGCGCCACGCCGAACGGGGTTTTGCCGCGCAAGGTCTGCGCGTCGAAACGACCTTCGCCAGTGATCAGCAGATCGGCGCCCTCGACGGCGTCAGCCAACCCGACCAACTCGGCAACCACCTCAACGCCGGCCTGGAATTGCGCGCCGAGGAAAGCTTTCGCGGCAAAACCCAAACCACCTGCCGCGCCGCTGCCCGGCTCGTCGCGCACGTCTTTGTCCAACGCCTGCGCACACAAATCGGCGAAATGCCCAAGCGCTTTATCCAGTTGCTCGACCTGACTCGGCGAAGCGCCTTTCTGCGGACCGAAGATGGCCGAAGCACCGTGAGGCCCACACAGCGGATTGTTGACGTCGGCGGCGATGTCGAAACGCACCGCGCTCAAGCGTTGATCGATGTCACTGAGGTCGATGCGCGCCAGTTGCGCCAACGCCAGTCCGCCGGGCGCGAGGATTTGCCCTTGCGCGTCGAACAGTTTTACACCGAGCGCCTGCATCGCCCCGGCACCGGCATCATTGGTGGCGCTGCCGCCAATGGCGAGGATCACCCGTTGCGCGCCGGCATCCAGCGCCGCGCGGATCAGCTCACCGGTGCCGAACGTGCTGCTGACGCACGCATCGCGCTGGCCCGGCGCAACCAGTTGCAAGCCGCTGGCTTCGGCCATTTCAATGATCGCGGTGTGGTTGTGCGGCAACCAGCCCCACGCCGCTTCGACGCTGATGCCCAGCGGGCCGCGCACCTGAGTGCGGCGCAGTTCGCCTTCGCACGCCGCCAGCACCGATTCGACCGTGCCTTCGCCGCCGTCGGCCATCGGGCATTTGATCAACTGCGCGTCCGGCCACACCTCGGCCAGACCTAGCGCAATGGCATCGGCCACGCCCTGCGCACTCAAACTATCCTTGAACGAATCGGGGGCGATGACGATTTTCATGAGCATTCTCCAGTTCTTGTGCCTCCATGCTGCCAGTTGCCTGCAGCGCTGGCCCCTGTCCGGTGCACAAGTTGGGATGGTGTTTATTGTTCATTTATACAAAGTTGCGCGATGGCAGGGCTGGCCCCATCGCGAGCAAGCTCGCTCCCACAAGAGCGCCGCGTTCCCTGTGGGAGCGAACTCGCTCGCACATTTGCAATGCAGTCCCCTGTGTGAGCAGGCCTCCTCCCACATTTGCAATGCATTCCCCTGTGGGAGCGAGCTTGCTCGCGATGGCGTCCTTGAAATCACTTGTTTAATCCGTCTGCGGCAGCAGTTGCACCCCGAGGTACAACGCCAACATCCCGTCCAGCCTTAACGGATCGACCCCGCTCAACTCGGCGATCCGCTCCATGCGATAACGCAAACTGTTGCGGTGAATCCCCAGCGCATCGGCACAGGCCTGGCTCTGCCCGTCGTGATCACACCAACTGCGCAGGGTCGCGAGCAATTGGCCGTTGTTGTCCTTGGCGATGACTTTGCGCAATGGCTTGAGCAATTCATCCAGCGCATCGTCGTTGCGATGCCGCCACAGCATCACCGGCAATCGATAACGGTTCAGCGTCAGCAACCGCGAGCGCGGCAGCACGTCGCGGCCATATGCCAACAGATCGGCAACGCGCCGATAGCAGCGGCGCAACCCCGGCAAGCCATCAGCCTGGCCACCGACGGCAATGCGCAGGATGTTCCAACCGAGGCCATCGAGTTTTTCCAGCAAGCGTTCGTGCTCGATCGGCTGATTCCCCGGCCGGCACCACAGCAGCGAAGATTTCGCCGAACTGACGCACCAACTGTCCGGATAACGGCTGATCAACCACGCGCTGAGCGCTTCGACGGTCTGCCCCGGCCCGTGCTCCAGGCCCAATTCGAACAGATACGGCACCCGCGTCAATTGTGGTTTGAGCCCCAGTTGCTGCGCTTCATCGACCAAGCGCGGCGAGTCCCCGGCATCGGTCAGCAGCAACGCCAGCAGGTCATCGCAACGTTGCCGGCGCCATTGCTGCTCGGCCTGCTGATTGCGCTGGCCGACGAGCATTTCCGCGGTCATGCGCACCAGTTCGGCGTAGGTGCGCAATTGCTCGGGTTCGCCGGTGATGCCGAGCACGCCGATCAGGCGCTGATCAAGCAACAGCGGCAGGTTGATCCCCGGTTGCACGCCTTTGAGGTGTATCGCGGTTTGCGCGTCGATCTCGACCACCCGCCCGTTGGCCAGGACCAATTGCGCGCCTTCGTGGCGCGTGTTGATCCGCTCCGGTTCGCCGCTGCCCAGAATCAGCCCCTGACTGTCCATGACATTGACGTTGTACGGGAGGATGGCCATGGCCCGGTCGACGATGTCCTGGGCCAGGTCGTGATCGAGTTCAAACATTGCGCAGATCCTTGAAAACGAGGTGGGACGGGTTGTTCACCCGCACAGGCTTGTCCGGCAAACGCTGTGCTCAGGCACAAAGACAATCACCCAAGCGGTGGCCGAGACTCACGGGGCGATCAACGTTACCCTTTGCATCGCAAAAAATCATAATAAAGAGAGAGCCCGCCATGTCACAGAGCGCAGCCGCTACCCAGACCAATGCTGACGAAAAAAGCGCCGTTTACAAGCGCATCACCTTACGTTTGATCCCCTTCATTTTCATCTGCTACTTGTTCAACTACCTCGACCGGGTGAACGTTGGATTCGCCAAGTTGCAGATGCTCGACGCGCTGAAATTCAGCGAGACCGTGTACGGCCTCGGCGCCGGGATCTTCTTTATCGGCTACGTCTTGTGTGGCGTGCCGAGCAACCTGGCGCTGAGCAAATTCGGCCCACGGCGCTGGATCGCGCTGATGATGATCGTCTGGGGCACGCTCTCGACGTGCCTGCTGTTCGTCACCACGCCGACCGAGTTCTACACTTTGCGCCTGTTCACTGGCGCGGCCGAAGCCGGGTTTTTCCCGGGCGTGGTGCTGTATCTCTCGCAGTGGTTCCCGACGTTCCGCCGTGGCCGGATCATGGCGCTGTTCATGTCGGCGATTCCTGTTTCCGGTCTGCTCGGCAGCCCGTTTTCCGGTTGGATTCTCAACCACTTCGCCGCTGGCCAAGGTGGCTTGGCCGGTTGGCAGTGGATGTTTTTGCTGCAAGGGATTCCGACGGTGATTCTCGGCGCCCTCGCCTATTTCCTGCTCAGCGACAGTTATGCAAATGCCAAGTGGCTGACGCCGTTCGAGCGTTCGGTGCTGGAAGCCGACCACGCAGAAGACTTGGCGAACAAACCGAAAACCACCACCGACTCGTTGACGGCGGTGTTCAAGAACCCGGCGATCTGGGCATTCGGGCTGATTTATTTCTGCATTCAGAGCGGCGTTTACGCGATCAACTTCTGGCTGCCATCGATCATCAAGAACCTCGGTTTCAGCGATAACCTGGTGATTGGCTGGTTGAGTGCGATTCCTTATCTGCTGGCGGCGGTGTTCATGTTGCTGGTCGGTCGTTCGGCGGATCTGCGCAAGGAGCGGCGCTGGCATTTGGTGGTGCCGATGCTGATGGGCGCGGTCGGTTTGCTGATCGCGGTCAACTTCGCGACGACGCCGGCGATTGCGATTCTCGGTCTGACCATCGCCACCATGGGCGCCCTCACCGGCCTGCCGATGTTCTGGCCGGTGCCGACGGCGCTGCTCAGCGCGGGTGCGGCGGCCGGTGGTTTGGCGCTGATCAACTCGATGGGGCAGATGGCCGGGTTCTTGAGCCCTTATCTGGTTGGCTGGGTCAAGGACAGCACCGGCTCGACGGATGCGGCGTTGTATCTGTTGGCGGGCGTGATTGTCTGCGGCAGTGTGTTGGCGTTGCGGATGACGCGAACGCTGCGCGTCTGATCTGCCTTTTGTGGGAGCGAGCTTGCTTGCGATGGCGGCTGCACAGTCAAGATTGATGGTGTCTGTGCTATCGCTATCGCGAGCAAGCTCGGCTCCCACAGGGATTCGCGTCGATATTCCGGTTGCTCCGGGCAACCATTCTGGTATTTGATTGAAGCCTTTTCCGCACCGACAAAAGGACTTCGTTCATGAGCTATCGCACCCTTGGCCATTCCGGATTGCAGGTGTCCACGCTGACCCTCGGCACCATGATGTTCGGCGAACAGACCAGCACCGAAGACTCGCTGCGGATCATCGACAAGGCCTGGGATCAGGGTATCAACTTCATCGACACCGCCGACGTCTACACCAACGGCCGTTCCGAGGAGATCGTCGGTGAAGCCGTCGCCGGCAATCGGCATGAATGGGTGATCGCCACCAAAGTCGGTTTCGGCCCGGTGGACGGCGTGCCGAACCGCAGCGGTTTGAGCCGCAAACACCTTTTCAACGGCATCGATGCCAGCCTGACGCGGCTCGACACCGATTATGTCGACATCTATTACCTGCACCGCGAAGACCACAACACGCCGCTGGAAGTGACGGTCTCGGCCATCGGCGACCTGATTCGCCAAGGCAAGATCCGTTATTGGGGCCTGTCCAACTACCGTGGCTGGCGCATCGCCGAAGTGATTCGCGTCGCCGACAAACTCGGCGTTGACCGCCCGGTGATCAGTCAGCCGCTGTACAACATCGTCAACCGCCAGGCCGAATCGGAACAAATCACCGCCGCTCACGCTTATGGCCTCGGCGTCGTGCCTTACAGCCCGTTGGCGCGCGGCGTGCTCAGCGGCAAATACGCGCCGGACGTCACTCCGGATGTGAACAGCCGCGCCGGCCGGCAGGACAAGCGCATCCTCGAAACCGAATGGCGCGTCGAGTCGTTGCGCATCGCCCAGCAAATCCAGCAATACACCGAGGCCCGTGGTGTCGGCATCGTCGAATTCGCGATCGCTTGGGTGCTGAACAACAGCGCCGTGACCTCGGCCATCGTCGGCCCGCGCACCGAAGAACAGTGGGACGCCTACACCAAGGCTCAAGCCGTGAAGATCAGCGCCGAGGATGAGGCGTTTATCAATTCGCTGGTGACACCGGGGCATTCCTCGACGCCGGGCTTCAACGACATCAGCCACTTCGTCTCCGGCCGCAACCCTCGCAAAAACTGACCCGGACTGACCCGCAACTGGCTAGCACTGATTGTTCCCACGCTCCGCGTGGGAATGCTGCACGCGACGCTCCGCGTTCCTTTCAGGAAAGTGACGCTGAGCGTCACAGGAAGCATTTCCACGCAGAGCGTAGGAACGATCACCTGTGAGCACGGTTGATCAATCGAACAGTGTTCTAAGCTAAAACCACGTATCCTCCGCCCCCCGTTTCACGTTCAACCTCGCGAGGACAGTTTGTCTAAAGGTATCGCTTTATCGGTCACAGCCTCGGTGCTGTTTGCCGTCATGTATTACTACACCTCGTTGCTCACCCCATTGAGCGGCGTAGAAATCTTCGGCTGGCGGATGCTCCTGACCTTGCCCTGCATGACCGTGTTCATGCTGGTGTCCGGCGAATGGCGGCGCGCCGTCGCCATCGTCAAATTGGTGATCGGCAAGCCCAAGCTGCTCATCGGCCTGGTCGCCTCGGCGATTTTGCTTGGGTTGCAGCTGTGGCTGTTCATGTGGGCGCCGCTCAACGGTTACAGCCTCGACGTGTCGCTGGGGTATTTCCTGTTGCCGCTGGCGATGGTGCTGACCGGGCGCATCGCTTATGGCGAGCGTTTGTCCTATCTGCAGAAAGTCGCGGTGTTTTTCGCCTCGCTTGGCGTGCTCAACGAGCTGTATCAGGTCGGCGGTTTTTCCTGGGCGACGTTGCTGGTGGTCGTCGGTTACCCGACCTACTTCGTGCTGCGCAAATGGCTGGCGACCGACAACCTCGGCGGGTTGTGGATGGACATGACCCTGATGCTGCCGGTGGCGTGCTGGTTTGTCTGGGGCGGCGAACAGGGTTTCGCCGTGTTCGACCAGTATCCGTGGCTGTCGCTGCTGATCCCATTGCTCGGTCTGATCAGTGCATCGGCGCTGGTGGTCTACATCATCGCCAGCCGCCTGCTGCCGTTCAGCCTGTTCGGGTTGCTGAGTTATGTCGAACCGGTGTTGTTGCTCGGCGTGGCGCTGCTGCTTGGGGAAAGCATCAAGCCCGGGGAATGGCTGACCTACATCCCGATCTGGATGGCGGTAGTGGTGCTGGTGTTTGAAGGGTTCAAGCATCTGGTCCGGCAGCGCCGCAAGCCTATGTAAATAATGTAGGAGCGAGGCTTGCCCGCGAAGGCGTCCTTGAAGGCGCCAAAAAGCTTCGCGGGCAAGCCTCGCTCCAACAGGGGGATGTATCAGCCAAAGAAAAGCCCGGTCAGCAGTAATACTGGCCGGGCTTTTCTATATGTGTTGCGGCTTACTCGGTGGACAGTACGCCACGACGAACCTGATCACGCTCGATCGATTCGAACAGCGCCTTGAAGTTGCCTTCGCCGAAACCATCATCGCCCTTGCGCTGGATGAACTCGAAGAACACCGGCCCCATCAGGGTTTCCGAGAAGATCTGCAGCAGCAGGCGTTTATCGCCCGACTCCGACGAACCATCCAGCAGAATCCCGCGCGATTGCAGTTGATCGACCGGCTCGCCGTGGTTCGGCAAACGGCCTTCAAGCATTTCGTAATAGGTTTCCGGTGGCGCGGTCATGAAGCGCATGCCGATTTTCTTCAGGCGGTCCCAGGTATCGATCAGGTTGTCGCTGAGGAACGCGACATGCTGGATGCCTTCGCCGTTGAACTGCATCAGGAATTCTTCGATCTGCCCGGCGCCCTTCGACGATTCTTCGTTCAACGGGATGCGGATCATGCCGTCCGGCGCGGTCATCGCTTTGGAGGTCAGGCCGGTGTACTCGCCTTTGATGTCGAAGTAACGGATTTCGCGGAAGTTGAACAGCTTCTCGTAGAAGTTCGCCCAGTAAGCCATGCGCCCGCGATACACGTTGTGCGTCAGGTGGTCGATGATCTTCAGGCCGGCGCCGACCGGATTGCGGTCCACACCTTCGATGAACACGAAGTCGATGTCATAGATCGAGCTGCCTTCGCCAAAACGGTCGATCAGGTACAGCGGCGCGCCGCCAATGCCTTTGATCGCCGGCAGGTTCAGTTCCATCGGGCCGGTTTCGATGTGAATCGGCTGCGCGCCGAGTTCCAGAGCACGGGCGAATGCCTGCTGGGCATTCTTGACCCGGAACGCCATGCCGCACACCGACGGGCCGTGCTCGGCGGCGAAATACGAGGCCACGCTGTTTGGTTCGTTGTTGAGGATCAGGTTGATCTGGCCCTGGCGATACAGGTGCACGTCTTTGGAGCGGTGGGTCGCGACTTTGGTGAAGCCCATGATCTCGAAGATCGGCTCCAGCGTATTGGGGATCGGCGATGCAAACTCGATGAATTCAAAGCCCATCAGGCCCATTGGGTTTTCGTATAAATCTGCCATGGTTGGCGCCTCATCATCATTCTTAGAATTAACGGATCGTTAGTTGCTAGCAATACTGAGAATGGCGGGTGGCGCACAGGAGATGCCCCGCACGCTGCGGGCGAGAAAGTCACCGTAGATCAGTTGGAACCCAAAACTCTTCATTGTCGACCCAAGGCTCTTGCGGGCGAGGCTTCTGGTATCAGAAGTCATTTATTATTGTATGCGTAACCGGATTCTACACAGCGTAAAAGGGGTTGTCTGCCTTCTGTATCAAATCGCCTTTTGCGCTCCCGGCGCAAGCGCTTTGTTGCACAGGCAAATCTGCCGACACAAGCTACATCCGCCATCTATGATGCTTATTCATCCGCTCAGGTTTTGCCCATGCCGCTCACCGTCAAGTCCCGCCGCAAACGCAGCACCCGCATTGCTGTGACCATTTTGAGCGGCGCGCTGCCGATACTGCTGGGATGCGCCATCCTTTATATGCAAGCCGGACGCGCGCTGGAACAAAACGCCGAACGAACCGCCGACGAAGCGCTGCGCCAATTCAACTTGATGCTCGACAACACCGCAGAAGCGGCGCGGGTATTGCTGCCCTTGGCCGGCAACCGCTGCGAAAACGCGAAACTGGCATTGCGCGAACAAGTCACGCGCCGCCCGTTTGTGCGCTCGACCAATCTGGTGTGGGACAACAACCTATATTGCAGCTCGCTGTTCGGCGACTACCAGGAAGCGGTCAACGCCGGCGATTACACCCACGGCCAGTTGTGGTTGATGAATGGCAACCCGGTAACGCCGAACACTGCGCTACTGGTGTATCGCCTCAGCGACGGCAAAAAAGGCGCGTTGACCACACTCGACGGTTATCACCTGAGCAACGTCTTGCGCATGATCGGCCGGCAGACTTTGCTGTTACTGCAAGTCGGCAACAACTGGTTATCCGCTGATGGCAAAGTGCGTCAAGGTGCCCTGCCCGCGTTACCCGTAGCGCAAAGCACGCGGGTGTCGGAGCGTTACGCGTTTACCGTGGAAGCCGGTTTCCCCGAAGGCGAAACCTGGCGTTATATAAGCAGCGAGTACCCACCGCTGTTCAGTCTGCTGATGTTCTTCGGTGTGGTTGCAGGTTCGATTGGCCACGTGTTGCAGAAGCGTGCTTCATCGCCCAGCGTTGAATTGCAGCGCGCGTTAGAGGCCGGCGAGTTCATCCCCTACTTCCAGCCGCTGGTGTACGGCGACACTAAGAAGTGGAGCGGCACCGAAGTGTTGATGCGCTGGAATCATCCGAAAGAGGGTTTGGTGCGGCCCGATCTGTTTATCCCGTTCGCCGAACACTCGGGGCTGATCGTGCCGATGACCCGTGCATTGATGCAGCAGACTGCTGCGCTGCTCGCGCCGGTCTCCGCGACATTCGACGGACCGTTTCATATCGGCATCAACATCACCGCCAGCCATTGCCAGGATCTGGAACTGGTCGAGGATTGCCGAGTGTTTCTCGCAGCGTTCGCGCCGGGCAGCGTCATCCTTGTACTGGAACTCACCGAGCGCGAACTGATCGAACCTACGCCGCTGACTCATCAGTTGTTTGAGCAACTTCACGACTTGGGCGTGATGATCGCCATCGATGACTTTGGCACCGGGCATTCCAGCCTCGGCTACTTGCGCCAATTCAACGTGGACTTTCTGAAAATCGATCAAAGCTTCGTCGCGATGATCGGTGCCGATGCCCTTTCTCGGCATATTCTCGACAGCATCATCGAACTGTCGGCCAAGCTGGATCTTGGAATTGTTGCCGAAGGTGTAGAAACCGAGGAGCAAAGCGATTACCTGACAGCGCACCACGTGGACTTCCTGAAAGGCTACCTGTTCGGCCGGCCAATGCCTGGCGCGGACTTCATTAATGCATTAAGTGACCATTAACGCGCTGGGCAATTAAGCAAATCTCAAGCAAATTGAATCAAAAGACTGCTGTTGTTACATGAAGAAAAAGACATGATTTACTCTCGGCCAATTAACTACTACAATTTTTCTTGCCTGTGCAAGATTGGCAGGTGAGCCATTATCACCGAGTCGCTTCAAGGCTCTTGGCTTATAGCTTTGTTTGCGGTTGGTATCAGCCAAACACACTATTGGAGTAAAGATATTGTCCAGACTCGCTGAATTTCGTGCAGCCGAAAAGGCCCTTCAAGAACAGCTCAAGCAGCTGGAATCACTGAAGAACGATGCCGGGCTCAAGAAAGAAATCGAATTCGAAGAAAAGCTCCAGGGGCTGATGAAAACCTACGGCAAAAGCCTGCGCGACATCATCGCCATTCTCGATCCGAACCCGGCCAGAACGGGCCTGCAACAGACCGCAGCGCCTAAAACCCGCCGCGCTCGTGTGGTCAAGGTTTATCACAACCCGCACACCGGCGAATTGATTGAAACCAAGGGCGGCAACCACCGTGGCCTGAAAGCATGGAAGGAAGAATACGGCGCTTCTACCGTTGATTCCTGGTTGCGCGGCTAACCTTCGCGGCAACAAAAAAGCCTTGCTGATGCAGGGCTTTTTCATGGGCGATATCTAACAAATGCAACGATAGTCTGCGATCAAGTTGCAAATCAGCAGCCAACAGATGTGGCGGTTCAGCGTTGAATACTTGTTTACTTACTTTGGGGTTAATTCGTTCAGGTATCTCAACAGTCGAGCACCACTGATCAATCGAATGTTCAGCTAAAGTTTCAAGCTGTTACGAGCAGCCTGAATTTCGTCCTGACTTGCCTTATAAACGTCTGCCTGCCCGGCATAGGAAAGAACATAAGCCTTGCCGGTCGCCACGGCGGCAACCAGTGTTTGCGACAGCACATGTCGACCGTTTTGCGTCACCGTGCAAGTGGTTTCCAGGGCCTGCAGTTGACTCAATGTCGCCGAGTGAATCTTGTTGCAGACACTTTGATAACCGCTTTGGAAAAAGTCCTTTTGCACCGACTTGCGCATCTCCAGCAGCACGCCTTGCAAGTTGACCTCGTGGCCACTGTCGACTTCGGTCATCGTCAGTTCCATGACCATTACCTGATTGCCATCAGCGTCATTTTTGACCGCGCGCTGGCGTGACACTTGCGGCGTTGCCGGGTTGGGCTCGATCACTTCCGACTCCCAGCCGCTTGGCCAGGTGATGCTCGGGGTGTCGGCGAGCGAGATTTCGGCAAATGCCAACAAACCGAGGCAAACCAACAGCGATGTGAACGGTCGGATCATTACGAGGCGCACTCAGGGAATGAGCGACGAAGTCTGAGCCTCGTCCGGCCGTCAGGCAATAGCTGGCCGTTTTGGATTTGTTGATGCGCAAACGGTTGCGTATCATTGCGTCCATTCGCCAGCCCCACTTTTTTCCGGAGGGCCCATGAGCCTGCACGAATTGAACACCTTCCCCGGCGTCACCGCCCAACCCGATACCGCCACCCAGAATTTCGTCTTCAACCACACCATGTTGCGGGTCAAGGACATCACCAAATCGCTGGATTTCTACACGCGCATTCTCGGCTTCTCGCTGGTGGAAAAACGCGACTTTCCGGAAGCCGAGTTCAGCCTGTACTTCCTGGCGCTGGTCGACAAAGACCAGATCCCGGCTGATGCCGCTGCGCGCACCGAGTGGATGAAATCGATCCCCGGCATTCTCGAACTGACGCACAACCACGGCACCGAAAACGATGCCGACTTCGCTTACCACAACGGCAACACCGACCCGCGTGGCTTTGGTCATATCTGCATCTCTGTGCCGGACATCCGCGCGGCGTGCGAGCGTTTCGAAGCGCTGGGCTGCGACTTCCAGAAGCGCCTGAACGATGGCCGCATGAAGAGCCTGGCATTCATCAAGGACCCGGATGCTTACTGGGTAGAAATCATTCAGCCAACCGCAATGTAATCACTGCTGATCGTTCCCACGCTCGGCGTCGGAACGCTCAAATGTGCAGCACAAAAAAACCCCATGATCACTCATGGGGTTTTTGTGTTTTCAGCCTCGGCGTTTAGGCCGGCGCGGAAGTGCGGATCAAGTGATCGAATGCGCTGAGGGATGCCTTGGCGCCCTCGCCCACCGCAATCACGATCTGCTTGTACGGCACGGTGGTCACGTCGCCGGCGGCAAACACGCCCGGCAAAGAAGTCTCCCCGCGAGCATCGACGATGATCTCGCCGCGTGGCGACAACTCGACAGTGCCTTTGAGCCAATCGGTGTTCGGCAACAAACCGATCTGGACAAAGATCCCTTCCAGTTCGACCGTGGTGAACTCGCCCGAATCGCGATCCTTGTAGACCAGACCGGTGACTTTCTGCCCGTCACCTTTCACTTCGCTGGTCAGCGCGCTGGTGATGACGTTGACGTTCGGCAGGCTGTACAACTTGCGCTGAAGCACCGCATCGGCGCGCAGTTTGCTGTCGAATTCCAGCAACGTCACGTGGCTGACGATCCCGGCCAGGTCGATAGCTGCCTCGACGCCGGAGTTACCGCCACCGATCACCGCGACACGCTTGCCTTTAAACAGCGGACCATCGCAGTGCGGGCAGAAACATACGCCTTTGGCTTTGTATTGCTGCTCGCCCGGCACACCCATTTCGCGCCAGCGGGCGCCAGTGGCAAGGATCAGTGCCTTGGTTTTCAGGCTGGCACCGCTTTCGAAACGGACTTCGTGCAAGTCACCGGCATTCTTCGCCGGGATCAATGCAGTGGCGCGTTGCAGGTTCATGATGTCCACATCGTACTGCTTGACGTGTTCTTCCAAAGCGCTGGCCAGCTTCGGCCCTTCGGTTTCCTGCACCGAGATGAAGTTCTCGATGGCCATGGTGTCCAGCACTTGCCCACCAAAACGTTCAGCGGCGACGCCGGTGCGAATACCTTTACGAGCAGCGTAAATGGCCGCCGATGCGCCGGCCGGGCCACCGCCGACGATCAATACATCGAAGGCCTCTTTGGCGCTGATTTTCTCAGCCTGGCGCTCGGCACCGCTGGTGTCGATCTTGGCGAGAATTTCTTCCACGCCCATGCGGCCCTGGCCGAAGATTTCGCCGTTCAGGTAAACGCTTGGCACCGCCATGATCTGGCGCTGGTCAACTTCGGCCTGGAACAGTGCGCCGTCGATGGCGACGTGGCGGATGTTCGGGTTGAGCACGGCCATCAGGTTCAGCGCCTGGACCACGTCCGGGCAGTTCTGGCAGGACAGCGAGAAGTACGTCTCGAAGCTGAACTCGCCCTTAAGCGAACGGATTTGTTCGATCACTTCAACGCTGGCCTTCGAAGGGTGGCCGCCGACTTGCAGCAAGGCCAGCACCAGCGAAGTGAATTCGTGGCCCATCGGAATGCCGGCGAAACGCAGGCTGATATCGGCGCCGGGGCGATTGATCGAGAACGATGGCTTACGTGCGTCATCACCGTTGTCGAGCAAAGTAATCTGGGTGGAAAGACTGGCAACGTCTTTCAACAATTCGAGCATTTCCCGGGATTTCGCACCGTCGTCGAGGGAAGCAACGATCTCGATCGGTTGGGTGACCCGTTCCAGGTACGATTTCAACTGGGCTTTAAGATTGGCGTCCAACATACGGGCGATTTCCTTTACTTTATTTGAGGCGAAAAAAAACGCCCGAGCGAATCTCGCCCGGGCGTTTTTATTGGGCGGTTGCAGCTTACTAAGGTGCGGAAACCCGCCCTGGTGATGCTTTTGTCACAGACTTAGATCTTGCCGACCAGGTCCAGCGACGGCGCCAGAGTGGCCTCGCCTTCTTTCCACTTGGCTGGGCAAACTTCGCCTGGGTGAGCAGCAACGTACTGAGCAGCCTTGATTTTGCGCAGCAGCTCGGAAGCGTCACGACCAACACCGCCGTCGTTCAGCTCAACGATTTTGATCTGGCCTTCTGGGTTGATCACGAAGGTGCCACGGTCAGCCAGGCCAACGTCTTCGATCAGTACGTCGAAGTTGCGGGAGATGGCGTGGGTTGGGTCGCCGATCATGGTGTATTCGATTTTGCCGATGGCTGGCGAAGTGTTGTGCCAGGCAGCGTGAGCAAAGTGGGTGTCAGTGGAAACGCTGTAGATTTCGACGCCCAGTTTCTGGAACGCGGCGTAGTTGTCAGCCAGGTCTTCCAGTTCGGTTGGGCAAACGAAGGTGAAGTCGGCTGGGTAGAAGAACACCACAGACCATTTGCCTTTCAGGTCTGCGTCCGACACTTGTACGAAGTCGCCATTTTTGAAAGCAGTTGCTTTAAACGGTTTTACTTGGCTGTTGATGATAGGCATCGGTGACTCTCCGTCAGGGTTGAAAAGTTGAGTTGAAAAGTTGATGGGGTGAACTCTACCCACTCGAACGCACGATGGCTCATTGGCAAACCTCATGCTGCTCATTGGTTTTCGCTATTAGCCGGTAGTATTAATAGACGAAAACTTACTTAGGCGCGTCGATGGATTTCTCCGCAAGGGTCGTCATCCCCAGAAACGGGCTGGCTTCGACGTAGCGCATGGCGGATTTCATGTCCTTCCAACCGACGTAATTCATCAACGACTTCAAATCCCAACCGCTCTGATGCGCCCACGTCGCAAAGCCGCGCCGCAGCGAGTGACTGGTGTAGAGCTCGGCGGCAATGCCGGCGCGCTCCAGCGCCTGGCGCAGCAACGGAATCACGCTGTTGGCGTGCAGCCCCTCCTCGCTCAGATGGCCCCAACGATCAATGCCGCGAAACACCGGTCCACGGACCAGCGCTGCTTCGGTGATCCAGGCGATGTACGCCTGCACCGGACACAAACGCTGCAAGGCCGGCGTCTGGTAAGTCTTGCCGAGGTTTTCGCGATCGCTTTTGCTGCGCGGCAGATACAGCGTGATGCCTGACTGAGCCACAGCTTTCAGGTGCTCAATTTGCAAACGGCACAACTCATCGCTACGGAAACCACGCCAGAAACCCAGCAAAATCAGCGCCGTGTCGCGCCGCGCCCTGAGCAATCCGGGCTGATCGCCTTCAGCCTTGGCGGTTTGCGCTTCCTGCTCCAACGAAGCCACCACTTGCTCCAGATGCTGCAGTTGCAATGGCTCGGCTTGTTTTTCCTGCGCCGGGTGCAAGGCGCGAATGCCCTTGAACACCTGACGCACGACCGGCGCCTTGGTCGGGTCGGAGAAACCCTGGCTGTTGTGCCATTGCGCCAACGCCGACAGACGCAGCTTCAGCGTATTGATCGACAGCAACCCTGCATGCGCCACCAGGTAACGCGCAACGCTCTCGCTGGTCGCTGGCAAAAATCCGCCCCAACTGACTTCGAAGTGCTCAATGGCCGCGCGATAGCTGCGACGGGTGTTGTCGCGGGTGGCGGCCTG
The DNA here is from genome assembly GCF_900105155.1 of Pseudomonas prosekii. Lineage (NCBI taxonomy): Bacteria > Pseudomonadati > Pseudomonadota > Gammaproteobacteria > Pseudomonadales > Pseudomonadaceae > Pseudomonas > Pseudomonas prosekii. The sequence goes on from NZ_LT629762.1 coordinate 6,086,313, forward strand.
TAGATAGCGATCCAGATCAGTCATGGGTTCAACTCTTGAAAACGTACCGTTTTAGCAGGCGAAAACCGTGTCGAAAGCTCATCACACGGGGTAATACCAGTATATCCCGCGTCATATACATTCGGTATTTAACTTTTATTTTGAGTGGTACACTATGTACTTTAGTGGTACGTACCACAGTACGAAATCGTAGGAGAACACATGGCTCGTGGCGGTGTAAACAAAGCAGTGGTGCAAACGGCCCGTCTGGCTATCCTCGCTCGCGGTGAAAACCCGAGCATCGACGCAGTACGAATCGAAATGGGCAATACCGGCTCGAAAACCACGATTCATCGCTATCTGAAGGAGCTCGATGGCGGCCCGCAGCGCACTGAAGAAGTCGCCGAGCCGATTGATGATGAACTGGCAGGATTGGTCTCACGCCTTGCGCAACGCCTCAAAGAACAGGCGCAAGAGCCGATTGATCAGGCCCGCGAAGCGTTCGAGCATCAGCGCAAAACCCTGGAAACGCAGCTTGATGAAGCGCGTGAAGCCAACACCGAATTGCAGCAGCAGTACGAGATTCAAAGCCTGGCGCTGACCCAGGAATCCGACGCGTTGCTGCAAACCCGCTCGATGCTGCAGACCGAGCAAACCCGCAACGCCGGACTCAATCAGGCGCTGGCGGATTTCGAATTACGCCTGAAGGACAAGGACGAGCAGATCCACTCGCTGGAAGACAAACACCTGCATGCCCGCGACGCGCTGGAGCATTACCGCAACGCTGTCAAAGAGCAGCGCGAGCAGGAGCAGCGTCGGCACGAAGGTCAGGTGCAGCAGATTCAGATGGAATTACGTCAGGCCCAGCAAAGCGCCCTCGTCCGCCAGGATGAGATCACGCAATTGCATCGCGATAACGAACGCGTGCTGACCGAGAGTCGCGGCACGCTGCGCGAGCTGAGTCTGTTGCAGGAACATCTCAAACAGGCCAACAACCGCCAGGACCAATTGCTCGAACATGCCAGCCGCGCCGACAACGAACGCACCCTCCTCCAGGAACGCTTGCGCATCGCGCTACTGGAAAGTCAGACGCTGAAACAGAGCGCTGATGAACAAGCGCAGATCAATCAATCATTGGAAATTGAGTTGGCGAAGACCCAGGCCAGCCTGGACGAAAGCGAAAGCATGCGTCTGGCGGCCGTCGTTGCGACAGCGCCAGACGCAGCGAAGGACGATTAACCGGCGACGGGCGTGCGCATGGTCACGAACTCTTCGGCGGCAGTTGGATGCACGCCGATGGTTTCATCGAAGTCGCGCTTGGTGGCGCCGGCCTTCAGCGCAATCGCCAGGCCCTGGACGATTTCCCCGGCGTCGGGGCCGACCATGTGGCAACCCAAGACTTTGTCGGATTTGCCATCGACCACCAGCTTCATCAGCGTGCGCTCCTGACATTCGGTCAAGGTCAGCTTCATCGGCCGGAAACGGCTTTCGTAGATCACCACTTCGTGCCCGGCCTCCCGGGCCTCTTCCTCGGTCAAACCGACGGTGCCGATGTTCGGCAAGCTGAACACCGCCGTCGGGATCATTTTGTAATCCACCGGACGATACTGCTCAGGCTTGAACAAACGCCGCGCCACCGCCATGCCTTCGGCCAGCGCCACTGGCGTCAATTGCACGCGACCAATTACATCGCCCAGGGCCAGGATCGACGGCTCGGCGGTCTGATACTGCTCATCGACTTCAACAAAGCCTTTCTTGTCGAGTTTGACCCCAGTGTTTTCCAGCCCGAGGTTGTCGAGCATCGGACGTCGGCCAGTCGCATAGAAAATGCAATCTGCTTGCAGTTGGCGGCCATCCTTGAGCGTCGCTTTCAGGCTGCCATCGGCGAGTTTCTCGATACGCTCGATGTCTGCGTTGAACTGCAAGTCCATACCGCGCTTGGTCAGCTCTTCCTGCAAATGCTTGCGCACCGCACCATCAAAGCCACGCAGGAACAGATCGCCGCGGTACAGCAGCGTCGTTTCGGCACCGAGGCCGTGGAAAATCCCGGCGAACTCGACGGCAATGTAGCCACCACCGACCACCAGAACGCGCTTCGGCAGCTCTTTGAGGAAGAACGCCTGATTGGAGCTGATCGCGTGCTCGTGGCCCGGAATCTCCGGAATCTGCGGCCAGCCGCCCGTGGCGATGAGGATGTTCTTGGCGGTGAATTGCTCGCCGTTGATCTCGACGGTGTGCGGGTCGACAATCTTGGCGTGGCCCTCATGCAAGGTCACGCCGCTGTTGACCAGCAAGTTGCGATAAATGCCGTTGAGGCGATTGATCTCGCGATCCTTGTTGGCAATCAGCGTCGCCCAATCGAACTTGGCCTCACCCAGCGTCCAGCCGAAACCGGAGGATTGCTCGAAGTCTTCGGCGAAGTGCGCGCCGTAGACCAGCAGCTTCTTCGGCACGCAGCCAACGTTCACGCAAGTACCGCCCAAGTAACGGCTCTCCGCCACGGCGACTTTCGCGCCAAAACCCGCCGCAAATCGCGCAGCCCGCACACCGCCGGAACCGGCGCCAATTACATAAAGGTCAAAATCAAAGGCCATTTCTATCTCCTCGGCAGGCCATCAGCATACCTGCAGACAATCATTGGGCAAACGCTGCGAACAATATGCGGGCGGAAAACGAAAAAACCACCCGAAGGTGGTTTTCTCAATACAAGTGGTGCGGCGCTATCAGTAAGCCTTGCCAGTCTTGTAGAAGTTCTCGAAGCAGAAGTTGGTTGCTTCGATGTAGCCTTCAGCGCCACCGCAGTCGAAACGCTTGCCTTTGAATTTGTAGGCAATCACGCAACCGTTTTGCGCCTGTTTCATCAGGGCGTCGGTGATCTGGATTTCGCCACCCTTGCCTGGATCGGTTTGCTGGATCAGGTCAAAGATGTCCGGCGTGAGGATGTAACGACCGATGATCGCCAGGTTCGACGGTGCATCTTCCGGCGCTGGTTTTTCAACCATGTTGCGCACGCGGTACAGGTCGTCGCCGATCAAGTCACCGGCGATAACGCCGTACTTGTTGGTTTCCATCGGATCAACTTCCTGGATCGCGATGATCGAGCAGCGGTACTGTTTGTACAGCTTGACCATTTGCGTCAGGACGCCGTCGCCGCCGAGGTTGACGCACAAGTCATCCGCCAGCACCACGGCGAAAGGTTCGTCGCCGATCAGCGGACGGCCCGTCAGGATTGCGTGGCCGAGGCCTTTCATTTCGGTCTGGCGAGTGTAGGAGAAAGAGCACTCGTCGAGCAGCTTACGGATGCCGACCAGGTATTTTTCCTTGTCAGTGCCCTTGATCTGGTTTTCCAACTCGTAGCTGATGTCGAAGTGGTCTTCGAGTGCGCGTTTGCCGCGGCCAGTCACGATGGAGATTTCGGTCAACCCAGCGTCCAGTGCTTCTTCGACGCCGTACTGGATCAGTGGCTTGTTTACCACCGGCAGCATTTCTTTGGGCATGGCTTTAGTCGCTGGCAGGAAGCGAGTACCGTAACCGGCTGCTGGGAACAAGCATTTCTTGATCATATAAGTCCTTGAAAAGGCTGTGTGTTCGGGTTTCGGCGCAGTCTAATCAGGCTGCAGGCACCTTACAATGCCCCGCACTGGCTAACCGATGCCATCATAGAGAAATATTCTCGCGGATAGTTCCCATAAGCTTTTATTGATAGCACAGGGCGCGGCTATAGATAGCACAAGCGTGGCTTGCGCGCAGACCGGCAATCGCACCACCATACGCCGATCCGCACCGGTCAAGGGCATTTGGCGCTATCATGGCGCGATTGAACACAGTCAACGAGGCAGATAGATGTCGGTAGCAAAAAGTGTCAACGGGTACCTGATCAATCAGGCGAAAGACGGCCAATGGTGGGTAGACAGCGTTGCTGGCGAGAATATCGCCGGACCTTTCCCTACCGAGGCGCTGGCGATCGAGGTGGCATCGGTGTTGCAGGATCAACCTGCAGGCCCGAAACGTCGCGGCAAGGACAAGTCCTGATACGCAGCTGATTCGAGCAGCCCTGCCATCGAGCAGGGCTTTTTTATGGATGTCTGCAACAAAGTGGCCATTCGCTATAACCTTTTCATTCGGCTGCTGTCACAGGCTTAGCCCCATCATCTGACGACGAAAAAAACGACATGAACAAATTTCTGGCACTGATTGCAGTACTGGCGCTCACCGGTTGCGCCACCTCCGAACGAACCTACCTGAACAACGGCGAACAGGGGCTGACCATCGACTGCTCCGGCGAAGCCAATTCCTGGGCCACCTGCTACGAAAAGGCCGATGACTCCTGCGCGGGCACCGGCTACCGGATCGTCGGCACTGACGGAACGCCCTCGACCAAGGAAAGCGACAAAACCCTTGGCGTCGATGTCGGCAACTTCAAAAACCGCAGCGTAGTGGTGGTCTGCAAATAAGGCGCGCTGCGCCTACGTGCAGAACTGCATTGGCAACGACCAGCAGAACTACATGTGAATTTCGGCAAATTTGATCCCGAGGCCGCGCACGGTCTCGATCAATTCGTCGAGGCTGGCGAATGATTCGACTTCATCGTTTTCGTCCACCAGGAAGTAACTGCGCCCAGCGCTCTTCTTGAAAAACACGATCCATTCCCCCGAATTCGCCGGGTTCTGAATCACGTGGGTGGCAGAGATATGGCCCTCTGCATGACGTTCCCGTACCTGCTCTCGCTTCATGCGCAACTCCAGAAATGACGATGCCGCCAAAGCAGGGCTTTGGCGGCATCAGGCTAGCGGTCGACATTCTATCAGCCAGCGCTCAATCAACCGGCGTTCTGTTAACCAGAGATGCAAGCCGTAGCGGCGCGCTGGATATCTTTTGGCCGGACCGGCACGTTGGACATCCGCTCGTGGAGCTTGATACCACTGCCGCCGGAGCGGTCTTCGATATCAAACACGGCGGCCGGGCCGGAGGCCAACTTGCCTGGAACGATGACTTGCACGCCTTCCTTGTGCGGCTCGATCTGCAGGGCACCACGGCTGCTGGCGAGTTTCTCGACCAGGCATTGCGCGTACTCGTGAGGCTTTTTACCTGAAATCACGTTCATGGTCGGCAGCGTCTCGTTGATTTCTGCGACATTTGCACAACCACTCACCGCCAAGGCAAGCGGCAGAACCAGGACACCCCATTTCATATAAAACCTCCGATAAAGACCCTCCGACAGCGTAAAGACTGTTTTTCTCCGGGGCTCGTTGCATTTATCGCTCATAGAATTCCGAATAAGCGTTTTTAATTGTCAAACACGGCGCTGACAGCGGGATAATAACCCGTTCGGGCTGATAAACTCTGCCAATTGTCCTGCTATCGTTTTGATTTTGTAGAAAAAGCCCTTCTGGAGGCGCCTCATGAAATTTATCCACCAGCGCGAGCACCTCAACGAGGACGACATTGTCGTCATTCAATGCTCGCAAACCTGCAACATTCGCTTGATGAACGACGCCAATTTCCGCAGCTTCAAAAATGGCGGCCGCCACACCTATCACGGCGGCGCTTTCGATACGTTCCCGGCCCGCATCACCGCGCCGAGCACCGGTTTCTGGAACATCACCATCGACATGGTCAACAGTCGCAAGGCCATCAGCGTGACCCGCAAACCGACCTTGACTC